>DVEB01000101.1 GCA_015295905.1 Synechococcales cyanobacterium M55_K2018_004
GGGGCACCGCGCCGGGCGCGGTGCCCCAAAACCCTCTTAACCCGAACTGACGTTATACACATTAGGTTGGGATAAAGTTTTACATTTACAGCATGAGCGCGTAGCGCCATATTGATGAGAGACAATCACGTAGCACAAGAGTCCACTGGTTAAGAAGCTCAGCAGCGTGATCATAAACCGCGCTACTGCTAGCAGCCATAAGCCAGCAATTTGAGACATTTGTCAAGATTCCTATGGAGCTAACCGGACTCGAACCGGTGACCTTCTCAATGCCATTGAGACGCGCTACCAACTGTGCTATAGCCCCGCTCATTTCATTTTAGCTTGCCATGTCAGAATGCGATCGCACTCTAACAATGCGTTTACGATTATGTCAGCAGATCCACAGATTCGTCAAGTCTGCCGTCAGGGGTTCAGCAGTGCTTGGTTTGGCTTCTGATATGGTGTTAACTCACTTGTGGTGGATTAACACCATACCAGAGGTCTGAGGGTCGTACTCTGGTCGTACTCTGTAGGTGCAACCCTCAGACCTCTGATTTTCATCCTGAGAATTGCCGAGTTTGTATTGGTTTGTATTGAAATCCTAGGCTTTCATTGAAAATTGTGTTTGGGTATCGCGTTAGAGTGGGCAAAGGCTTCAACGAGATGAACTATGACTGCTGTACCGCCAAATCCTCCTGAATTTAATCCGCCGGAAGACTCACTCCTCCAGGAGATGATCAAGCGGCTACGCCGCAAGGAAGGAGTGTGGGCCGATTGGGCACGAGACTGCCAACGCCTGCAAAAGCTGGGCATGAGTCCGCAGCAAATTTTTGAGGCCACTGGGTTCGAGCCGATCCAGCAAAACCAGATTATTGTGGCAGAACAGGTGCTTGCCACCATCCTGAGCCACGGGGTTGCACCAGAGGTGCAAGCACGGTTTGAGCGGACGGGCAGCGACTCGCTCTACGAGTTCCGCATCCTCAACCAGGCAGACCGAGCAGCGGCAGCAACGCTGGTGGTAGAACAGGGAATTGACTCTGAAGGGGCACGGGAAGTAGCCAAGGCGCTGAAAGACTTTTCGCGGCTGGCCACCCCACCCGAGGAATTTCCGTCTCATCCGGGGGATGCGATCGCCTTTTACTACTGGAAGCTGGCTCGTCAGCAGTCAGACCTACAGGCGCGATCGCGGTTGATTGCCCTTGGGCTACGGTTTGCCACCAGTGAGAGCGCTCGTCGCCAGATCGAGAAGTTACTCACCGACTTCACCGTCGCCCCTAGCAAACAGGCTCCCCTCCTCCCGATTTATCGCCTGGAAACGCAGTCTGAGGTTCCCCGCATCTTGCCCGTGGTTGGTAAGCTCCCCCTGGCTACTACAGACCTTAGGGCCGTTCCCCTCATTGAAGAAGAAGGGCCATTTCGCCTGGTCAAGTTTTCCGGAACCGGAGCATGGCTGCCAGTGCCGGGCTGGCAAGTTGTGTTTGCCGCAGAAGACCCCGTGGTGCTGTTGGCCGACTTAAACGACTTACCCACAACCTTGGAGGGAGCCTCTGAGGAAGTCGTTGTGATGATCGACCGGGCAGAACGCACCTGGGATGACCGTAGCTACTTTGCTGTTGATCGCCAGGGAGAGGTCCAGATCCAGTGGTTTGAGCAAGAACCAACGCTGCCCATCTTGGGGCGGGTGGTCTTGGTGCTGCGTCCTAAGAAAGTGCTGGATGAGGACTATAACAAAGACCTCTGGCAGATTGATGAGTAATCTGCGGTGAAGAGATGTTTGTAGAGACTTTGCTCCTGCAAAGCTCCTGCAAACATCTCCTAAGGTCTGGAACGGGATAGACGGGTAGGTCGCTTAAGGAAGGAGGGGCACGTGGATTTTCGGCAGGTCGTCAATTATCGGTTGGTGCGGCAGGAAGCAACGGACCTTGTCAATGCACTGGTGCCCGTACTTAGTATTGACCCCAAGTTTGCTGATCTGGTGTTGATGGATCTGGCCAAAGTGCTGATTATTTGCGGTCGCAGTAATCAGGGCATTGATAGCGCCGAACTGCTGGCTTTTCTGGTGGTCTATGCTCTGGTCAAGAAAGACCAGGACAAACTGAACGCAGCATTGAATCGCTGGGAGTTTGCTGAAGACGAACGGCGAAAATACGAAAAAAGTACACTGCAACTGTTGCTTGATTTAACGAAAGATCGCTCTGTCGATGAACTGGTTCTGCCCTCAGTTCTACGTCAGTATGATGCAGAGCGGGGGACAAATTATTTGGAAAGTGCAGTCCATGGAATTTATAAGTTTGCTCAAGTTGTAACGAAGGCAGATGGCACAGTAACAATGCAAGAAATGGAAGCACTGTCGAAAATTTGGCAGATGCTTCACACGTATAAGTCTTTACCGCGTTACCAGGATGGTTTTGATCACATCCCAACTTCAACTCTGGAACAGACTAAAGCGAATGAGCAAACCGCCTCACCTGTTGCAGAAACGTCATCGGCGGCGGTTACACCCCCTGCAGAAGACCCTGCGGTTATTTTGGAGAAGGCGTTAGCGGCACTGAACGACTTGGTGGGACTGGACAACATCAAGGAAGAAGTCAAGACCCTGACAAATTTTCTCAAAGTCCAAAAAATTCGCACCGAGCGGGGTCTGGCACAGACCTCTGTGTCCCTGCATTCGGTCTTTTGTGGGCCGCCAGGAACTGGCAAGACCACCGTCGCACGGCTGATGGGCCAGATTTTCCATGGTCTAGGTTTTCTGAAGAAAGGTCACCTGGTAGAAACCGATCGCGCTGGTATGGTAGCAGGTTATATTGGGCAAACTTCTAAGAAGGTAGATGACCTAGTGAACAGCGCCCTAGACGGGGTGTTGTTTATTGATGAAGCCTATTCCTTGGTTCCCGAAGAGGGGGGGCGAGATTTTGGCCAGGAAGCGATCGATGCTTTGTTGAAACGCATGGAGGACAACCGCGATCGCCTCGTTGTCATCGTCGCAGGCTACACCGATGAGATGGTGTCTTTTATTGAGTCTAACCCTGGGCTAAAATCGCGCTTCAACCGATATTTCTATTTCAACGACTACAAGCCAGAGGAATTGCTGGCCATTTTTGAAAAACTTTGCGAGAAAAGTCACTTTAAGCTCACGCCCGACGCTCGTACACAGCTTCAGAAATTATTTGAGGAACTGTATCTTAACCGCGATCGCTCCTTTGGCAATGCGCGGATGGTCCGCAATCTATTCGAGAAAACCATCGAAAGGCAGGCCAACCGACTAGCCGTTTTGTCTGACCTATCTGATGAATTGCTGACAACGCTCCTCCCCGAAGACATTCCGATGGCGGCTCTAAAGTTCCAAACTGGCGCATGGACTGGCGATCGCTAAGGAGGCGGCCACGAATTAACCAATCTAGGATCTCCTTTTCTAGGATCTACGTTTCAACGTCAGTTCTGGTTAAGAAGGTTTTGGGTCACCGCGCTGGGCGCGGTGACCCAAAACCCTTGCTGTTCCATGCGCGTCGCGCACGGAAAAGCAAGGATTTCAGCTTATCCCGAATTCACGTTTTTTAGGATCTACTTTTCCTGACAGCACCGCGAAATGCCCTTTATAGCGCCACACGCATCGGTTAGGACAACACGTTTTGTGGGAACCCCTGCTGCGCGGAGCTTCCCACGAACAGTTTTTACTTTTACATTTTTATACCGACTCCGTCGGTTATTGAGTTGGTTTGTCGTGGTGTGACAAACTGCTACTTTACAGACGGATTCTATATTAAGAGACCATTTTGCAATACCGCCAGATCACCCTTCGAGAGATTAGCGTCAAAACAAAAAAGGGATAGCATACACTATCCCCAGAAGCCATGATCAAGGAGCAAATGAAATCTATAGACACTAGTTAGCACAAGCGCCGACTAACCGATGTAATGCGCTTCTGCTTCTAATTGACGTACCAACTGTTCATCGCCGCGAGCCCGTGCTGCTTCCAGACGACGTTGAAGGTTGCGGCGGAGGTTCTCACGATGGGTTTCACTCACTCGTGTCAAATTCTCCTGACGCATTCTGTGATTTCTGAACATTTTTTCACCGTAACCTGTGGTAGCTGACTTCTTTAGAATAGCATTAGGAAAGAAACGGTAGCTATAGTTACAAAAACCTATTTTATTGATTGCGCGTCAAGAATTGTGAAGTAGCCTCTTTTCCCGTCTTGCTCACTGCGGCTGCAAAGAGGAATCCAAGGCAATCTAAGAGTTTCGTTTACTATTCAGAAATATCTGGTATCTTCCTAGCGCTGGCAGGATGAGCGACAAAATTCCTCGGCCCTCTGTCTGTTCTCTGCCTAGCCCAGTTTTGTTTTACTTTTTTGCGGCAGCAATCGCCCCGTTGAGACTATGGTTTCCTCACCCTCCAATTCTGAAGCACTGCGTGAAAAACTAGTCCAGGCGTATCGCCGATTGCCCCCCTTGGAACAGTTGATGGTGCAGATATTCTCCATCATCTACGAGCCAGTGAGCCGTGCTGTCTTTGTCAATTGCTGGAACAACTTGCCAGAGAGGGAGCGCGGCGGCAAGCACTTCACCGTTCCCAGCCTCAAGCCCTACATTGAAGCATTGCTGGAAAAGGCAGTCCTAGTTCAGTCCGGCAACACGGGGCCCCAGTGTCATCCTCTGCTGGCGGAAATTGCGACACGGGATGCCTTGCAGGCCAAGCACTTCGAGAAATTAGTGGAGGCGGTGAACAAGGGGTTTCCCATCCCGCGCCGCTGGAAGGATGGTCCCGTTGCCTATGGCCACGATCGCCAACTCATCCGAGATGTTCGCATCAGCCTCTACCGCAAGAACCACAGTGCCATCGTTAAGCAACTGGAGGAATACTACCGCTATAGCTACGGGCGTAACCAGATCAGCCTTGGCGAAATTTTGCTGCAGATTTGCACCAACCCCTTCGACCCAGAGTGGTTTCGTGGACTTCCCCCAGAACTTTACAATGAAGCCCTGGTGCATATCTTGAATGACTCGATTGGGTACCTCAAACCCATAGACAAAGTCGTGGCAATGCTCCGCGAGGATATCTTAACTGCGGCAAGACCACGCTCAGCATTGCACTATGCCCTGCTGCTGGAGCAGTTGCTGTTACGGGCAGAATTCCAGGCAGCCCAAAATGTGGTGGAGCAGATCCCGACTGAATTTCAAGGACAGTTGCATCCGTTTGTGGCTGACCTCGCCTTTCTCCAGGGAGATACGGCTATTCCACACTATCGGTTGGCGTTGCAGTCGCTCAAGGGTCGCACAAACAAACGCAAGGTTTATTTCTCCTCTATCAGTGGTCTGTTCTTCATCTTTGCCTTAATTCAGGACGGTTCTCCAGCGTGTCTGGCAGAGGCGGCGGAGTACTGTGTTCTTGCCCGACAAGCCAAGCAGTGGCTCAGTCCTATCTACGTGACTTTAGAACACTTGGTGAGGTTTCAGCAGGGGGATTTGAGCCGCAAGGATGTTATTTTGCGCTGCCCAATTCCTGCTCACACTGCGGGAAACAGTGTGGAAACGCTGATTTGTTCCCTCTGTCACTTCTGGGCTGATGCAGAGCAGACCAAGACATACTTACCTCGTCTGCTGGAGCCGCTGTGCCAAGATGCGGTGGCCTCTGGCTATTTGTGGATGGCAAAAGTTGCTGGGGAACTGCTGCAAAACCTGAAGCCAACGAGTCAGGTGGCAAAACAGGCGGCAAAATTGCTGAAGCCGGAAACAGGGCGATCGCTGCTTGACCTGATCCAACCACAGGAAGCCTGGGAACTATCGCTGAAAGCCCTGATGGGACTGAAAAAAGAAGAGGTTGCGGCAGCCAAGCCCGAGGGCAATTTCCGGCTGGCTTGGTCGGTGGCGTTGTTTGGCAAAAGCTGGTCCATTCAACCCCGCGAGCAGTCCCTCAATGCCAAGGGTGAGTGGAGTAAAGGCCGACCAGTTGCCCTCAAACGCCTCAAAAGTAGTCCTGAAGAATTCAGTTATTTAACGCCGCAGGATATGCGGGTCTGTAGTTTCATCAAAAGCTACAACTATGGCTGGGGGAATAAACCGGAATACATCTTCGCCGAAAAGGCGATCACCGCTCTGGTGGGACATCCCTATGTGTTTCTGGAAGATGCCCCCAGCATTCGTTTAGAAGTGGCAAAGGGCGAACCGGAACTGCTGGTGAAGCAGGAAAAGAACGACACGTTAAAACTCCAGTTTGTTCCTCAAGTTGAAGACAACAAGGAGGTGCTGGTGGTAAAGGAAACTCCCACCCGCATTAAGGTGATTGAGGTGACCCCAGAGCACCGCCGCATTGCTGAGATCTTGGGGCCAAAGAACCAACTTGTAGTCCCAGCCGCCGCCAAGGAACGGGTACTGGCTGCCATCGGGGCAGTGTCGGGCATTGTCACGGTGCATTCCGACATCGGGGGCGGAGTTGCGGCAGAGGCAGTGCCCTCCGACCCCAAACCCCACATCCATCTGTTGCCTGCCAGCACTGGGTTGCAGGTCTCGGTGTTAGTGCGTCCGTTTGCCAACAGCGGCCCCTACTACCGTCCTGGGGCTGGTGGCGCAACGGTTATGGCGGAGGTGGAGGGCAAGCGGCTCCAGACGAGTCGCAATCTCAAAGACGAGAAGAAACTGGCAAATGCGGTGATTGCCGACTGTCCCATCCTGGCGGAGTCCGAAAGCAGTGACTATCAATGGCTGCTGGAAGACCCGGAGGACTGCCTGGAGTTGTTGTTGCAGTTGCAAGCATTGGGCGATCGCGTCACGATTGAGCAACCAGAGGGCGAGAGATTCCGCATCCGGCAGCAGGTAGGATTGGGCAACTTCAAGCTGAATATCAAACAGCAAAATGATTGGTTTGCCACGGAAGGGGGCGTGCAAATCGACAATCAACAGGTGCTGGATATGCAACAGTTGATGCAACTGCTCGACCAAACTCCCAGTCGGTTTATTCCACTGGACGATGGGCAATTTATTGCGTTGACGCAGGAATTTCGCAGGCGTCTGGATGAACTGCGGAGTTTTAGCGATCGCTCTGGTAAACACCTGCGATTGCATCCCCTGGCTGCCATGGCAGTGGAAGACTGGATCGATGACGTTGGCGAGCTAACGGCAGATAAACACTGGAAGGCTCATATCAAGCGTCTGAAGGAACTCGAGGACTTTGAGCCACAATTGCCCTCCACCCTGCAAGCAGAACTGCGAGACTACCAGCTTGATGGCTTTCGCTGGCTGGCACGACTAGCCCACTGGGGGGTGGGGGCCTGCCTTGCGGATGATATGGGTCTGGGCAAGACCTTGCAGTCCCTTGCGGTTATTCTCACCCGCGCACCGGAAGGCCCAACGCTGGTGGTGGCCCCGACGTCTGTGGGCATGAACTGGGTCAGCGAGGCTGAGAAATTTGCACCGACTTTGAATGTTTTGCAGTTTGGCGGTGGCGATCGCCAGAAACTTCTTGACCAACTGAAGCCCTTCGACCTGCTGGTGTGTAGCTATGGCTTGTTGCAGCAGGAAGAAGTTGCAGAAAAGCTGGCCAAGGTGCAGTGGCAAACAATTGTGCTAGATGAGGCGCAGTCGATCAAAAACTTTGCCACGAAGCGATCGCAGGCCGCGATGAATTTACAGGGCGGCTTCAAGCTGATCACCACAGGAACGCCCATCGAGAATCATTTGGGTGAACTATGGAACCTGTTCCGCTTCATCAATCCTGGTCTGCTCGGATCGCTGGAGAGCTTCAACCAGAAGTTTGCCATCCCCATCGAACGCTACGATGACCGGCAGGCACGGCTGCGGCTGAAAAAATTGATCCAGCCGTTTCTGCTGCGGCGCACTAAAAACCAGGTGTTGCAGGAACTCCCCTCACGCACCGAAATTTTGCTCCAGGTGGAACTCAGCAACGAAGAAATGGCCTTCTACGAAGCCCTGCGGCGGGAAGCTATGGAAAAACTCGCCGAAAGCGATGCAACGGCTGGGGCAAAGCACCTGCAAGTGCTGGCAGAAATTATGCGACTGCGGCGGGCGTGCTGCAATACAAAGCTGGTGAGACCTGAAATGGCACTGCCCAGTTCAAAACTGCAACTGTTTGGTGAAGTGTTGGGAGAGTTATTAGACAACAAGCACAAGGCGCTCGTCTTCAGTCAATTTGTCGATCATTTGCAGATTATTCGAGACTATCTGGAGGAGCAAAAAATTGAGTATCAATATCTCGATGGCAGCACACCCGCAGCGGAACGTAAGAAGCGCGTTAACGCCTTCCAAGCGGGGCAGGGGGATGTGTTTCTCATCAGTCTGAAGGCTGGGGGGACGGGCTTAAACCTGACGGCAGCCGATTACGTGCTCCACATGGATCCATGGTGGAACCCAGCCGTGGAAGACCAAGCGAGCGATCGCGCCCACCGCATCGGGCAACACCGTCCTGTTACGGTTTACCGTCTCGTCGCCAAAAACACCATTGAAGAAAAAATTGTGCAGTTACACCAGCACAAACGCGACTTGGCAGATAGCCTCCTAGAAGGGGCAGAAATGAGTGGCAAGATGTCTACCGATGAGTTGTTGCAGTTAATTTCCGCAGGATAGTATAGCGCTGTAGCACACGATCCCACTGGTTAACGGGTTGAGTGATGTGGTCGCAGACTACACCACTGCAAGCAGCTATATTCTCACTCGCAATTCTTTATCTGAAGGCCACTGGATGCGCCTAAACTTGTCATGATTGGGTGAGTTGCGGGCTGCGCCCGCAACTCACCCAATCATGACTTGCATATCACTACCGACCACTGCCCAAATTCCAACTCCAACGCCTGAAGCCAACCTGTTATGACACCCACCCTCGCCCCCTACGGTTCCTGGAAATCGCCTATCACCTCTGACCTAATTGTGGCAGGGAGCATTCGCCTAGGAGAAGTTCGACTCGATGGGGAAGACATCTACTGGAGCGAAGGCCGCCCCACAGAAGGTGGACGCAATGTGGTGGTGAAGCGATCGCCCAGCGGAGCAACTGCCGACCTCACTCCCCTGCCCTTCAATGCGCGGACGCGCGTGCATGAATACGGCGGCGGTGCCTACATTGTGGTGGAGGGTGTGGTGTACTTCTCCAACTTTGCCGATCAACGCCTGTATCGACAAAGGAATGGTGAAGCGCCGCAGCCGATCACCCCTGAGCAGGATCGACGCTACGCCGATGCTGTGTTTGATGCGAAACATCGTCGCCTCATTTGTGTCCGGGAAGACCACACCACAGGCAGTTCCGAACCGGAAAATACGATTGTGGCCCTCGACTGCGATCCTACAGATCCTGCCGCAAATGGCGGACAAGTCTTGGTGGCAGGCAGTGACTTCTATGCCTTCCCGCGCCTCAGCCCAGACGGTTCCCAACTCTGTTGGCTGAGTTGGAATCATCCCAATATGCCGTGGGATGGCACGGAACTCTGGGTTGCCCCAGTGCAGGTCGATGGCTCGCTGGGAGTGGCCCAAAAAGTGGCTGGGGGGGTGGCAGAATCCATCTTTCAGCCGCAGTGGTCGCCCGATGGGGGGTTGTACTTTGTCAGCGATCGCACCAACTGGTGGAATCTCTACCGTTGGGCCCCTGCTGGCTCAGTCACCGCCCTCTGCCCCAAAGAGGCTGAATTTGGCCTGCCGCTCTGGGTCTTTGGCCTGTCTACCTATGGCTTCGAGTCTGCCGAGAGCCTGATCTGCACCTATTCGGAAAACGGCCTCTCGAAGCTAGCTCGACTCCATACCCAAACGCTGGAACTCCAGGAGATCGCGACCCCCTACACCAGCATCAGCGGCCTCCAGGTGGCGCCAGGTAAGCTGGTGTTTATCGGCGGGACGACGACGAAACCAGCCGCGATCGCTCTGCTCGACTTGCAAACCGGGCAGGTGGAAGAACTACGCCGCTCCAGTGAACTCGAAATTGACCCTGGCTATCTTTCCATTCCAGAACCCATCGAGTTTCCCACAGAAAATGGACTGACGGCTTTTGGTTTCTTCTATGCCCCCAAGAACAAAGATTTCGTTGCACCAGCCGACGAACGTCCTCCGCTGCTGGTGAAAATTCATGGGGGGCCGACGGCTGCCACAGGGGCCAGTTTTAGTCCCAGTATTCAATACTGGACTAGTCGCGGCATTGCCATTCTAGATGTCAACTATGGTGGGAGTACAGGCTATGGGAGAGCCTATCGCGAACGCCTAAAAGGAAACTGGGGCATCGTTGACGTTGATGACTGTGTGAACGGGGCCAAGTATCTGGCGGAGCAAGGACTGGTGGATGGCGATCGCCTCTGCATTGATGGCGGCAGCGCAGGCGGATACACCACACTGGCTGCACTCACCTTCCGCGATGTCTTTAAGGCAGGGGCAAGTCACTACGGTGTCAGTAACCTGGAAGCCTTGGCCCAGGACACGCACAAGTTTGAGTCGCGCTATCTAGATGGCTTAATCGGGCCATACCCAGAGCGCAAAGATCTGTATGAGGCGCGATCGCCCATCAACGCAGTCGATCGGCTTTCCTGCCCGGTGATCTTTTTCCAGGGCGACGAAGATAAGATCGTCCCCCCCAATCAGGCCGAAATGATGGTGGAGGCGTTGCGCCAGAAGGGTTTGCCCGTTGCCTACGTGCTGTTTGCAGGTGAACAACACGGGTTCCGCAAAGCCGAAAATATCAAACGGGCGCTCGACGGTGAGTTGTATTTCTATTCGCGTATTTTTGGCTTCGAGTTGGCAGACCCCATTGAGCCTGTGGCGATCGAGAATTTATCTCCGGTTTAATCTTGCTAGACTGAGGGAACAAAGACTTTTTTTAGCCTTTGTGTGTCAACCAAGTGGGTAAAGGGTGCATGTCACGTTTGCCCTCAGCCTCAATCCCTCTCCCAAGTTGGGAGAGAGACTTTGAGATGCTCGGTTCCCCTTCTCCCAACTTGAGAGCAGGGGCTGGGGGATGAGGGCCTGCAAAGGTGACATGCTCTCTGGATAAATCCATAGTTTGAGCGCCTAGAATCTTTTCACTTGAGTCCCTAAACCCTTAACTTGAGTCCCTAAACCCTTTGATTTTGTGTCGGGGGTCTGCGCCCCGCCGGAACCCCAACAGGCCAAAACATTGGCCTTGCTGCCCTAAATCCTTGCTCCGCATACTGTTGAGGATCACAGCCGATGAGACTTGCGACCCTGTCTGATACCCTGCTGCTTTCCAAGCAACTCCCAAATTTGACCTACTCGGCCACGCGCGATCGCTTTGATGAGTCCTGGGAAGCACCCCTAGCAACACTCTTGGGGCTGGGACGCGCCGCTGGAGCCGACTTTGTTGAGTTTTTTTTGGAGCGGGTCAACTACATCAGTTGCCTAGCCGAAGATGATGCCATCACCAGTATTTCCCCTGCTCTGACAACGGGTGCAGGTGTGCGTGTGTTCCGGGGCAAAGCAGACTGTTACGTCAGCACCAACGATCTCTCGTTCAATGGCTTAAAAGCCGCCCTCGAAAAAGGACTCTCTATCCTAGGATTAACCCTCCCCGCTCCTAATTCCTTTGTCCCTGAGATCAACCTGGAATTGCTGCGCGACTACGCCACCAAGCGTGGCAAAGAGGCCTGGTTGCCAGGCTGTAGCTCTATCCGTGAGATGGGAGAAGTTTTGCTGGATGCAAACGCCCGCCTCAAGGACAAAGCCACCCACATCCAGTCTCGCCGCGCGGTATACTTCCGCGATTGGCAGGAAGTGTTAGTCGCCGCTAGCGACGGCACCTTTGCGCGGGATATTCGCCTCACCCAATCCGTAGGCTATAACTTACTTTGCGCCGACGGGGCAAACCGTTCTTCCATCGGTAAGCGAGTGGGCAGCACCGGACAACCGGATTTCCTGCGCACCTGGGACTACCACTCTAGTGCGGAAGAAGTGGCAGAGTCTGCCGGCAAAATGCTCTATGCTGACTACGTTGAGTCGGGCACCTACCCGATCGTGATGGCCAACGAATTTGGGGGAGTCATCTTCCACGAAGCCTGCGGTCATTTGCTGGAAACTACCCAAATTGAACGCAAGACAACCCCCTTTATCGACAAGAAGGGGGAGAAGATCGCCCACGAAAGCCTGACGGCTTGGGATGAGGGACTTTCTCCGCATGCCTTTGGCAGCATTGATATGGACGATGAGGGGATGCCAGCCCAGCGGACGCTGCTGATCGAAAATGGCATTTTGAAGAACTTCATTAGCGATCGCGCTGGTTTTCTCCGAACCGGACATCCCCGCACTGGCAGCGGTCGCCGCCACAACTACACCTACGCCGCTGCCAGTCGCATGCGGAATACCTACATCGCCCCAGGCAACTACGAGATTGAGGACTTGTTTGCCTCTATCGACAAAGGCATCTACTGCAAGAAGATGGGTGGCGGCAGCGTGGGCGCAACGGGCCAGTTCAACTTTGCCGTCGATGAAGCCTACCTGATTGAGCACGGTAAGATCACCAAACCACTGAAGGGCGCAACGTTAATCGGCGAAGCTACTGAAATTATGAACAAGATTTCGATGTGTTCAAAAGATCTGGGCTTGGCAGCCGGCTTCTGTGGTTCCATCAGCGGCAGCATCTACGTCACCGTTGGGCAGCCCCACCTCAAGGTGGACTCGATTACGGTAGGCGGGCGCTAAGTCCTCTAGCGAGTCAATTTCTCGGTAGACCTGCTGGCGTTGATCGGCTCTCTCCCCTAGCTGCTTCCCCCCTGCCGAGGCAAGGGGGGAGCCAAGCCGACCAATCGCAACAAGGGTTTGAAGCCTTCCTCCCACTAGCAGAGGAGTTGGGATGAGGGTAAACCCTTTGTCGAACAAACTTCTGATCTTTCGTTAATTGTCCTCAAATTCCTATGCCAACCAATCTCCCCGATCTCGCAACCCAAATCCAGGACATTTCCAAGCGCTTGGGCATCGGCAAATATGATATCTATGGCGCTGCCATTGATGAAACGAGTGTCCAGGTTGACCAGGGTGAACCCAAACAGGTGAAAGCCTCAAACCGTTCCAGCGTAACTGTCCGCGTCTGGAACGAGGAGGGCACTGTTGGCATTACTTCAACCACTGATGTTGATCCCACTGGCTTAGAATTGGCACTGAAAACAGCTTACGAGGCTAGCTTTTTTGGCGCTAAGGAAAATGTACCCGACTTTAGTCCAGAGGCCACTGCTCCCATTGCAGTCACGCCCCCAGAGAAGGCTGCGCCTGCCCCCGTTGCTCACCTGATTGACACCTTGCTCAGGGCAGAGAAAGACTTATTAGCAGCCCATCCGGCCATTAAGTCAGTCCCCTACAATGGCTTGGCACAGCGAGATATCGATCGCTTCTATCTCAACAGTGAGGGAGCCTTGCGCAGTGAGGGCCACTCTATCAGTTCTATCTACCTCTACAGCAAAACCGAACAGGAGGGCAAAAAGCCGCGCAGTGCAGGGGCGTTTAGGGTGAGCCACAACCTGGAGGAACTCGATATCGCTGGCTGCTTGCGAGAAACTGCGGAAAAGACGATCAGCCATCTGGATTACGACAAGATCCCGTCCGGCAAGTATCGTGTAGTGTTGTCGCCAGATGCCTTTATCAGCCTGCTAGGCGCTTTCTCCAATCTATTTAATGCCCAAAATATCCTCGATCACCAGAGCCTTTCGACCCCTGATTCTCTTGGTAAGGCGATCGCCTCTCCCCTACTGTCCGTTGCCGACGATGCTCTCCACCCAGAAAATGTAGGGGGCGAATCCTTTGATGGCGAAGGCACTCCCACGCGCCGTGTCATCCTCATCGACCAAGGGGTGTTGTCTAGCTTTCTGCATAGTGCTGGCACGGCCCGCCGCATGCAGGCTCAACCAACCGGACACGCCAATATTGGTGCCAAAGTCACCGTGAGTCGCCATTTCTATCACGTCTTCCCGGGTGCCCCCGCTTCGCAGACCTACAGCCTGGAAGAGGCCGACAATGTCATTCTGATCGATGACCTGCATGCTCTTCATGCTGGAGTTCAAGCCCTGCAAGGATCCTTTTCACTGCCCTTTGATGGCTGGCTGATCCGGGATGGCAAGCGCACCAGCATTGAGTCAGCAACCGTTGCCGGGGACTTTTTACAACTGCTCCAGTCGATTATCTACGTGGAGCCTGACCTGGAGTTAACAGGGGGCGGCATTAGTCCCCGCGTTTGGGTGGACAGTTTGTCGATTACTGGGGAGTAAAATTCGCCACCTGGCCTTCAGCGCTATAGAACCTGACAGAACGCGGTTGGGGTTCGGGAGCGATTCGCTGGCCGACCTTGTACTCATAGTGTCACAGAGCTTTCGTGTTGAATACCGCGATCGCTCGATACAATAAAGCGTGTTCCATTTCCATCCCCATCTATGACTGCCGTTTCTCCCACCCCCTTCTCGCCCAAAGAGATCGCAGATGAGGGGCTGACGTCCGATGAATACGAAGAGATTGTTCGGCGACTAGGACGGCACCCCAATAAAGCAGAGTTGGGCATGTTTGGGGTGATGTGGTCTGAGCATTGCTGCTATAAGAACTCCCGGCCCTTACTGAAACAGTTTCCTACCACAGGAGCGCGCATCCTGGTCGGCCCCGGCGAGAATGCAGGCGTGGTGGACATGGGCGCAGGACTGCGCCTGGCCTTTAAGATTGAGTCGCACAATCACCCCTCCGCCGTTGAGCCGTTCCAGGGAGCCGCGACTGGGGTGGGCGGCATTCTGCGCGACATCTTTACAATGGGGGCACGCCCGATCGCCATCCTCAATTCTCTGCGCTTTGGCGACCTAAGTGATGCCAAGGTACGTCGCATCTTTACTGGTGTGGTCGCTGGGATTGCTCACTACGGCAATTGTGTGGGGGTGCCGACGGTGGGCGGCGAGGTCTATTTTGATCCGGCCTATACCGGCAATCCGCTGGTGAATGCGATGGCGATCGGGTTGATGGAAACGCCGGAAATTGTCAAGTCTGGCGCACATGGCATTGGCAACCCGGTTCTCTACGTTGGTTCCACGACGGGACGAGACGGCATGGGAGGAGCCAGTTTCGCTAGTGCTGAGTTGAGTGACGCATCGATGGATGACCGCCCCGCTGTGCAGGTGGGCGATCCCTTCTTGGAAAAGTCGCTGATTGAAGCTTGCCTGGAAGCCTTCAAGACTGGGGCAGTCGTCGCTGCTCAAGATATGGGGGCAGCCGGAATCACCTGTTCTACGTCAGAAATGGCAGCGAAAGGCGGCGTTGGGATTGAACTTGACCTCGACAAAATCCCCGTCCGTGAAACGGGAATGGTTCCCTACGAATACCTGCTCTCGGAGTCGCAGGAGCGGATGCTGTTTGTGGCCGCTCAAGGCCGTGAACAGGAATTGATTGATATTTTTGAACGCTGGGGACTGCACGCGGTTGTGGCAGGCCGCGTGATTGCGGAACCAATCGTCCGCATTTTGTTTCAAGGGGAAGTGGCTGCCGAAATTCCCGCCACAGCTCTGGCCGACAATACGCCGATCTACCACCGCGAACTCATGGCCGAACCGCCTGCATACGCCCAGAAAGCTTGGCAGTGGTCAGAGGCAGACCTGCCGCCTTGCACGGATACGGGTATCGCAGTGCAAGGTGTGACACGGACTTGGGAGGAGGTGCTGTTGACCTTGCTCGATAGTCCCACGATCGCCTCTAAGCGGTGGGTCTATCGTCAGTATGACCACCAAGTCCAGAACAACACGGTTTTGCTGCCCGGTGGAGCCGATGCAGCAGTGGTGCGGCTGCGTCCCCAAGTCGGGCAAACCGGAGACCCAGCCAGCGTTCGGCGGGGGGTGGCTGCCACTGTAGACTGTAATTCCCGCTATGTGTATCTGCACCCCTACGAAGGAGCCAAGATGGCTGTGGCAGAGGCTGCCCGTAATCTCAGTTGCGTTGGGGCAGAACCACTGGCGGTGACCGATAACCTCAACTTTGGCAGCCCCGAAAAGCCCATTGGTTATTGGCAACTGGCAGAAGCCTGTCGGGGACTGTCGGAGGCTTGCCGGGAATTGGCTACCCCTGTGACGGGGGGCAATGTCTCCCTCTACAACGAAACCCTAGACTCGGAGGGTAACCCACAGCCCATTTATCCCACGCCCGTGGTTGGCATGGTTGGCCTTGTCGAGGATATCGGCCAGGTACGGGGTCAGGGCTGGGTGGCAGCGGGCGATCGCATCTACCTGCTGGGTTCGCTGCACAACATCACCTTAGGCGGCTCAGAATACTTGGCCGTCATCCACAGCACGGTTGCCGGTGTGCCGCCCATCGTAGACTTTGAGCGGGAACGCCGAGTCCAGGCTGCCTGTCGGCATGGCATTCAAGCCGGATGGATTCGATCAGCCCACGACTGTGCGGAGGGAGGACTGGCGATCGCCCTAGCTGAGTCTTGCATCAGTGGCAATCGTGGTGCCTCGGTGCACTTGCCCACCCTCCAAGAACGCCTAGACACTTTGCTGTTTGGCGAAGGGGGCGCTCGCATCTTAGTTTCGGTCGCGCCTGAACAGGGTCAAGCCTGGGAAACTTACTTAAAGGAAACCCTTGGGGACGATTGGCAGTTTCTAGGAGAAGTGGGCACGTCTGAAACCCCCATCCAGATCTGCGTGAGTGGCACGCCTGTGATCGAGACGGCCTTAGCCGTGGCGGGCGATCGGTGGGGCATGGCCATCGAACGGCGGTTGGCTGGGTAAGGCTTGCCCGGCTCGGTCGTTTCCTAAGGGTTGGTTGCCCCCAACTCTTGACAGGACTTTTCAAATCGCTGCTCACACCCGCTAGGGTAGAGGTGTGCGATGATTAAGGAGTTATTAACGTTTCAGCAATGTTGGTTCGGAAATCTTAATAGAGCGATCGCTTGCTCTTAACAGCCCCCAACTGCCCACCAGACTCAGTGCCTCACCAAAGTTGCCCCACTGCCCCAGCACTCCCTGCTTAACTCACCCACTGCTGCCATCTATCCATCTATCGGAGCTACACAACCCATGATGCCCAATCTTGGAGAGCCTTCTTGCTTTGACGCAGAACTCACCGCGACGGAAGCCGTAGTGCTTTCGCAGCCCGACTGCCACCCCGATAAACCCGAAGAAGCGTGTGGCGTCTTTGGCGTCTTTGCGCCAGGAGAAGATGTGGCAAAACTCACCTACTTTGGGCTGTATGCCTTGCAACACCGAGGTCAGGAATCTGCTGGGATTGCGACTTTTGAAGGAGTTGATGCGGTAGATCCCCAAAAGGTGAAGGTGCATCTCTACAAAGAGATGGGGTTGGTTTCTCAGGTATTTAACGAGCAAATTTTGACGGAGCTACGCGGTGAAATCGCAGTTGGGCATACCCGCTACTCCACCACTGGTTCTAGTCGGGTGGTCAATGCACAACCGGCAGTGGTTGAGACTCGTCTTGGTTCCTTAGCCTTGGCGCACAACGGCAACTTGGTCAACACCAGCGAACTGCGCGAAGAACTGCTCAAGGCTAACACACAACTGATCACCACAACCGACTCAGAGATGATCGCCTTTGCGATCGCTCAGGAGGTCAACTCTGGCAAAGACTGGCTAGAGGGAGCCATCAGCGCCTTCCACCGCTGTCAGGGGGCATTTAGTCTGGCGATTGGGACGCCCGCCGGGTTGATGGCAGCCCGCGACCCCAACGGCATCCGTCCACTCGTGATCGGCACACTGACAGACCCCGATTCCACGAGTCCTACCCATTATGTGATTGCGTCAGAAACCTGTGGCCTTGACATCATTGGCGCAGAGTATCTGCGCGATGTGGAACCGGGTGAGCTGGTGTGGATTACCCAGGAGGGACTGGCATCTTTTCACTGGGCACCTCAGCAAGAGCGTAAACTCTGCATCTTTGAGATGATCTATTTTGCTCGCCCCGATAGTGTGATGAATGAGGAAAGCCTCTATACCTATCGGATGCGGTTGGGGCGGCAACTGGCGATCGAATCTCCCGCCGATGTGGATTTGGTCATGGGCGTCCCCGATTCGGGGATTCCTGCTGCAATCGGGTTTTCCCAACAGTCGGGGATTCCCTTTGCCGAGGGGTTGATCAAGAACCGCTACGTTGGACGTACCTTCATCCAGCCAACTCAAAGTATGCGAGAATCAGGCATTCGCATGAAGCTCAACCCCCTCAAAGATGTGCTGGCAGGTAAGCGTATTTTGATTGTGGACGACTCTATCGTGCGGGGCACAACCAGCCGCAAGATTGTTCGGGCTTTGCGTGCTGCCGGAGCAACGGAGGTGCATATGCGCATCTCCTCGCCACCCGTCACCCATCCCTGCTTCTACGGCATCGACACCGATAGCCAAGATCAGCTCATTGCTGCTACTAAGTCCGTTGACGAGATTGCTCAGCAAATTGAGGTCGATTCTCTTGCCTACCTCACTTGGGAAGGCATGATGCTGACCACTCACCAGAGTTCTGACAGCTTTTGCTCGGCCTGCTTCACTGGCAATTACCCAGTGCCAGTGCCGGAGATGGTGAAGCGCTCTAAGCTAATGCTGGAAAAGATGGTGTCTACGCCCACTTCGGTTTAAGCCGATGTGCATCTCTATATCGCTGCTTGCAGTGGCGTGGCCTGTGGCCACACCACTCAATCCCTTAACTCTAAAGTCATACAGTCATACAGAATCCGTCTGTAAAGTAGCAGTTTGTCGTGGTGTAAAACGTGCGTAGCGC
>DVEB01000274.1 GCA_015295905.1 Synechococcales cyanobacterium M55_K2018_004
AGTGCTATGGCGCTACACGCATAGGTTAGGACAACACTTGCTGTGGCCCCCCCCCGCTGCGTGGAGTTTCCCCCAACAAGCGCTTTACATCATGAGCGCGTAGCTCCATAGTTCGCATCGAGTAGTGAGACTTACCCGCAAGTCTAAGTAGCCTCAATCTGCTTCACCACTGTTAAGGCTGAGTAGCTCACACCTGCCGTTCCCTCGCCGGGATGGGTTGAATCGCCCACCAACCACAGGTGAGGAATGGGAGTGCGAGTCGCCAACCCAAAGGGGCCAAAAGTAGACACTCGTTGCCCCACACCACCGACAATGCCGCGATCGCGCCCTGTATATTTCGCAAACGTGCGGGGCGTTGCGGCTTCCTGATGCAGGATGGTGGTAGGGGTAAGGTGGAAAAAGGTCGAGAGTTTGGCGATCGCCTCCTGGGTGTACCGTTCCTTCATGGCTCTGTAGTCAGCACAGTGCCACCAAGCGTTGACGTTGGTGAAAGAAGAGGCAATCACGGTTGCCTTACCTGCGGGAGCCCGGCCATCCCCAGGATGACTAACCGAGACGAAAAGGGAATTATTTTCCCCAATAGGGCCATCATAATCGTAGAGGAACTGGAGGTGGGGCGGGCAGTTGGCTGGGATAGCAGCCTCATCCACACCCAGATAAATCACAAAAGCACCAGAGGCAGGGGGCAGTTTCTCCACCCGACGCGAGTATCCCTGGGGTGCCTGATCTGCCAACAGTTGCACAAGGTTTTGAGCCGTAACATTGGCAATGATGTGATCTGCCCGATCTATCCAGGTTTCCCCTGTTTTTTGATGACGGACTCGAACAGCAACCGCCCGTCCCTTTTCCACAAACACTCGTTCCACGGTGTGGCGCAGCTTTAGTTCACCGCCGTCTCGCTGTAAGGCAGCCACAAGGCGATCGCTCAAGGCCTGCATACTGCCCTGGAGGTGAAACAATCCCTGCGGTTCCTGGGCCACACTCAAGGCTGTGGCCGCATAGAGCAGAGCCGTTTCCTCTGCATCCACCTGAGAATACAACTTTAATTGCAGATCCAAAAACGTGCGAAGGCGCTGGTCATGCCCCAAGCCATACCAGCGCAACACCTGTCCTACGGTCGAAAACGTGTGCGGCAGGGTCAACAGCGTCCCCGGACGCACGGCCTGGGTCAGTTGCAGCAGATCCCATAGATTGCGTGGTGGTAAGACGGGGTCACGCGCCTGAAACGCCCAACTGCAACGAAACAAATCATTTAACAACTGCCAGAAGGGTTCACTGCCGGGGAACTGTCGTTGACGCTCCGCTTTCCAGCGTTGCGGGTCGCGCCAGACGCGGATCGGGGTAGTCTCCCCTGGCAAGTAAACAGCACAAGCTTGGTCAATCGGTGTAGCAGCAGGTGGTTCAATCTCTAATTCACGAAAGATGCGGTAGTGAATACCCCCCGGCTCTAACCCCGCCACCTGGGTTGCCCCCACATCGAAGGTGAAACCTCGTCGCTGAAAGGTCGAAGCACAACCACCGGGAGCGATCGCTTGGTCATATACCCGTACACAGTACCCCCGGTGCGCCAACAGAGCAGCTGCGGTGAGCCCACCAATACCGGCCCCAATCACGACCACATCCTGTGAGTTGGAATGCTTACTCTGAACAGGGGTTAAAGAAGGCCCCATAGCATCTGTTTAATATTTCTTAATGCACTTTAATATTATGGCGCTACGCGCTCATGATGTAAAACGACGTGAATTCGGGATGACCCAAAACTCTCTTAACCCAAACAGGCATTGATAGTCATGCTGCAAACTCTCACGCCAGAGCCGATGGAAGGGGGTGGGGCGAAGTTTCCTATACGGGGGCGAGCGGGCGTTGCCCCACCTCCTCTGTCACCCTCGTTTGAGGTCTAGCCCTTCAGCCAACCTTTTAGCCGAGCCGCCACTTGGGGACGACGCAACTTACGCATAGCCTTAGTTTGAATTTGACGCACTCGCTCACGGGAGAGGTTAAACAGCCCACCCACCTCTTCTAGAGTGTGGGGTTCTCCGGTAGCCAACCCATAGCGCAGGAAGATGATATCCTTCTCGCGCTCGGTCAGCACATCCGCCAGAACGCTGTAGATCTCCTGCCGCATCATATCTTCACTCATCTGCGCTTCGGGCGATCGCGTATTGTTGTCCTCCAGCAGTTCCATCAGTTCTGTGTCTTCACCCTTGCCAACTCGGTGGTTGAGCGAGAGAGAGCGACGCCGCACCTGTTGCAGCGTTCGCAGTTGGTCAGGTGGGATTTCGAGGGCAGCGGCGAGTTCTGCCTCGCTAGGGTTGCGGTTCAACTCCCGCCGCAATTCTCGGTGGGCTTTCTTGAGCTTGTTGAGCTTTTCAACAATGTGGATGGGCAGACGAATGGTGCGGGCATCGTTGGCAATTGTCCGGGTGATCCCCTGACGGATCCACCAATAGGCGTAGGTGGAAAACTTGTAGCCCTTGTCGGGGTCAAACTTTTCGGTAGCGCGGTTCAGCCCCAGTGCTCCCTCTTGGATCAGGTCTAGGAACGGCACACCCCGGTTGAGGTAGCGTTTTGCGATGGAAACCACCAACCGCAGGTTCGAGCGGATCATTTTACGCTTGGCTGTACGGCTCCAGTAGAGCCGCTGCTCCAACTGCCGCTCGGTTAAGCCAAGCTCAGCAGCGACCTCTGCTTTAGTGGGAGAGCGCCCCATCTGCTGAGTCAGGCGATCGCGCAGTTCTTCTACCTGAGCCAGAAACTTAACTTGCCGCGCCAACTCAACCTCCTCGCTAGGCTTCAGGAGGGGATAGCGAGCCATTTCCTTGAAGAAAGCCCCCACCGCATCATCGCTGCCTGACTTTTCATAACTAGAGATGGGCGATCGCAGGACCGCTTCACCGTCGCTCTCCTCGTCTGCCTCGCCCATCTCTTCTAGCAACGGCTCATCTTCCAGCAACGGTTCATTACGTCTCCTTTCTTCTGCTTGGTCAGGAAGGTCGGGAGCAAATTCACCCAACAATTCCAATTCATTCTGATAGGGAGTCTTGCCCTGCGACTCTTGATCCACAACCGTTTCGAGGTGATCCAGAAAAGCATCTGGATCTTGAAGTTCCAAGGGAATCATCATCGATGCATCCATCCATGATGCGTCCTGCGTTGTCCCCATATCAGTATTGAATTCCATGTTCATAGTTGAAAGGGTTTCCTAATCTCTCAAGGGCTAAAGTTTGTTAACAAAATCTGGCAATGCTGAGGCTCAGGATTGATTAATCTCTGCGAGGATTTAAGCGGCTTGTTCACTTGTTCACCGTAACCGAATTCTTCTACGTCGTTGTCTTCCTGATTACAGAATCAATGGATGAATTTAAAGTCTAGACAATCAATCTGAAGGTCAATACGTGGGTAAGTAACAATGATCAGGCTAGCCTTACTGCTGCTTGGATTCCGCTTAGATCGTAACCAGAGCTAATAGAAACAGACGATAAATGCTGACAGTAAAGCTGAAAGGGATCTAGGGCTAATCGACTAGGAATCCAGAAATACAGGTCTGCACTCCGTCCAAGCAAGGCTTTTCGGGATGCCTTTTAGAAATTGACTCTACTATAGCAGCATCAAATTCTAATCGCCCTGAATTCGAACTGCCCTCAACAACTCCTCGGT
Organism: Synechococcales cyanobacterium M55_K2018_004; assembly: GCA_015295905.1. Taxonomy (GTDB): domain Bacteria; phylum Cyanobacteriota; class Cyanobacteriia; order Elainellales; family Elainellaceae; genus DVEB01. Next base: position 3,658 of record DVEB01000274.1, read on the forward strand.
TCTGCCTGACCTTGAGTCAACAGCCGTTGCCTTGACTGCCGTTAAAATACATGACTGACAATACTCCTTAGTTTAGTAATGTCCCTAAGGGGAATGTTTGCGTTGCAACGACTGCCCTAGGAATCTGTTCAGACCAGTTGTAAACAGTTGTGACTGACCCAAGCGTCAACTATTGGCTCTCCTAAACTTTGGGGATTAACCAATGTTTACAGCACCTGCAAGCCTTGATTTGGATACCGTGCTTTTCAGCCGCATGATACGAAATCCGTTTGTAACGTAGCAGTTTGTTGTGATGTAAAACGTGCGCTGTGCACACGTTTTACATCACAACAAACCGACTCAATAACCGACGGAGTCAGTATGAGGTACAAAATCTTTGTTGAGAGCCGCGCCGAGCACCGCTTTCAACAAGACCTTTGACGTTATCTTTTATCTCAACGCAAAGCGCTGTGGTAATGCTGTGTGTCACCGCACAACATCAAAGATAGCCGAATACCTTTGATCAACGTTTGTTCAAAGCTCAAGCGAGGGTTTGTTTTCGTCAGAATCGCACTGAGCGATTCACTATCGCGCCTTTTTTAGAATTTTCAAAGATTGATTGGGGTGGCACCACGGGGAGCATCCCATTTTCGTCAATAACGTCAGTTCGGGTTAAACGGGTTTTGGGGCACTGCGCCGGGCGTGATGCCCCAGCGCCCTTGATATTCTGCGTACAACGCGCACAACACATCAAGGGTTTCAGCGTATCCTCAATTCACATGAGCGACGAGCGCACAAGTGACAGGCTGAGATTAAACCAGTTACAGACAGTTACAGACTAGTTAACTGTGTCCAGTAGCGGTCATACAGCTCGGCTGCATCCCCAACTGGAGCAATGCCTTCACACTTGTTGATAATGGCTTCTGTGGGAAAAAGGCTGGGGTCATTCCGCAGTGCAGCCGGGAGTAGATCGATCGCAGCTTTCACCGCCGTTGCCAGTTTCAGACGTTCTGAGGTCTTGGCGGCATTTTCGGGAGACAGCATGAAGTTAATCCAGGCGTAGGCAGCTTCGGGATTGGGGGCTGTTTTGGGAATAGCCATTGTGTCTACCCAGAGGGAGGAGCCGCTGGCGGGAATCACATACTTCAGGTCAGGGCTTTCCGCAATCACGGCGATCGCATCCGATGAGTAGGCCATTGCCACCATTAAGTCTCCTGAAAGGATCAGGTCACGCCAACCATCGGTGGTAAAGCTGGCGATCGCAGGCTTAAGTTTCAGGAGTTTTTGGTAAGCGGCTTCAATTTCCTCTGGGTTCGTGGTGTTGTAGGAGTGGCCGAGCGATCGCAACGTTGCCCCCATCACCTCTCGCACATCATTGAATAGGGTGAGTCGCCGCGAAATCTTGCGCTGGTTTGTCCACAAATCATTCCAGTCCTGCGGCGCAGGTGAGAGTAATTTGGGGTTGTAGATGAGTCCTGTAGTCCCCCAGTTGGCGGGCACACTGTGAGCATTGTTGGGGTCGTAGCCCGGGTTGGCAAAGCGGGACAGCAGCGCATCCTTCCCTTCAATCTTCGACTTGTCGAGGGGTTGCAGCATCCCCATCTCAACCATCTGCTGCACCATGTAGTCGGAGGGATAAATAATGCTGTACTGACTGCCGCCACCCGCCTGCATTTTAGCCAGCATTGTCTCATTTGAATCGAAGATATCCGCAATGACTCGAAAGCCTGTGGCTTCGCGGAAACTATTGAGCAACTCGTCATCAAAGTAGCCCGCCCAGGCGTAGACATGGAGGGTATCGGTGGCACTCCCCGCCGTGCCTACCGCAGCCTGTCCGCCCTGCACATCACTAAAGCGGCGGCGGCAGCTCGAAAGGGCCATCCCTGTCAGTGCGGCTCCTGTCACCTGAAGAAACTGGCGACGGGTACGAAGGGCAGCAGCAGCACTGAATTTCTGCATGGGAGAATACGCATCCTGGAACTCTGACAACTTCACTCTAGAAGAAGAAGCGCAAATGTAGCATGTATTACAGACTACACGAAATCAGTTCCCTAGACCTTGCACAACATACTTCAGTGTTGTTAAGGACTCCAGAGTAATAATGCCGCGACGGTGCCCTTTTTGGTTCGACATGCCCAAGGCAATCGGGCTCCCCCGTTGCGGATTGCGGTAGAACCGAGGGGATGTGTTGATATAAACCGTTGCGCTGTTGATGCGCTGAGCAAAGCGACGGCTCTCTGGGTAGGAATCTGTCACTAGACAGTCGGCATGACCGCTGCTGTGGCAGTTAATCCAGGCGATCGCCTCCTCCAGGCTGTCTACAATTTTGAAGGCAATATTGCGGTTGAGGTAAGGCCGGCCCCAGTCTTCCTCCGCAGCCAGCACCAAGTCAGGGTATTCCATCACTAGGTCAGCATCGCCCCGCAGGTGAAAGCCTTTCTCGCGCAGGTTGCGCCATAGTACGTGCAAAGCGCCCTCGTCAAAGTCACGGTGGATCAGAACCTTTTCGATCGCATTCACCGGATCGGGTTCGCTCTGGTGACTGTCAAGAATCATCCAACAGGCAGTCTCCAACTCACCAGAGGGCGACCAATACAAGTAACAGTTTCCCAAAGCCGTCCGCAGCACTGGCACCGTGGCCTGCCGCACCACCTGTTGCACCAAACTAGCACGACCGTAAGGGATCACCAAGTTGATCCAGGCATCCTGCGTCACCAGTTCGCGGGTCAACTCACCTTGGTCAGCCGGGATCAACCCCAGACAGTATGCCGGAAACCCCGCGGAGGCGATCGCATTCTTTAGGGTCTCCGCGATCGCCCGGTTAGAGTTGCTGGCCTCACTGCCGCCCTTCAGGATTAGACTATTGCCCGTACGGATGCATAGCCCAGCAGCGATCGCCGCTAGTTCTGGGAACGCCTCATAGATTAGAGCAATCACCCCCAAGGGCATCAACTGGCAGTAAGTCTGCCCCTGCTCAACTTGGTAAGGAGTATGAAGGATTTGCCGGGTTGGGTCAGTTAGTTCCGACAATCGTTCCAACAAGCGAGCTGCTCCCAGCAGGCGTTCTGGAGTAAGCTTCAACCAGTCCAGGATCAGATCAGGAATTGCCATCTCACGGCTGGCTTCTAGGTCGAGCGTATTGGCCTCTAAGATGTTATCCTGATCACGCTTCAACGCTTCCGCCATCCGTAGTAAGGCATGGCTGCGGTCAATGCCACGGGTGTCTTCTAGGGCAGTTGCTGCACGCCGTGCATTATGGACAATTTCAGTTAAATTTGGCAAAGAATCCAAAATACCCCTACGGTTAGACGAACAGGACTAACGTCTGCAAGCCAGCCAGAGCATAAAGACCAGCATCATGGAAAGGCCGAAAGCAGTGATCACCCGGAAGGCGACGCTGGCACTGATGGGCGACTGGAGCATCGTGACCAAGAGCAGGAAGACTAGCCCAAAGATCACAACCAGCGTCAGGGGAACGTATCCCTTACCGAACGAGGGAGTAATCACGACCCACTGGTGCCCAGACCATCGCCACGCCCGTTTATAGGGGTAGTTGGTCGACAGTTGCTCAATGGCATAGCCATTATCCTGCACAACAAAGATCTGTTGACAGCGGTTACAGCCAAAGGCATCGGTGAGTGCAATTGGGATGAGCCGCCCTCGCCGCCGACATGGGCAAGGATACTCATCGGTAAGGTCAATCTTTTGAGGTTTTTGAGTGTGCACAAGCAGTTCGTTAAAAAAGTATTTAGTAAAGTCAAATAACCTGGATTTCAGGCCAGCGATAGGAGTCATCGAACCCGTTGGGACGTGCGATGGCACCAGTCACAGCCAGGCAGATAACACTGTGAGGGCAGACAGCCCTTGTGACCACTGCGTTGATTGATCTGTCCTGGGAAGATCTGTTCCGGGAGGATCTGTCCTGAGAACCCACGGCCTTGGACAAGATTCAAGCCTACTATCAGTCCGATTTTAGCCATTCTAAAATTCTGGCTCAAGTCCTAGTCCGTAAACTCTGTCAGAACAACATCAGCGAGAAGTAAAGCTTCCGTAAAATCTCGGTAGTCTTCAACCAGTGGCCTAGGTCGGCGGCGACATTTTTGAGGAAAAGCCGACTAGTCTTAAGCTCAGTTCGAATGAGGTGGGTTTTGGGGTAGGCGGGGCTGCTTGACGGCTCTTCCAGGGCTATCAAGCCTCTGCGAGAAATGACACCCTTCTTCACAATCCCTCACGTTTCGTTACTAGATGTTGGACACATGGTGCGCAATCGCATCCACCCCCCCATTGCTGGGCAATGCTTTTGATCGCGCTACACGCATAGGTTAAACCAACGCTTCTTGTGAGCCCCCCCGCTGTGCCGGATTTCCCGCAACACGCGTTTTACATCATGAGCGCGTAGCGCCATAGTTCAAGTCAATCCATCTTGAGTTTTGGCCTCAAAAAACATCAGCGCTGCGAGACGCGCTCTGTAATCACGTCTCGCAGCGCAATCAGGGAAATGAGTCCCCAGGCCAGATCTATTGCGTTCTGCCCACTTGGACTGGACGCGGTAGAAAACCACTAGAGTTCGGGGAAATCATCATGATATAGAGTCTTAACCGTTTGACGTGCCGCACCAAATCCTCCATCCAGATAGATGCCACCGATCAATGCTTCTACCGTTTCTGCCAGGACGTAGGGTTGCTCTCCTGCGTTTTGTTTGCGTTCTCCTGTACCAAGTCGAATGAAGTCTCCTAGTCCCAAGCGACGACCAATGGCGGCAAGTTTTTCTTCCCGCTCCAATTCAATTTTTTTAACTGTAATCTCCTGGCGAGTGCTGGCTCCCGCACGAATGAGAAATTCTACCAGCACCGTCTTCAACACTGAATCTCCCAGGGTCCGATAAATTTCCTGGTCTTCGCAGACTTCGTTTTGTTGCCTCCTTTCTAGAGCATAGGCTTTGCGGGTCAGCGCCCGGTTCAAAATTTGCTTGTCGAAAAAGAAGTATCCTAACTTTTGCTCAACACTCATTGCTTGACTGCTGATAGAGGCTGCTCAACACTATCATTACCCTATGGGTAATGAAAATTCGACCGGTCCACACACCCTAGCGATCGCCACTTCAGGTCGCTGAGGCTGGGGGTAGAGGGGCGACCTCCTGCATAGAGACACACCTGCCACTTCTCTCGGCAATTCTTTGTTGTCACTAACGCTTTAAGGGCTACAAGGGGTAGTCTTGGTTTTTTCAGGAGTTCATCGTACAACGGAAAGACTACGATATCAGGAGAAACAAATGCCCGAAGCTGGAATTCAAACCTGCCCTGTGTGTGGCGTAAAAATTGTTGCAGCCGGAGTAACAGGCGATCGCGTTCTGTTTACCGTAGGGCCACCGGGCACTAGGGCCATCCTCTGGAAAAAGGTCTGCCAGTACACCCAGAAGCCAGGATGTATCAATCGATCCCAGGATAAATGAAGTGGATGCAATGGAGGCCGAAGTCTCAGCTCATCCGTCCCGTCATCGCTCGTGTGTAAGTTAAACTAAGGCTAAGAATATTCGGTTCTGAGATTTTTGCTCTCAAGGCAAGTCATCTTTATTACGGGTCAGTGGTTCAGCAGATCAACTGTGTCAGGGTAGTAAGGGCGGGCGTATTGCACCTCCCACTAGCCGTCAATGTTGACTGATGGGTGGGTCATTTGCTTGATGTATTGGTGTTTCCGTGCACGCTCGATTCGGCTGCGCTGCTCTCCCACTTGGGAAAGCAGGGACGAAGACAAGAGGAGAGTGGGGAAATGGTGATACTCATGCCAAGTGATCCACCAAGCCGAGCTTGCTGGGCGAACTACTGGTTTTATGCCTGTCTAAGCACTCTGTGGGTGACAGACTTGCGGGTAGCAGACTTGCGGATGACAGACAAGATGTTCAGCTTGGGCGATTTGCTTAGGTTGAATAGAAGATGACTTTTTTGTCTGCCGAATCGTTGCAGAAACTGAGGTTCAGTGTTGTGTTGAAGGCAGGATGCGATCGCCAGGTTTGGAGCGTTGACCTCTCCCCCTGGTTAGTCCTGGCTCAACAACAGAAGAGCGAGTAGTTTCCCTTGCAGCCTGACTAAACCGCAAGTCCTACTCGATGTAAGCCCTATGCAGAAACAACTCTTTGCAGGAAAAGATATTGTTAAAGTCCGTGCCCTGTTTTTGGGTGAACGGCTAGATCTAAAAGCTCTAGAAACCACTGAGACCCTTGCCAAGCAACCCCTTGTCGTTGCCGCAGGGGAGTGTGGCTGCGCGGTGCTTTTTAAGTATGGAGCTGTCGTGTTATTTGGCCTTGGCCCGGTTGAAGAAGCATCGTTTTTAACATACCTCAAACCCCTGGTGATTGAGCCTTTTGACTCACCCGAGACAGAGGATGCCACCTTAAAACTAGATCCTGCTGGGGCGTGGCAGGCTGAAAATGGGTTGGTGCGTTTGCAGGACTTTAGCATTGAGTCAGTGCAGATTGTTGCGGATGTGCTAGCCAAGAGCGTAGTACTGGCTCAGTACGAGAAGGGCACCGCTGGCGTGTTTGACCAAATCGAACCCTTTGCAGAAGGCTTACAACGCACGACCAAAAATGAGCGCTGGGGCAAGGAGCTGCTGCGACAGCTTGGCACAACACTCACCATTCGTCATAAGATTGTGGGCCGAGTCGAGATCATCGACAAGCCGGAACTGCTGTGGGATGCGCCCATGTTGGAGCGGCTTTACCTGCGCCTCGAAAATGAGTACGAAATTCGAGAACGCCACCAGACGTTAGAACGTAAACTCTATCTGATTTCTAGTACCGCCGAGACTGTGCTAGACCTACTGCAACACAACAGCACCCTGAGGGTGGAATGGTACGTCGTCATTCTAATTGTGGTTGAGATTCTGCTGTCGTTTTACAGCATCGTTTTTCACACCTGATTGCTCTTCCCACCTGAAGCTTGGAACTTGATTGCATCAGTAGAGTGTTGAGATCAGTCTCCCCAGATTGCTGTTCAATCATCCTGTTCCTCCGCAGGAGAAGAACTACAAGCCCTGACCCTAGACTGGCCAAAATTCAGCGATCTAGCCTAGCCCCACCCCTCAACGATGCGGGGATCTAGATTGTGACCGCAGCAGTCTGTTCTTTGCTTCGACTTCCACAGCAAAGCACTACGGCCCTAAGCGACTTCCTCCGATGCTTGCACCACAACAGGACGATACTCGCTGGGTTTAATTTGAAACTTCACTAGGTTTTCAAGTTCTTGAAGTTGGCTGATGGCTTCTGCCCCTTCTAGCTTCATCAGCTCACGGTCATCCCGCATTTCCGTCCAGGTAATCCCATAGTCCGAAACAAGAAACCGAATCAGGTGATTTTCTCCCAAGCTGACCATGAATGAAGCACTGTTCATCTGCCCCCCGCAGGTATAGCAGGATGCCAGATAGCCACGCCGCTCCAACACGGTTGCCAGGGCCTGGAGATTCATCACCAGATCCTGCACTAACTGTCGATGTTGTTCTGCAAGTCGAATAAACATGCTGGCTCTCCGATCATCGATCTCAATTCTAAACCTCTTTATCTTTTTTTAAGATTTTGATTCAACTGACACGCACCCTAACCCTTTTACTCTCAAACAGGAATTATTCTGTCTCGGTCGATACCATATTCCATCCCCATCATTTCGTCCTCATCAGAGATTATGCAAACTTGGAAGAAAAATGACGAGTTACTGACTCATTCATCTCAACACCAGCCAACTCCAGAAAGTTGGCGACAGAACCCCAGAAGACTTTAATGTTCCAACTCACCCGATCGATCTTTGAGACACATCCCTGCTGACTCTCAGGGGAGCGTGAAGTTGGGCCTAGGCGTGACTAGAATTGTGCGGCAGTTCGAGGCGATGAAAATGATTCGAATCGATAGAAGTGAATAGCGTTGCAGCGAGCAAGAAATCAATTGAGGCAACTTTCCTGACAGGGAAAGTTGCTTAAAAGATACCCAAACTTTCCCAAAAAAATCATACTAACGCAATCTTTTGTTTTAAGAACACAGGATGATGTCACAAAAGTCAATGCAAACGTGCGATCGCCAAAACAAAATGGGATGACGTTGTTCGATGAGGAAACCGCACTTCCAATTGCTACCCCCCTTTATCTTTGACGTGATCGGGAGGGATGTCTCATAGTCGGCAACAACCTGTCACTTAAGGCGTGTTGAGCGACCTATGGCGCACCTCAAACGGCAGTTAGCCAATTCAGGCAGAGATCGTCAGTAACACTAAAAATTGCTAAAAATTGATACTTTTTGAAACAAAAGATGACCAGCGTGAGTCGTTGTATGGCGCTATGTGCTCATGATGTCAAACGCGTGTTATGGGAAACTCTGCTGCACGGGGTTGCCCATAACACGCGTTGCCCTAACCTATGCGTGTAGCGCTATACGGCGCTGCTGCGTAACGACTCCTGCCCTCGAGTTGGCCTTGATGCAGGCAGTCTAGTAGTGTCATGCCAATTCAGGAGAGGCTGAAGCCCCTGAATTGAGAGTGAGCGTCTTAGCCAGTAATTTGCCACCAGCCAAAGCTAGGCCCAACAAAACGAACGATCACCCAATAAGCAACCAACAGCCCAATCCCGATCCAGGCACCGCGAGTACTCCAGGTCACAAACTGTTGTGCTTGACTTTTTTTAATCGGCAACCAGGGCATCACGTTGCCTTCTTGACCATACTTTTCGCCTAAGGTTTCCTTGCGTCGCTTTGAATCGCCCATTGTTTCTCACCACTGCCTTGGAGTGAATCAAAATTGCTCTAGTCAATCATATCGCACCGAATTGGAGCATCAGAAGGCACCAGCGATCCCGGCCTGAGGGGACTATGGCGCTACGCGCTCATGATGTCAGCAGCTTTTTGTGGCCCCCCCTGTGCGGGATTTCCCACAAAAAGCTGTGTCCTAACCGATGCACGTAGCGCCGTAGTCAGCAATTCTCAGTATGAACATTGCTGGGTGCTAGTCCATAAGGGAGCAGTCGAAGTGGGTGAACAGACTCGCATCAACATAATTAATGCGAGCGAGGGGATTGAGGGCGGCGAGTACTTGCTGGCCATAACTGCGGTTGTTGACACGGTTATCAAGCAGGGCAACTACCCCCTGAGACTCGCGCACGGGGGCGATCGCCCGTTGCAGTTCACTCAGCGCTGTTGGCAGCAGATACAGCCGAAACCAGTCCTGTCGTTGTTGCTTGTAGTAGGCGACCCGACTGGCCACCAGAGGATTTTCGAGCGAAGGAATAGGCAGTGTGGTGATGACCAGAAGCGCAGGTGCGGGGATCACGGCCTGGTTTTGTCGCCAAAACTCCCAGCCTGTAATCAGAATGCCATGGTCGTCCAGGCAAGTCTTTTCGACCTGCACCCGCGACCCATATTCCGCCGCCAGAATCGCCCCTACCTGAGCTTTCAACGGCACATCCCCCACTAGGATCACCGTCAAGCCTTGGCGAGCTGTGTTGGCTATCAGCAGCGATCGCAACTCTTGCATCAAGGCTGCTTGGAAGTGGGGGGTGTTGGGCAGGGGCAATCCTTCAGGCAAGTAGAGTTGCACCAACTCACTCTGGCGATCGGGGGAAAACTTGACGCAGGTCATTTCTCCCAACCCCAAGCGATCGCGATAGAGAGGAGCTTCGGTCTCCAATTCTAGTGCTCCTCCCACCAGCACGACAGGCTGCTGATCCCAGGTTGGAGACAGCACAGAACTTACCTCTGCTGGGGCACAGTGGATAGAGAACTGCCCCATCCGCCGGTTGACTGTAGCCCAGATCATCTGATTATTCTGCTGCAAGCGTTCCCAGAGTTGCTGCCAAGGAGGGGGGAGGCGTTCGGCTGCAATGTCCTGATCCCCCAATAGGCGCGATCGCAACTTCAGCAAAAGCTCCTGTTCTTGCTGCTCGAGCAGATAACAGTCGTAGGGATTGACCGGGTGTTGAAAGATAGTGCGAGTCAGTTGCACCCGTGTATCCAGAATTTCCTCAGAAAAATCAGGACAAGCCAAGGTGAGGGCTTCCCAGTCTTGAGTCGAAATTGGCAGGGTGAGGATCTGGCGAGTCCAATCTTCTAGGTCATCGGCCCCATCTAGGATGGTGGGGATCTGCTCAGGAAAGCGACCTTCAGCCTTGAGGCGATCGCTCAACCAAGACTCTGGAGTGGTCAGCAGCAGACCGTCAAACCCTTGATGGGGAAAGCGATCGCCCGTTCGGATCGGTTTCTGATGAGGAATCCATTGGCGTAAGCGAGGAATTTCGACCATGAGCAGACGCTGCTGCACAGCCTCAGGTGTGACTAGGATTGTTGGCCCCTGCCACAACAGCGCAGGCATCACATAGCTGAGGCGATAGCGTCCATGGTAGCCCGAAGGTGCACCCGCCTGGATCAGAGCACTGCGCCCTAGTCGTAAGGCGCGCGCCACAAGCCGCGCCATGGTCAAATGGTGCGGCCAGTAAGGCTCGCCCTGCTCTCGCAGGAACGCCCGTAGCTGTTGGTGAACTTCTGCTTCAATCACAAGCCAAGGATTTAGCACTCACGACCTTCATTGTGGCATAAACGATAGGACTACTTTGTGATGGCTGTTGCTGTCGGGGGTGTGAGAGAGTGGGTGAGCGCTGGGATTGGGGGCGCTGGATGCAGCGGTGTGGCCGAAATCTATAGCTGTAGCCGTGGCTATCGCGAGCCCAAGGTGCAGGGGAGTTGTCCCTCCTAGGAGGCTCTGTCTCTCCCTTCCATACCATTAGTTCTGGTTAAGAGGGTTTTGGGGCACCGCGCCCAGCGCGATGCCCCAAAACCCGTGATGTTCTGTGCGCGTCGCGCACGAAAATTATGGATTTCAGTTTATCCGGACTTCACGTTCTATAGGATCTGTAGGATCTGTCGTAGGAGTTTGAAGAATTGGTATAAAATCGCAAATCTGAAATCAGTTAGACTGCCAGAGAGTTGGCAGCAGCGGACAGCAGCATGGAAGTTGGGATTGTTGGACTAGGGTTGATTGGGGGATCGCTGGCGATCGATCTGCGATCGCTAGGTCATCGGGTCGTGGGCGTAGGGCGCCGGGTAGAGACCTGTGAGTTAGCGATCGCTCGTGGCATGGTAGATGAGGCGAGTCCGGATTTGGCAAGCCTTGCTGGGGCGGATGTCGTATTCCTCTGTACCCCCTTGGGCGTGATGGAGGCCACCGTGCGGGAGTTGGTGCCCCACCTGAAGGACAGTGCAATTTTGACAGATGTGGGTTCAGTCAAGCAGCCAGTGGTGGAGGCGATCGCTCCCCTATGGCGAAATTTTGTTGGTGGCCATCCGATGGCCGGTACGGCGGAGAGTGGCCTGGAGGCTGCTTTGGCAGGATTGTTTGTCAATCGTCCCTATGTTCTGACTCCGGTGGCATCAACGTCAGCAGAGGCGATCGCCGTTGTAGGTGACATGGTGCGATCGCTCCAGGCTACGCTCTACCAGTGCCAACCCGCAGTCCACGATCGGGCAGTTGCTTGGATCTCGCATCTACCCGTGATGGTCAGTGCCAGTTTAATGAAGGCCTGTCTTCAGGAATCAGATCCCATCGTTTTGGAACTCGCACAACAGTTGGCAAGCTCTGGGTTTCGAGATACTAGTCGAGTGGGGGGGGGCAACCCCGAACTGGGGGTGATGATGGCGAAATATAACCAGACAGCGTTGCTAGAAAGTTTGAAGGTATATCGGCAAGTGTGCGACCACGTGATTGGCTTGATTGAGCAAAGTCGATGGCATGATCTGGAGGCAATTTTGCAACAAACTCAACAAGCTCGACCGAGTTATTTAAGGTCAGAAACAGAGCGTTAGGGCTGGCAAGTTTTCCTGCTAGCCCAACTCAAGGTTTGTACAGGGCGTAGCGACATAGTCATCACTGACTGAATCTTAGACTCATTGTTATCAATTGTGTTATGAAGCGCTCTCTCAGAGAGGGGTTTGCAATGCTAAGGAGATAGGTGACATTCCAAGAATAAATTGATGATGCACATGACCAGCATCCTGGATGAAATAGCAAATATACGATCACATTTGCGATTACGAATTTGCAATCATAGAATGAAACGTCGATGATTTTTGAACTGTTGATGACACTTTTGCAATCATTTTTTACAGTCAGAACTAACGTTACTCTGCAAAAGAGCAATGTTACACAAAAAACATTCAAAAAATTAAGTAAATCGATTGATTAGGAAGAATTTTAAATAAAGTGTGATAGTTTCAGGGGAAACGCTATACATTCACCCGTGAGGTTTCTAATGAATCAGCCGATCAGCAGGCCAATTGGGGTCACAATTGTCGCTATCTTGCAAATTCTTGGGGGAGTGTTGCTTCTGCTGGCGGCGTTGAGTATTTTTTTGGCAGGCAACACTATCCTTGCTGAGATGGCTCAACAGAACCCTGAAATTCCGGTAACCTCAGCCTTCCTCCCAATTTTGGGAACAATGCTTCTCGTCTTTGCAGCGATCGCTTTTCTAATAGCGTTTGGCCTGTTCAAGCTCAAGGGCTGGGCCTGGCTAGCCACACTGATTCTTCAGGGAATTAATGTTTTCACCAATCTCTCCTCGTTGATTTCCAGGCCCGCTGATGCGGCTGGCTCACTCTTTCAACTCATCATCAGCAGCATTATCATTTACTATTTCTTGACACCTGGCGTCAAACGCGCCTTTGGACGTTCGGCTTAACCGCCCACTACCAGCGTCAGCTGCCCTCTGGTTCAGAGAGTTTTGGGGCACGGCGCGGTGCCCCAAAACCCTTGCTTTTCCCGAATTGACGTTAGATCATGCAATGGTTGCGTCTTCAACGTTTGCGGTGTTCACCCGGTTGGGTAATGTTTTCATCCGGTTTTGGGTTTAATAGGGATGAACTGAGGAGCAGTATGACTGCTCCCCTTCATTCACCCCAACCGTTGAGGAGTTCAAACAACTGTGCGACATCTGATTCTGGCTGGCTTATTGCTGCTGACTCCTTCCCCCATCTTGGCGCAATTTCGCCTCCCGATTCCCCGCATCCCTGGATTGCCGACGGAGGTTCCCATTCCCCCAGTGCCAGGCTTAGACCAACTGCTGCGAGAGGAACCCCCCATCTCTACCAGCCTTGCGGATGCCCAGACAGAAATTCCGTTGCTCGATGATTATCGTCCCCGGCAATACACCCCGATGACGCAACTCCAGCGGGGCGAACATGGAGCCTTCCGCTTGACTCCTGGTATTTATCAGTTGGATGCTCAGAGCTATTGTCTGCACGCCGGCACCCATGCACCTGGAGGCGGGGATGGCTATGTCTATGCCCCCATGAAGGGCAAACGTGCAGAAGTGATTCAACGCATCTTGCAACGTTCGGTGGACTATCCTCAAATTCCCCAGCGTCAAATTCAAATGTTGATCTGGTCGATCCTGGCACGTGCCCGCATGAATGACCTGTCGCCAGAGCTGCAAGCGATCGCCCGTCAACTGCTCACCACCGAAGATATCAACCGTCTGAATGGAGGGGCATTGGGGCAAATTCCGCCAGAAGTCCGCAGTCGTTTGTTTGCAACTCTGCCATCCCAGGTGCGACAGGTGTTGAATGCAGAGGCGGAAATGCGATCGCTCCTCAGTCGAGGCAATGCATCCTACGCGCAACTGGAACAGATTGCAGTGTTGGCAGGCAACGTCGGTCGGGGCGAAGGTAGTCGTGATGTGCCAGAAGGCAGGTGGTCCTATCATCCAAATGGCTTCTTCATTCGCTACATTCCCAATGGCTACAGCCGTACACGCATTCAGATTTCTGTACCACAGCGATACACTGTCACTCGCGATCCCTTAGGACGCATTACTGCGATTGCAGACCCACAGGGAAACCGCATCGAAACGGTTTACGATGACAGCATTGCACCGCGTTCCCACCCGCGTGACCCCAACTTGCAAGCCTACCCATTTCGGACTATCCGCTATATTCGTCCGCACCCTGTCCAACGGGGGCAGGTCGAACAGTTTGAGCTGCAAAATACTGGTTGGACGTTTGTGCACCGTTCCACCACCAACAGTTGGAATGGTGGCGCCGTCCCCTCGGCGGCCAAATCGGTGCGTGCTTCGCTACACCTCGCTCAGGGCGATCGCTACTTGGAATGGGTAGAACGGGCACAGACTGCTCTGGAAAAACAACAACAGATCCAAGACTACCTGAACAAGCTAGAACGACAACAGCGCGAGCGATCGCAACAAGATATCGATGATTTGATTGACCTTAACCACTATCGCGATGGTTTAGAGGCAGCAACTAGTGATAGTTTGAGCGATCGCCTCAGTTGGATTACAGACCACCTCCAGCGTGTCACCAATGCCTACGAGTACGCAATTTGCGCGTTACAGGGGGGATGTGACTCAGACCGCGACGGCGATCGTGACCGTAATCGCAATCCCAATCGCAATCCCAATCGCATGTACGATCCTTCCCGTGATGTGGCTGTGCCTGGTAACACGGCTCGTCAACGCCTTGGTCAATCAGCACGAAGTTATCAGTAAATGCTGTGGGAATGCTTGTTTGATATGGCTCAGCCTCGCCCAACAAACGACTCAGGCGATTCTCTGAGGGCTAATCTGCCCTCATTCCCCCACCCCTACTTCCAAATTTGGGAGAAGGATTTGCAGGATTTAACCTCAGTTCCGGTTCAGAGGGTTTCAGCTTATCCCGAATTCACGTGACTTAATGTAAGCACTATGCACTCATGATGTAGAAGGCGTT
>DVEB01000120.1 GCA_015295905.1 Synechococcales cyanobacterium M55_K2018_004
CGAGCGCGGTGCCCCAAAACCCGCTTCAGCAGAACTGATGTTAACCATCATCTTCAAGGTGGGCAAGATTCATCGATTGCACCTTGATTGGGTAGTCTAGCGAGGCGCTCCATCGCGGCATCGAGCAATGCGGTTCCTTGCTGAACAGACTGAATCACCGCCAGTTGGTTGCGGAGATCAGCTGCCCCAAAGAAGCCTTTGGCATACCAAGTCATATGCTTGCGGGCCTGTTGGATGCCGCGATCGCCCTTGTATTCCCACAACTCGATCAAATGCTGCCTGGCACATTGGAGCCGTTCCAGGATAGAAGGCGATGGCTTGAGTTGGCCTGTTTTCAAAAAGTAATCCACCTCGCCAACCAAGAAGGGATAGCCAAGCGTGCCACGAGAACACATCACGCCATCGGCCCCGGTTTCTTCTAGGCAACGGACGGCTGCTTCCACCGAAAAAATATCGCCGTTGGCAATGACCGGGATAGAGAGGGCTTGTTTGACCTTCGCGATCCATTCCCAACGGGCATGGCCAGTGTATCCTTGGGCGCGAGTTCGTGCGTGCAGGGTGAGCATCTGTGCGCCGGCGTCTTGCATACGTTGGGCAAATTCGACAGCGTTAATCTCATCATCAGACCAACCAATGCGAGTCTTGACTGTTACAGGAACCGGCACTGCCGCCGCCACCGATCGCACGATCGCCGCCGCCACTTCAGGTTGCCGCAACAGCGAAGAACCACCCCCATTTTTGGTGATTTTATTGACTGGGCATCCCATATTAATGTCAATCGTATCGGCCCCTTCAGCAACGGCTCTGCGGGCGGCCTCTGCCAAAAAATCAGACCGACAGTCAAACAGTTGAATACTAATCGGTCGCTCGTCGGGATCAATTTCCATAATCTGAGGGAGGGCTTTGACGTGCTGTAAGCGAGATGCCTGCACCATTTCGGTATACATCATGGAAGTGGGAGCATAGCGACGCACGAATCGCCGAAACACCCGATCGGTCACACCAGAGAGGGGCGATTGCAACACCCGACTGTTGACTGTGACGGAACCGATCTTAAGCGGAGTAGAGAGACGATGGTGTAGATCAGGCGAAAGGGTCAGCACAAGTGACAACTGAACTCAGTGTGGAGGATTGGCAAGGTATAGCGCTACACGCATAGGTTAGGATAACGCGTTTTGTGGGACACCTGACGGTGCGGGGTGTCCTACAAAACGCGTGTTACATCGTGAGCGCATAGCGCCATAATCATGCTTTGATTGGACTCTGCAGGCGACTCTACAAGCAACTCTGCGGGAACATCAGGTCAGGTACACGAGCCTTGAGGGAGAGACTCGTAACCACAATCGGGAGGCCCTTCCACTAATTCTCTGTCTCCACACTCGTGGGGCTGATTGGTGCTGTTGTTGTAGTTCAGGGATGCCGGACGGTCGTGGGCGTGTTTGACTCAGCCATGGCGTCCTGGGAGTTTTATCTGATGGCGTGTGGGTGTGGTCTACGAAAAACGATGCGACTACCTCAGTCCTACAATCCTGCGATCGCCAATGGGATAAGATAACAGAGCAAACGTGAACGGCAACTTGTGCGGGAAAATCCGGTGAGAGTCCGGTGCTGTGCCGCAACTGTAGGTAGGATTGGGCTAAACATTTGCCCTGCTCTACAAGCCAGAACGCCGCCCTGTTGCTTCTTCACTCTATTTCCTGCGATCCACAGGAAAAGGGTCTTATCCATCATGACGATTTCTATCGACCGTTCTAATGCATTGCCGCTCCGATATCCCCTCGAATCAGAGGCGATCGCTCCTTCGCTGCCGCCACTCCCCATGCCGCGTCCTGTTTTGCTAGTGGGTCATGGCAGCCGCGATGCGGAAGGACGACAAAGCCTGCTCGACTTCGCAGCCGCATACCAAGCGTTAGACACCTCTCGTCCTGTCGTTCCTTGTTTTCTAGAACTGACCGAACCCTCAATTCAGCAGGGAGTCGATCTCTGTGTTGAGCAAGGATATACCGATTTATCTGTGTTGCCCGTTCTGCTCTTTGCAGCTCGCCACAACAAATTTGACGTCACCAACGAACTCGATCGCGCCAGACAGCGCCACCCCCAAGTGCAGTTTCACTACGGACGACACTTTGGCATTACACCGGGGATTCTTGACCTGTGGCGATCGCGCCTGGAGGAACTGGACCAACCGGAATGGAACCCCCACGGAATTTCCCGCGCAGAAACAGTGCTGCTGTTTGTGGGGCGGGGCGCCAGTGACCCCGATGCCAACGGGGATGTCTTCAAGATGGCGCGGGTTCTGTGGGAAGGCAGTGGCTACCACACTGTCGAAGTTTGCTTCATTGGCATCACCCATCCCCGCCTGGAAGAAGGCTTCCGACGGGCACGCCTCTATCAGCCCAAGCGCATTATTGTGTTGCCCTACTTCCTGTTCACTGGCGCGTTGGTGAAGAAAATCTATACCCTCTCAGCGCAGCAGCAGGTCGCATTTCCCAATATCGAAGTGGTGAACTTGCCGGAGATGGGCTTACATCCGCAGTTGTTTACCGTGTTACGCGATCGCGAAATCGAAACTCAGCTCGGTCAGGTGCAAATGAACTGCGAGATGTGCAAGTTCCGGTTGGCCGCAGTGGGTCAGGGTGGGGGACATGCCCACGACCATGCCCATAGTCACTCCCATGACCACGGGCATTCCCATGACCACGGGCATTCCCATGATCATGCCCATAGCCATTCTCATAACCACGGGCACCATCATCCAGTGGCAGATCCCTACGCGGAGCCAACGCAGTATCATCAAAGAATTTGGCACGTTCCTTAACTCAAGTCCTCTACTCTGCGTATGAGCCAAGAACTCTCGGTGGGCGATCGCGTCCGTGTGATTGCCCTACCTCCCTACGTCAAAACGGCTGACCCAATGCCAATGCTGCGCCCTCCCAATGTGCTGAAGCTTGGCGAGGAGGGTGTGGTGCTAGATCGCCGTCCTGGTGGTTACTGGGGCGTGAAGTTTAGCAAAGCAGCGCTTTTGATGGAGAGCCAGTACTTGGAGGTGATTCCCCCCTCTGAGTCATCCACCCACTAAACAGAACGCTATGGCGCTACGCGCTCATGCTGTCAACGGCGTTTTGTCCTAATCTAACGTGAATTCGGGATAAGCTGAAACCCTTGCTGTTCCGTGCGCGACGCGCAC
>DVEB01000115.1 GCA_015295905.1 Synechococcales cyanobacterium M55_K2018_004
GTTCCGTGCGCGGCGCGCACGGAACATTGAGGGGTTCAGCCTATCCCGAATTCACGTTATCAAACTTTTGTTGCAACTCTTAACATCAGGTCAATCCCGCGCAACACAAGAGCCTGATAGACTAAGGGACATGTAACGTTTGCGCCTGGCTGTATGTAGGCATCTCTCAGACAGGGCACAAGAATAATAACCAACTAGAAGTAGCGATGGTAGATTCCCTGAAAAAGCCGACGTTTGAGGAAATGCGCCCTGGGGTCAAAGTCCCCGCCAAAGAAACGATCCTCACTCCCCGTTTCTACACCACCGACTTTGACGAGATGGAGAAAATGGACATCTCCGTCAACGAGGATGAGTTGAAAGCACTACTAGAGGAGTTTCGCGCCGATTACAACCGCCACCACTTTGTGCGGGATGCAGAATTTGAACAGTCCTGGGATCACATCGATGGTGACACTCGTCGCCTCTTCATTGAATTTCTAGAGCGCTCCTGCACCGCTGAGTTTTCTGGTTTCTTGCTCTACAAAGAACTAGGTCGCCGTTTGAAGGACAAAAACCCTCTGCTGGCCGAGTCCTTCACGCTGATGTCTCGCGATGAAGCCCGTCATGCCGGATTCCTCAACAAAGCCCTGTCAGACTTCCATATGTCGTTGGATCTGGGCTTCTTGACCAAGAGCCGCAACTACACTTTCTTTAAGCCCAAGTTCATCTTCTACGCCACCTACCTCTCGGAAAAAATTGGCTACTGGCGCTATATCAAGATTTTCCGCCATCTCCAGGCACATCCCGAAAATCGCATTTACCCAATCTTCCGTTGGTTCGAGAACTGGTGCCAAGATGAAAACCGTCATGGTGACTTCTTCGATGCCATCATGAAGGCTCAACCCCAATTCCTGAACGACTGGAAGGCACGGCTATGGTGTCGCTTCTTCCTGCTGTCGGTGTTCGCAACCATGTATCTCAATGACATCCAGCGCTCCGACTTCTACCGTTCTATCGGGCTTGATGCTCGTCAATACGACCAAGAAGTCATTCTTGAGACCAACAATACAGCAGGTCGTGTGTTCCCCGTCATTCTGAACGTGGAGCATCCTGACTTCTTCCGGCTTCTGGATAGTGCTTCTAAGAAGAACCTGGAGATTGTGGCGATTGGTGAGTCTCGGGCGCCGAAACTGGTGAAGCTGTTCAAACAGTTGCCGCTAGTCGCTTCCATTGGCTTTGATATGGTGCGCCTCTACCTAATGAAGCCCATCAACACTGCCAAACTCGAAGGTACTGTCCGTTAGCCCCTCTCGGAGACTTTCAAAGTCAGTTTCCATTACCCCTCAACGTAAGCGGTTCTGCACTGTCCAGGACCGTTTTTTTATGCAGAACCGCTGTTCTGAAGCGCTACTGCTGATGACTCGCAAAACTTGCTCTAAGCGCAATGTGCTTTAAGTACAATGTTTAATCCCGATTCCAAAAACTAGGGCGACAGAGGGGGCGGAGAATGAAATCTCCCACTCTCTCTTCTATATAACGTGAATTCGGGATAGGCTGAAGCCCTCTTAATCCGAACTGACGTTCCATATAGCGCTACGCGCTCTAGGAACTGTCGTGAGAGTTTGAAGAATTAGCATCACTTAATTCTTGAGAGAAAAGAATAACTCAAGCTACAAGAAGTTACGTAAATATACATAAGCAGATCATGTTTAAAGCAAGCCTCAACCATCTTTGATTCAGTAGCTTTAGCAAGCAAACATGCGGAATTCCGAAGGTCATTATCCTTAATTAAAGCGAGTATAAAAAATATCGCGTCTCTACAGACACTCATCATTTTTCACCAGTAGGATGGTGACAGCAAAGTGCAAAGGAGTGCCGCTTTATTGGCGTGCTTCGTTTGCGGTGCGGCTTTGGTTCTGAACAGGGATTGACCCCAAAAACAGCACAAATTTACTAGACAAGGCAAGATCATGAACTGTAAGCGTATCTTTTCTTTAACTGGGCTTCTGGCAGGTGGCGCCTTCGCATTGTCTGCTGCCCCTGTTCAAGCAGCAGTAATAACCTTTACACCGTTCAGCTTCAGTAACACCATATCGGGCTCCATTGGTGGCAATCAGATGCTTGAGCAGGTGGTTGTTGGTAGCAGGCGCTATGGCAAGAGTGACATGGTGTTGGTTAGCAGCGTGAGCATTGTGCATAACGACTTGTGGACCAAGGGAAATGAAGGTGCTGCCAGCGCTGACATCGGTGTTGGAGCATCGATCGGCTTGAGCGTAGAAGCACCTACGGGTGTTCAACTGGCTCAAGCCCTGGGTAATTTGAACATGAACAGCATTGTGGATACGGAAGATACAGGTTCATTCGTGCTGGATGTCTCGTTTGCACGCGCTGCACAGGACTTCTTCTTTTGGGAGCGTGGGATGAACAGCCGCCTGACAATTCAGGCCCTAGATGCGTTTGGTAGTGTGATTGCTGAGTTCAATGCTAATAGTCATCCTGACGCACGTCAGTTCCAGAATGCGGGGTTTAGCATTCTGACGGGCGAAATTTATGACGCTGGCCGAGGGACGCCTCAGGTGGTTGGTTCTTTGGGTCTGCGTCTGAGCCAAGCGACCAACCGTCTGCGCTTGATCAGCAACCGTAACTTCGCTGGCCCTGACTTCAAAGTGATGGCTGCTGTACCTGAACCTATGACAATGACCGGCACCGCCTTGGCCGCTGGCGCCGTATTGCTCGCTCGTCGCAAGCAGCGCAAGCAAGCATCTGACGCAACCCAAGGGTAAGTAGCGATCGCAACCTAACTGGATGTGAATTCGATAATCGCTGCTCAAGGGATGTCGCGCGTTGCGCGACATCCCTTGAGCAGTGGTTGTTCGTCGAACTCACGTCACTTGACAGTGTCAGTTCGAGTTACGAGGGGTTCAGCATATCCCAACTTCGCCGTCATTGATATAGCGCTACACGCATAGGTTAGAACAATACTTTTTGTGGGAACCCCCGCTGCGCTGGGATTCCCGCAAAAAGTGTTTTACATCATGAGTGCGTAGCACTTGTTAGAGATACTGTTTTAGCAAAACTGCCTTACCCAGCTTGCAGGAAGCAAATTATACCGACTCCGTCGGTTATTGAGTTGGTGTATTGTGATGTGAAACGTGCGCTGCGCGCACGTTTCACATCACAATACACTGTTACTTTACAGACGGATTCTGTATTACACCCCAAATTTCCCTTCCCAGTCTAGGAGGGGGCTTTGAATCCTCTAACCTTGCTCCCCCTTCTCTCAACCTTGGCAGAAGACCTTGGCAGGAGGGAGCCGGGGATGAGGGATACTATTGCGGGGATGCTCTCGACATCTAAGCTCTAAGGCTGGCGCGGCGCTGGAGTCGTTACCGGAGTTGCGGATGGTGATTGCTGTTGTTGTTGCAGCAGGCGTTGTTGAGCATTGCGGAAGTTTTCTGCTTCGGAGTTGATTTGATTACGCTGGTCTTGACGGAACTGCTCTGGGCTACGGATCTGGCCAAAATTCGCTCGGTGGATCAGATCTAGCATGGTATTCATATTGCCTCCCCCCTGACTTGAGAAGGGATCGGTTGTCCCTTCACGCGGCGATTGTAAGTCACTTGCTGCACCCGTAGGGGAAGACGAGAATTGGGCGATCGCCACCTGAGACATCCCAACCAGCCCAACGGCTGCACCGAGGAGGGAACCTAGAAGCGTAACTTTTGAGCAGCGATAGAAGCGTGACGACATAAGCCTAAGCAAGATGAAGGACTAAGACCAAGCAATGTAACCGATTTCTTCCTACCTGACGTAGCCAAGGAGCAAAAAGATTCCTAACTAGCTAAAAGACCGCCGCAGAAGAGAGCGAATACTAAGCAGGGCGATCGCATCAAAGGCGACTAATACCAAAAGTGCCAGCCCCATAGTGATGTTGGCAAAGGGAGTTTGCATCACCACACTACCCAAAGACCAGTCGGCATGGGTATAGACGTAGCGGATAGGTTCAATCGCGTAGCTGAGAGGGTTGAGGGATGCGATGATTTGTAACCATGTGGGCATAAAGCTCAACGGAGCGAGAGCAGTGCTGGCGAACAACAGGGGCAGGTTGGTGACAAAAATCACTGCGATCAGTTCAATGTGCCCCGGCAGGGCAAATGCTAAGCCCAGACTCAGGGCAGTAACGCCCAACACCAGCAGTAGGATGATCCCAATCACCAGCAGCAGTCCCACAGGGTTGGGCAAACCTGCGCCTAGCAAGGCACTCGCTGCAATGATGGTGAAGGTCTGAAGCAAACTCAGCACAGCAATAAAGATGGCGGAGGCCAGCACAATGGAAAAGCGGGAGGCTAGAGGCGCCACCAGCAACCGATTGAGGAAGCCGAACTCACGGTCAAACATGACGGGGAGGCCAGCATTCAACGCACCTCCAAAGGCAGTGAAGACCATCACCCCCGCTCCCAAGAATTGTCCATAGTTGGCGCTTTCACCAAATAAACCCGGGGGGACGTTTTGAAATAACGCTCCAAACAGCACCAACCACATCACAGGTTGAATCAACCCAGCGATTAATGTGGTGGGACGGCGCTGGAGTTGAATGAACAGGCGACGAACGAGTGCCCCGGTCTCTTGCAAAAAGTCATTGACATTTGCGGAGGAAGCGATCGCCACTGCACTACCCGATGGCCGCAGCGCCGCCTCTAGGCCGGACGAGGGGGAAGTATTTTGCGGGGAGGGAGTAACCGTCTGACTCATCTCACTAGCTCTATAGGATTCCAAAAGTCGAGGATCTCAAAAACTCGTAGCCAGGTTTGAACGCTTTTCTACTAAGCCTAACGCATTCCCGCAATTCTCAGAATCGAATTCCATTCAGCTTCGGTGGTCACTTCACTCCTTCGGCTGTCGCGTATCTTCGTTAACATCAGTTCTGGTTAAAAGGGTTTTGGGGCACCGCGCCCGGCGCGGTGCCCCAAAACCCTTGCTTCTGTTTATGATGCTTGTGATCATGCTTGTGTTGCATCAGACTTGTGTTGCATCAGAGATATCCGGCTAGAAAAACGTTGTCTGCATGGAGTTGGAGCTATTGTGGAGCTATTGTTTGGAGCAGAGGGCTGATCTGTAAGAACAGGCAAGAATAGGCCGCTCAGTGTGTGTCTATTACTGCCAGTGATCAGCACACACGACTGCGTAGCCTTGCTGCTCCCTTTAGATGTAATGAGACCTAGGCTGCGGATGTCTGGTTGGTCGGGATATGCCTCAGCCGTTCTAACTGAGCCTTCGCCTTTTGAGCATTAGTGCTGCTGCCCTCCTGCTCAAACAGTTGGACGGCTCGCTCCAGGTCGGCGATCGCCGCTTCGTATTCTTCCATGCGGGTGTGGGCCATGCCCCGATAGTAGTAGGCTGGGGCGGCGTTGGGGGCGAGGCGGATGGTTTCGTCGAAGTTGGAGATGGCGATCGAAACTTCGCCAAACTTCTGGCAAGCGGTGCCGCGATAGAAGTAGGCGATCGCCGAGTTGGGGTGGAGGCGCAGGGCGGCGTTGAAATCGGCAATGGCATCTAACTGCTCATCCTCGATCTCTGAATGCACGTAGCCCCGGTTGCAGTAGGTAACGACTAGGCGAGGATTGAGTTCGAGCGCCTGGGTAAAATCTGCAATCGCCCCCTGACGGTCGCCCAAGTCGTAGCGCACCACGCCACGCAGATTATAGGCCAGGGCATCTTCGGGGTTGACCGACAGCAAGCGTTCTAGATCGGCTAGGGCTGCAGGGCGATCGCCCAGGTCGTAGTAGGTGATGGCCCGGTTCCAGTAGGCCGCTTCATCGCTGGGTGCCAGAACAGGGTGCTCGAACCAGTCCGTTAGTTGCTGCACAACAACGGAATCAGTTGTCCTCAGTTTCAGTTTGACCTCTGGGAATGGTGCTAGTCCAGTGATGCTAGGGGTGATGCCCACCACTGCAATCGACTGATCGACCACCAGAAAACTTTCTTGGAGGCCAAGGATTTTGAACTGCAACAGTTGGGGGTAGCGCCGCTTGAGGTCTAGCAGGTGCCGCAGGGTTTCCTGGAGGCGTTTCTGCTGAGCCGACTGAATCTGCCAACGCTGGTTGATGGGTTGCACAAAGCGAGCAGTGTGGTGGTCATCCCGATGGCACCAGCCCAGATCGATGCGGCAGTTGCGCTGCAACAATGCCTCCAGATGCGTCAGAAAGGTTTGGTCTAACTCATAGTAGCTCGACCAAGGCAACACCAGCAGCAGGCGTTGTTGCGTCTGGAGCAACAACGCCTCTAGCACGGTGCGTCCGCCCCGCAGGCCATCCACCAAGCCCAGATCATCATCGTAGGCCGCGATGCCATCAAAGATGAACTCATACTCCAGACCAGGGGCCGTTGCCTGCATCTGCTCTTGCATCTGGTGGTTGAGCGATCGCAAGATATTCTGCAACCCTGCTTCGGCCTGCCGCCGAAACTCAGGGTCGGTGGGCAGCAGCTCCAGCCGTTGCTGCAGGTGTTCCAGTTCGACGGCGAGGGTGGTCTGCAAATAGTCTTGCCAGCTTGCCGACGAGAGGCTCTCATCCCAGCGCGAAGTGGCCGCCTGGGGAACAGGGACACCGCCTGCCGTCTCATTCATGAGCCACTGGAGTTGTTCCTGCAGGGTCTGGATCTCCCGTCGCAGCAACACCTCTGCCTGCGCTTGGGTAGACTGCTGCTGCTGCAACGACTTCACCTGCGCCACTAGACCGCTAAAGTCCTGTTGGGGCACTCGTTCAGCCACAGTCTTGGCCAAGGCTGCCAGCTTTTGCTTGAGCAGCGTCGGGTCATAGGGAGCGGGTAATTCCTGGATCTGACGATTGAGGTGGGTAATTTGATTTTGCAGGGTGATGAAGTTGGCCCGCGAGGGCCGGGTCTGCATCTGCTGGTTAAGGTCTTGCAGTTGGCGATGGATCGTTTCGTTGGCTTCTGCCAGCGACTCCTGCTGCTGTTGTAAAAGTTGGACCTCCCGCACAACGGTGGCCCAGTCCCGTCGCGGCACTAGGTCAGACACCACACGCACCAGTTCCGTTACTTCCTGGCGTAGGGCGCTAGAGTCGAAGGGCGGTGGCAGTTTCTGCATCTGTCGTTGCAGGTGGGTAACCTGCTCCTGCAAGGCGGTGAGGGTGGGGCGGGTCTGCTCTGTCAGCTTCTGCAAACTGGTACGCACCTGGGTCAGTTCGTCCTGGAGTTGGGCGATCGCCCGTTCCGCTTCCCCATCACGCACCGCCCAGGACAAATGCCCCAACCGGGCCTGAATCTGCGACACCCCTTCCTGCAACTCGGTAAATTGGCTCTGCACCTCATCCATGTTGCGCTTCAAATCGGCCACTTCTTGCTGGTTGAAGGCGTCTAGTTGACTCTGGACCTGCTGTTTCAGCGTGGTAATTTCGTTGGAGAGTTGGGTCAAGACTTCCCGGTCTTTGATCAGCAGCGATTTCTTTAGCCCCGCCAGCATCTCCGTAGTAGGTAAACTCTGAATTTGCTGATGCAACAGTTCCATGTGCTTCGAGACTTTTTGATCCAGTCCTGCAACGGCGATCGCTGTCCCCTGTTGCAAATTCGTTTCCAAGCGTTTACGGTTTGCCAGGTTGAGCAACACCAGCAGAGACAACGGTGCCGACGCAAACCAGAACTGTGAAGAGACAATCGTCGCCACCGAGCCAACGCCCAGACCAATCAGCGACGTATATTCCGCCAGGTCTAACCAGTTAGATTTCTTCAATGCTTTCAGCCCCCGATGATTCATTGACGTACTGTTGACAACACAATTCACAGACAGAACGCACTTATTCGTCTATTCGGGCACTGCCATTCAGGATCAGGAAAATGCCTCGTGCCCCGGCCCCGTCATCATTCCGTCATGCAGAATCCGGCTGTCAAGTAGCAGTTTGCTGTGGCGTATGGCGCTACGCGCTATGGAACGTACACTGCACGAATGTTCTACATCACAACCAACCGACGCAATCACTGACGGAGTGATTTTTTTGCGTGAGGGGCGCACTTCGTGCATCCCTCACGCAAAAAAATCTATTGGGATGAAGCAACGCCCATTCACATTGCCCATTCACATTAAGGGAGTCTAAGGAGTACAGCAGTCTGAGAGCGAAAGAGGGAAGATAGGAAATGGGGTTGAGTGCAGCCGCACCCCTGTAGGTTCGTTGAGGCTTTGCTGATGCAAGGCTGGTTTGATTGGGTTGTTCTTTAGGAATGAGTTGGGTCCCATGACGTTGAAGTATGCCTATTTCCCTGGTTGTGTCGCACAGGGAGCTTGCCGGGAGCTATATATGTCCACTGGGGCACTGACGAGCGCCTTGGGGATTGAACTGGTGGAGTTGAAGAAAGGTTCTTGCTGCGGGTCTGGCACATTTAAGGAAGACTCGCAGTTTCTAGAAGACTCGGTGAACGCTCGCAACATTGCCCTAGCAGAGGAATTAAATCTGCCCCTACTGACCCATTGCAGTACGTGCCAGGGAGTGATTGGTCACGTCGATGAGCGACTGAAGGAAGCCAAGGAAAACAACCCAGATTACCTGGCGCAAGTCAATGGCATCCTGCAACAGGAGGGGTGTTCGCCCTACAGAGGCACCTCTGAAGTTAAACATCTGCTCTGGGCGCTGGTAGGCGATTACGGCCTAGAAGCCCTGCGGGAAAAAGTGACACGCCCACTCTCCGGCCTCAAGTGCGCTGCCTTCTACGGTTGCTATTTGCTGCGCACCCAGGAACACCTACCCTTTGACGACCCCTACAACCCCCAATCAATCGAGAACGTTTTTCAGGCGGTTGGCGCAACGCCTGTCTACTATCGTGGTCGAACTCAGTGCTGTGGCTGGCCGCTCTCCAGCTATGCCACGGAGCAGTCCTTCCAACTGGCCGGTGGTCATCTTGAAGAGGCGATCGCCGCTGGAGCCGATTGCCTGGTCACGCCCTGTCCCCTCTGCCATCTGCAACTCGATTCCCGCCAACCCGAAGTCGCCAACATGACTGGGAAAAAACTGGGACTTCCGGTACTGCACCTGCCCCAACTGGTTGCCCTGGCGCTGGGCATTGCCCCTAAAGAACTGGGCCTAGAGAAGCACATTGTTTCAACGAAGCCCGTTTTGGCAAAGTTGGGGCTTTAAGTGTCCCTCATCCCCCTCACCCACCCCACCTACGCCACGACCTGCTACGCTAATGGCTGAAGTGCGAGACGCTTGACTCGCTCACTCGTTCCCTCGTTCTCCTCTTCCCCAGTGATGAACTCTGTCTGGCAAAGGCTTACCCTCTCCAATCTCTCCCTCCAACTCTGGGGACCGACTAGTCTGCTCTACCGACTGGCTGGTTTCCTGCGCAACTGGCGCAAGGGGAGTGTGCTCATGCTGGAGTGGGCCGAGCCACTAGGCGCGTTGCTAGTGGCCGTGGTGTTTGCGATCGCCCCTTTTACCTCAACCACCATGATCGGCATGGTGTTGCTGGCGTGTGCTGCGTTTTTCTTGCTGCTGCTGGTTTCCAGTGAGGCGTTGGGAGGCATCACGCCGATCCATCTATTGGTGATGCTGTACTGGAGTATTGCGACGGTGGCGACGGTGCTCTCTCCGGTGCGAGCAGCAGCGGTCGAAGGGTGGAGCAAGTTGACCCTCTACCTGCTGTTTTTTGGGTTGATGGCGCGAGTATTTCGCAATCCTCGTCTGCGCTCGGCGGTGATCACGGTATACCTGCTGGCAGCACTGGCAGTGAGTGTGTATGGTATCCGGCAGTGGTTCTTTGGGGCTGATGCCCTGGCCACCTGGGTCGATACCGAGTCAACCTTGGCAAAAACCACGCGAGTCTACAGCTTTTTGGGAAATCCCAACTTGCTGGCGGGTTACCTGCTGCCGTCCTGCTTTTTCAGTGGGGCAGCCGTGTTGGCGTGGCGGGGGTGGTGGCCCAAGGCGCTGGCGCTCTTGATGACCGTTTTGAACTCGGCTTGTCTGGTGTTGACATTTAGCCGGGGCGGGTGGATCGGCTTTGTGGTGGGTGGCTTTCTGTTTATGTTGTTGGTGGTGCAGTGGTGGAGTCAGTCCCTTCCCGGCTTCTGGCAGAAGTGGGCAACGCCGCTGGTGCTGGGATCCGCAGTGGCGCTAGTGGCGATCGCCCTCGTCGTCGTTGATCCCTTGCGCGATCGCGTCCTCAGTATGTTTGCCGGTCGGGAGGACAGCAGCAATAATTTCCGCCTCAACGTGTGGGCGGGGGTGAGGGATATGATTCGTGCCCGCCCGATCCTCGGTATTGGCCCAGGGAATGACGCTTTTAACCAGGTCTATCCCCAATTCCAGCGGACGGGGTATACCGCCCTGAGCGCCTATTCCATTCTGTTAGAGGTGGCCGTCGAGACCGGGATAATTGGCCTCACCTGTTTCCTTTGGCTGATTGTGGTAACGCTCACTCGCGGCTGGGAGCGGCTGCAACAACTGCGGCAGACCGGCAACCAGGAGGCATTCTGGTTAATCGCAGCGATCGCCACAATGGTGGGGATGCTCGCCCACGGCGCAGTAGACACGGTCTGGTATCGCCCCCAGGTGAGTACCCTCTGGTGGATGATGGTGGCGCTGGTGGCGAGTTACTCCGGGGTAAGGCCGTTGCCCATTGAACCGAAGGTGGGCAACCGACCATTACCGACTTGAAGGATGAGTGTGTGTTGGTGAGAGACTGTATCTCATACGGAATCCGTTGCTTATAGGGTCGGTTAGTTTTTGGTAGAACGCCCGCTGCGCGGGCGTTCTACCAAAAACTAACTGCTACTTTATAGGCAGATTCCGTATCACCAACACACACTGCTATCTAACGTCAGTTCGGATTAAGAGGGTTTCAGCCTATCCCGAGTTCACGTTGTCTAGATTAAGCAAGGCCTGATCAGCAAGGACTCAGGAGTCTCGTTGGGTCCGCACCCACTTCGTTTGGGGACGCACGAGGAAAGCCAAGTAAAGCGGGATTTTCCAGAAAATATAGAGCGGGATGGCAGCAAACTGGTGGGGAGAAATGGTTTCTCGCCCAAAGTGTGCCCAGGCTGTGGCGATCGCCCCCAGCAACAGCCCCCCCTGGAGGAGCAATAACTTCAACGGCAGGACAGTGGCTCCCTGCCATACCAAGGCTGCCGTGAGGGCTAGACAAACCGCCCAGAGGAGAACCAGCAGCGATAGCGGGGGTACGGCCAAGTCAAGGGCGATCGCTACCAGATCCAGTCTTCTTTGAGCGATGCCAGCCTTGAGGAGCGCAGGCACTTGGGTGAGCAGGGTTTTCAGGTGGCCGTGTTCCCAACGGGTGCGCTGAGTTGTGGCAGCTTTGGCCTGCTGGGGCAGATTGCCAATCACCAGGGCATCCTCACAGAGCAGAGGGGGACTTCCCGCGATCGCCAAGTCCAGCCCCAGTTGCATATCTTCTACCAAATTACCGCTGGCCAGCGGGGAGGCTTGAATCACCCGCCAAGGAAAGGCCATGCCAGTGCCTGTCAGCAGGCAAGGAAAGTCTAGCCGATGCAATCCTGTAGGCCGCACCAGATTTTTGACTAGGAAGGCCAGGGCAGAAACTGCAGATTTAGGGCTGGGCTGGGCGGGTTGCTCCATCAGGTAAACGGCTTGGACTGGACGCTGGTGCTGGGTCGCAAGTTGGGCAATGTGTTGGATTGTGCCCGGCTGGGCTATGCAATCCGCGTCCATCATCACCACGACATCCGGTGGGGCCGTTTCCAGGTAGCGGATGCCAAAATCGAGGGCATATCCCTTGCCGCGCCGTTCAGGGTCGTGGCGTTCGATGACGATGGCTCCTTGCTGGCGGGCGATCGCTGCTGTCTCATCGGTGCAGTTATCAGCCACGACGACCAAGCGGTCTCCCTCACGGAGTTGGGGTTTGAGGGCGGCCAATACGGCTGCAATGCCCACTGCTTCATTGTGGGCAGGCATCAGTACAGCAATGCGGGGAGCACTCGTCGCTGGTGCTTTTGTGGGGGCTGGCAGCAGAGCGGCCATGCATTCCACAAACAACACTCCGATGGGAATAGCGGGTAATACGGTGAATGCAGTCAGGCCATAGTCAATCGCTGAAATCACTGGCAACCCTCAGTAAGGAACATCTGGTTTTTGCACCGATACAGATTTTCGACAGCCACAATAAACTCTAGCAGATGTATTTTTGTAACGCGGTTTCGCTGTGCCAGAAAGTCCTGCCGACTTCTGCGGGCACTGTTGACTCCCTTAGCGTACCCAAAGTCGCAAGTCTCTTCCCTTACCGCAATTGTCAACAGTGTGGGGTAATCCGCCTATGCGCTTCACTAACCAAGCACTAAACATCAACTACTGAGTCAACCGTCAGATTAAAAATACAGGGTAAGACCTGCTCAGGCTGAATGGGCTTCAACAACCGACCATCGACAGCCAACCCCGCCTCTGTCAGAGGCCCCTCAAGGGGCTTAGCCGTTTGCAGTGCCACAACCTTCACATGCTTGGTGGCAGGGTTTTGCCGCAGTTGAGCGACTAGGGTGTGGCCTGCGCGATTATCAGGTTCCAGGTCAAGGATGACTACCAAGGGTTGCAGAACCTCAATCTGGTTGATGGCAATCATGTCCTCCAGCATCCAGATCACCTGGTAGTTGGCAGCGGTGAGCAGGTCACAGATAATGTTGGCGGTTTCTTCGTGGCTCTCGATTAGGACGATACGCCCCAGCAGGTGGTCGGCAGGCGGGGCGGGGATGGCTGAGGCCTCAGCACTGGCTGGCTGCTGGTTCGGAATTTGCACCGTGAAGACCGAGCCAACACCGACGGTAGATTCTACTGAAATACGGCCTCCGTGCAGTTCAACGAGTTGTTTAGTCAAGGCCAGCCCCAGTCCTGCCCCCTGATACACGCGCCGATAGGAGTCATCCAGTTGTTGAAATTTCTGGAACAGCAGCGATCGCTGCTCTTCTGGAATGCCAATGCCTGTGTCTTTCACTCGCAGAACGGCATAGTATTGGTCGGCAAACACCCGCAGCGTCACTCGCCCCCCCTGTCCGGTAAATTTGATGGCATTGCTGAGGAGGTTGCTGAGGATCTGACGAATCCGCTGGGCATCGGCAACGAACTGGTCAAACCGAGGGTCCACCTGCATATCGAGTTCTAGCTCGATGCTCTTTTCTGTTGCCATGTCCTGAAATTCCCGCAGAGTTTGTTGGACCAGCAGAGAGAGTGAGAACTCTCGCGGTTGCAGGACGATCTTGCCCTCCTCGAGTTGGGAGAGATCTAGCATATCGTTGATTAGCTCTAGGAGGCGCTGTCCGCTGCTATGAATAGTTTGCAGGAAGCGACGTTGGCGATCGCTCATTTCACCAAAGGACCAGCGCAACAGGGTTGAAGACATACCAATAATGGCTGTCAGCGGGGTGCGCAACTCATGGCTGATGGCCGCTAAAAACTGGCTCTTAGCCCGGTTGGCAGTCTGAGCCGCTAGCACCGCATCCTGGAGGTTTTGAGTGCGGCTCTGCACCTCCTGTTCCAGGTTATCTCGCTGGATCTGAGCGCAACTCTGGGTACAGGACTCCTCTAGCAGACTGCGCCGACGGGCCTCTGAGTCCATCGCGGCCAACAGTTGCAGCGTAAACTCACTCTGACGCAGGGGGTCGTTGGGGCCTAGCCAGGGTGCCGCCAAGGTGACTTGCTCTACCAACTGTGGGTTAGACTGCACCTGGGGTAAAAGGTGCTGGAGGAAGCTAGCGATCGCCTGGGGGTCAAAGGTCAGGGCAACGAAGTAGCCAGCAGATGGGGGAGTTGCGTGTTGCTCTGCCTCCCTGTCCTCCGGCTGACTGTCTACGTCTTGCTGTTGCAGAGAGTGCCCCCTCAGCAGGGCGCTAAAGGTCTTAGAAACAAGGACTGTAAACTTTTCGACCGTTGCCACTGGCGACGATGGGGGAGGTGGGGAACCGCTAACTAGGGCTGAAGGCGGCGTGTAGAACTCCAGGTCAGCCTCTGTGAGCAGGAGTCCCGTCCCCTCTAGCCGCGTTGCCATTTCCTGTAAAACACCCTGTAGCTGACAAAACGCCTCTAGAGACAGGGCTTGGCTGGGCGTAATCATTCCAGAACTGGACATGGTGAGTCAAGCAACCGGCAGAGGGATACAGATGAGCCTTCGATGGTTCGCCCCTTATGCTAGCCTGCTAGTCTGGCTTACCCACTCAAGCGTAAGAATTTTATGATAGTTTGCCAGGAACATATTGATTTCCATCAAAGTTCGCAACGTTTCGCAGAAAAGCTTCGTATAACAGTTTCAGACCAACGTTTTTTATGCATCGGCTCGCAGCTACCCCAGGCGGATGGGACCCCGACACCGCTGGTGTGATCTTCCTAGAGCAGACCCCTGCTCCCATCGTTGTGTTGTCTGCGGCAGACACCGATATCCAGGCGATCGCCCATGCCCTGCCCCAACTCCCTACAGACTTCCCCCCCCTGCGTGTCGCAAATCTGCTCAACCTACAGCAGCAACTCACAATCGACACGTATGCCGAATCGGTGCTGGAGCACGCCCAGGTCATCGTCCTACGCCTGCTGGGTGGGCGAGCCTACTGGCCCTATGGCCTGGAAGTTGTCAAACAAACGGTGGTGCAGACCGGAGCCACCCTATTTGTGCTACCAGGAGACGACCGCCCCGACCCGGATCTGATCAGCCACTCCACGGCTGCTCTCAGTGCTGTTAACCAACTCTGGCACTATTTCAACGAGGGGGGCATCGAGAATATCGTGCAGGCCCTCCAGTTCATTGCCAACTTCAGCCTCAACAAGGCCTACCCCATCCATTCCCCCACCCCTATTCCTAAAATTGGCCGCTACCCCTGGCCTCATGCCCAGTCCGCTCATTCCTCTAGCCGCTGGCCCACTGCCGCCTTGCTGTTCTACCGCGCCCACTACCTAGCAGGCAACACCCAACCCATTGATGCACTCTGTGAGGCTCTGGCAGAGCGGCAGTTAACCCCCCTGCCAATCTTTGTTTCCTCCTTGCGCGATCGCGACGTGCAAATGGAGTTGTTGGCATGGCTACAACCTCAGCAAGGGGATGCGGCTCAAATTTTGCTGAATACGACGAGCTTCTCCCTGGCTCAGTTGGACAGCGAGACGCCAGCACTGGAACTGTGGCAAACGCTGGATATCCCTGTGCTACAAGTAATCCTCAGCAGCGGTACTGAGACGCAGTGGCGATCGCAACTGCGAGGACTATCGCCCCGTGATGTCGCCATGAATGTGGCGCTGCCAGAGGTAGATGGGCGCATCATCACACGGGCTGTTTCCTGCAAAACGGTGCAGGAACAACACCCCCACCTAGAGACGGATGTGGTGCGCTACGCCGCCGTGAGCGATCGCGTCCAGTTCACCGCCGACCTGGCTGCCAACTGGGTGCGGCTGCGGCAGACTCCTGCGGGCGATCGCCGCATTGCCCTGATCCTGGCCAACTACCCCAACCGCGACGGAAGACTCGCCAACGGCGTAGGGCTAGATACTCCCGCTAGTTGTGTGGCAATCCTCACGGCCCTCCAGCAGGCCGGCTATCGGGTTGGTGACCTGCCTGAGAGTGGAGCCGAGCTCATCCATCGGTTGACTGCCACGACCACCAATGACCCCGAAAGTCACTATCGCCCCTTGGCGCAGACGCTCTCTGAGCAAGAGTATCAAACCTACTTCCATACCCTCCCTGCTGAAGTGCGTGCTGGCATCCTCGCACGCTGGCCCCACCTGCCCGACCAGCCCATACCAATTCCAGGACTGCAACTGGGGAACGTTTTCGTTGGCCTTCAACCGGCCCGTGGTTATGACCTCGACCCCTCGCTCAACTATCACGCCCCCGACTTAGAGCCGCCTCATGCCTATCTTGCTTGCTATCATTGGGTGCGATCGCACTTCAACGCTCAGGCCATCGTTCACCTTGGCAAACATGGCAACCTGGAGTGGCTTCCTGGCAAAAGCGTTGCCCTCTCAGAAACTTGCTACCCCGAAGTTGTCCTCGGCCCCTTGCCCCACCTCTACCCCTTTATCGTCAATGACCCTGGTGAAGGCTCTCAGGCCAAACGCCGTGCCCAGGCCGTCATCATCGACCACCTCACTCCACCCCTCACCCGCGCCGAACTCTACGGCCCCCTGCAACAACTGGAAGCCCTGATCGACGAATACTACGAAGCCCAGTCCCTCGACCCCAGCCGTCTGAGCCAGATTGGCGATCGCATCCAGAACCTGATTATCCAAGCAAACCTGTCCGAAGAACTCCTCCCCCCCTCACCCACTTCATCTTCCCCATCTACGCCACCCCCCCTAGCCACCCTCCTTACCCACGCCGACACTTACCTCTGTAGCCTCAAAGAAGCCCAGATCCGCGACGGTCTCCACATCTTCGGACAATGTCCTCAGGGGCGTCAATTACGTGACCTAATCATTGCGATCGCTCGCCACCCCGCCCCCGGACGCCTTGGCTTGACCCGTGCGATCGCCCAGAGTTGGAACCTCGACTTTGACCCCCTGACCACCGACCCCGGCATTCCCTGGGAGCCCATTGCCCCCAATGCTCCTTTTTTGCCCCAGGCAACGCACTGGCGTACCGTCGGCGATGCCATCGAAGCGCTGGAACAGGAAGCCGCACACCTAGTTGACTCTCTCCTCACCCCGCCGACTTCACCGATTTCACCCCCACCCCTCCCCACCCCTCTGCTGCCCGAACTCACCTGGATTCGCGATCGCCTCCTTCCTGCCCTGCTGAACACCTGTGAGGAAATCACCCACCTGCTGCACGGCTTAGACGGGGGCTACGTCCCCAGTGGTGCCTCTGGCGCACCCACACGGGGACGACCAGAAGTGCTGCCCACCGGACGCAACTTCTACTCGGTGGATATCCGTGCCATTCCCACAGAGAGCGCCTGGGATGTGGGGCGTAAGGCAGCAGAAGCCCTGGTGGAACGGTACACCCAAGAGCAGGGAGAGTATCCCCAAACCCTGGGGCTTTCCATCTGGGGCACTTCAACCATGCGGACAGGCGGCGATGATTTGGCGGAGGCACTGGCGCTGCTGGGAGTGCGGCCAGTATGGGATGGCCCTTCGCGGCGGGTGGTGGATGTTGAGATCCTACCGTTGTCTGTCCTGGGTCGCCCGCGTGTGGATGTAACGCTGCGGATTTCTGGATTTTTTCGAGATGCCTTCCCTAACTTAATTGACTTATTCCATCGGGCCGTGACTGCGGTGGCAGCCCTGGCAGAACCGCCTGAGCAGAACCCGCTGGCGGCAAAAGTTCGGCAGGAAGCAGAGGAGTGGCAGGCCAAAGGGCTGGCAGCAGAATCGGCGGTGGAGCGATCGCTCTACCGCATCTTTGGGTCAAAGCCGGGAGCCTATGGGGCTGGTCTGCAGGGGCTGATCGAAGCCCAGAACTGGACGACCGATGCAGACCTCGCCCGCGCCTACATCAACTGGAGTGGTTATGCCTACACCAGCCAGGGAGAAGGCCGCAGTGCGCCGGAAGCCTTTGAGCAACGACTCAAGACCTTGCAAATTGTGTTGCACAACCAGGACAACCGTGAACATGATCTGCTCGATTCCGATGACTATTACCAGTTTCAGGGAGGCTTAACTGCAGCGGTGCGAGTGCTGCAGGGAAAAAATCCCCAAACCTATTTCGGTGATCATGCGTTGCCAGAGCGCCCTCGCATTCGCACGCTAAAGGAGGAAATTACGCGGGTGTATCGCTCTCGGGTGGTTAATCCCAAGTGGATCGCGGGCGTGATGCGACATGGATATAAAGGTGCATTTGAGATGGCGGCCACGGTGGATTATCTATTTGCTTACAGTGCAACGGCTCAATGCGTTCCCAGCTATGTTTATGAGGGCGTTGCTAAGGCGTATTTATTGGATCCACACGTGCAGTCTTTTGTGCAGCAGTCCAATCCCTGGGCATTGCGCGATATGGCAGAACGCCTACTAGAGGCTCACCAGCGGGGCCTCTGGCAGGGGGCAGATAAGGCGATATTGGAGGAGTTACGAGCGATCGCTCATCAAGCGGAAGGGGTAATCGAAATGCGGATCTAGCCTTTATTTTCTATTTTCAGCGGTTGTTGCGGAGATCCCCCGTAATTCTTGCCATCCTCTATACTGACGCTGCTGCTTTATGGCGCTACGCGCTCATGCTGCGAAAAGCGTTGTCCTAACCTAACGTGAATTCGGGATAAGCTGAAACCCTTGCTGTTCCGTGCGCGAAGCGCACGGAACAGCAAGGGTTTTGGGG
>DVEB01000076.1 GCA_015295905.1 Synechococcales cyanobacterium M55_K2018_004
CGCACGGAACAGCAAGGGTTTTGGGTCACTTGAAGTCACTAGCGCCTAAAGGCGGAGAGCCAGTCTCGCAGTTGTTCGGCGGCAACGTCTCTGCCACCTAGTCCAAAGGCGATCGCCACAGCGACGGCGATCGCGCCCAGCAACAGGCCGAAGGCGAGATTCACAATGTCTGTAGCAATGCCCATCTGTTGCAACGCCATTGCCCCTGTGAGGGCGAGGATGGCTACACGTGCGGCCTGTCCTAGGATACGGGCCTGTTTGCTGCCTGAGGCCGCTAGCAGGCGAAACACAAGATTGGCCAGGTAAAGACCGACAGCGAACACCACCAACCCAACTAGGACTCGGCCCAAAATATAGACCAATGCCGAAACTAGGGTGGTGAGCGCAGGAATGTTGAGGATATTGGTGGCGGCGATCGCTGCAAACAGCATGATCCCTACCCACACAATCAGCCCTACTACTTGGGAAGGAGAGCGAGGATGCGATGTGGTGGATGGCTCAGGAGGGAGTTCTCCAGTGCTAAGGTCAGCGGATGGGGCCGGGGGGGGTGGAGTGGTGGAGGGTGCCAGGGTAGACAGTCCTAAAGCGGACAGAACGCCATCAAAACCAAGACTAGTCAGGACATTACTGACTAAATCAGCAACAAACTGACCAATCACGTACGCAACGATCAGGATCAATGCGGCAGTGAAAATTTGGGGGATGGCATTAAGAACCTGATTCAACATAGCCGAGGCAGGCACGGAGACTGCCTGGATATTCAGGGCATCTAAGGCTGCGATCGCCACTGGCAGCAGAATAAGCACATAGACGATGGTGCCGATAATCCCCGAGACAGATAAGTTGCCAGCGGTGCGGCGTAGCCCCAGGCGTGTGCTTAGGCGGTCTGCACCAGCCGCCGCCAATAAATTGGTCACAATTCCCCGGACCACCCGGGCAATAAACCAGCCCACAACCCCAATGATGACCGCCTCAACAATGCGGGGCAGAGCCGCGAGGAAACTATTGAGCAGGTTTTGAACGGGTCCCAGTGGCCCCTGGAGATTTAAAACTCCCAAAATCAACGGTAGGAAAAAGAGAAACACAAACCAGTACAGCCCATTACCCAGGGTTTCGCTGAGCAGGAAGGGTTCTGCACCGGGTTCTGCTTGTGCCGTCAGTCGGTCGTCGAGGTGAAAAGAATTGGCGATGCGGATCACCGTCAGGCGAGCAATCGTCGCGACCAACCAGGCCAACGCTGCCCACAACAAGGCAGCACCGACACGAGGCAGATAGGCAAAGATTTGGTCTAGAAAACTATTCAGGGGTTGGGAAACGGTCGTGAGGTTGAGCGCTTCTAGGAAAGCAACAATTGCAATGATGAAAATAATCCAGAAGACAATGGCCGAGACCCACTTTGAGGTGTCAGGGAGCGATCGCCTGTCACCCCCGCCGACCATCCGCACTAGGCGATCGTCGAGATTGGTCTTACGCAGCAGGCTGCCCACCAACGAGGCGGCGATAATGGCAACCAACCAACCGATGATTAAGATTAGGATGGCACCAATCAGGTTGAGTAGAACAGGGGGCACCCCTGGGATTTGTACAGGAATCTGTGCAATCGGGGCGGGGGGTAGGCCCTGATGGATGGTTGTGAGATTCATAGAAAATAGGTCACAAAAGAGAGGTCACAAAAGAGGGTGTTGTGCTTCGTTTGTTATTGGTTGCTATTCAGCGAGTGCTGTTCAGTCAGTACAACCCAGAATCCTGGTCATTTATCCATTACAAGGAAACTCAACGGCTTTTTGGTGCTAATCGTAAAATATTTTTTTTCATCGCAGTAAGAACTTAAGCATCTCTCAGGATTCAGTCCATACAAACTAGACAATTGATAAGAAGTGCTATCGATTCGTCTGCGATCGCAGTTTGAAGCGATAGAATTCTCGATAAAATTCTTAAATGTTAGTTGGCCGCAGACTTGCCCTGACTCACCCCTGCTAGTCTCACCGTCCACTGGGGGCTGTTGTCCCACAGCATAAACTACGAACCATCAATTACGAATTGGCTCAATTGAATTGGCTAAATTACGCATTGACTGCTAGTTGACTGCTTTGCTCCCCTTGACCTAGTCAGGGCGTATGCGTATTCTTCAGGCGTCGGAGTCATCGGTTTCTGCTGTTGTTATCCCTGATTGCTGTAATCTTTATGATGAATTTTCTGGATCCCGCAGCCCCTAGTCCCACACCGCAAGAGATTGCCCGTTCCTTTCGCTGGCTTGGCTGGGGAGGGTTCTGGCTGCAAGCACTTTTAGGCTTCATCCCGATTCTTGTGGTCCTATCATCCGTCTTGTTTAGACCCGCTCGGCAAACGAATTTCTTCTCGTTTGGGCTGTGGTTAGCCATCATCTGTGCAGTTGTTCTTGTGTTTAGTGCCTACTGGTGTTTTCATTACACCCAGATCGCAAGAAAGCTGAAAAGCCCTGACCTGCGACCGGCCAAGTCAGAAGTATTGCGAGATCTCAAAATTGGGGTTGTGGCTAATTTCAGCATTATGGCGATCGCTGTCATCATTGCCCTGAGCCGGGTCGGTGGTCTGACGATCAAAATGCTGAGTATGCCGCAGGGAGCCACAGTGATCATGCCAAACCAACTAGGAACTACAATCAATCCCGGTGCATTGATCACGCCTTCCAATATGATTGCGATTCAGGCCATGATCAATGCGATCGCTGCTGGGCTTGTGGGGGCGATCGTGTCGTTACTGCTGATCCACCAGGTTGGGCAACACCGTAACTCCTAAAAGCAACGCTTGAGGAGATGAAAAATAGCATGATGTGGACGAGCGTCACGCCCACACACGGTGCCAAAACAGTCTTCCTATAACGTGAATTCGGGATACGCTGAAACCCTTGCTGTTCCGTGCGCGACGCGCACGGAACAGCAAGGGTTTTGGGGCACCGCGCCGGGCGCGGTGCCCCAAAACCCGCTTAACCCGAACTGATGTTTCCTATAAGTTTCATATCTTTTTGTCCTAGCTTCTGGTTGGAAACTTGATCGACTGCTTCGCCCCATCTGACCAGAGGCTCAGACCGCCATCCAACTGTTGACTGGATTCAAAGTTTTCTGGATTTAAAGTGACTTTTGGGAGTATTTCGGTGCCTGTGCGGCCGGGCTAGGAGGGGCAGCGCGATGAGGTGACATTGGGTTAAGAAAACTACATTGTGTTGAGAAAACTTGATCAATTGACCGGAATGCAGTTCTAACCGATACACTAATTTCAAATTCACATGTTCTTCTTTAAATAAGCAAGGGGTGTTTTTATGCTTACCGACCTACCCTCAGATACAACAATTAAGAAATCATTGGGCTGGGTGATTGGCCTCAGCATTGCGCTCATGGTTTTAGGGGTGATCGCGATTTTTGCCCCAGTGGTGGCCTCTGCTTTCTTTACCATCGTCATGGGTTGGATCGCGATTATCAGTGGGATTGTAATGATCGTTCAGTCCTTCCAGTCTAAACCTGTGCGGGGCTTTTGGCTGAACCTAATCGTTGGGATCTTCTACACCATCGCAGGCATCTATATCCTGTTCAACATCCCTCAGGCGATGCTGGCACTCACCTTTGCCTTTGGGATATTGTTCATTGTTGAAGGGATCTTTACTATCATCATGGCCTTCACCAACCGAGCCGGACATCGCAACTTCTGGCTGGTGGCGTTGAATGGAGTGGTGACGTTGATCTTGGGGATTCTGGTGCTCAACCAGTTTCCGTTCAGCGCTCTCTGGTTGATCGGGCTGTACGTCGGTATCAGCCTGCTGATGAGTGGCATTTCTCTGTTGATCGCAGCCCTTTCAGTGCGTAAGACACTCAACACGGCTCACGCGGAGCCACCTCAGGTCAATGTTTAGGGAGTGTTTGAGTCAGTAGTGTTCATGCCTTGGGAGGGTGTGCGGTTCAACTGTGCACCCTCCTGAAAGGGGATAGTGTATTTCTGACCACCTGCTGATGCCTAGAATGATTCCCGTGGATGGTTCAAGCTCTGGATATAAGCAGCGTTTTGCCTAGGGATATCGTCCCAACAACGGGGGGCTGACCAACTCCATCGATTGCTCCAGGGATATTTTCCGTTGTTGCAGTCGCAACAGTCGTAGTTGCAACCCAGTCTATGGAGCAGAATTCGCTGTTTAGTGAGATCTATGCGATTGACCCAGCTACTGATCTCTACATGATTGAGATTGCGCTGGATCGGTACGCTGATGTCTTTAACGAATGGGATCCGGCTCCTTTTAAGCGGCGATCGCTCGACGATGACCTAGAGCTTTATCTAGAAGGCAGTTCTGAAGAAATTCCACTCTGCTATGCCATTGAATTGTGCTTCACCATTCCACCGGGCATTCGTGATGAACACTTGGAAGAAGAGACCCGCAACGGACTAAGGAATAGCTTTTTATTCAAAATGTATTTGCTCAGGCGAGAACTGGCGAAAATAAATACCCAAATACTACGTTACATTGTGCTTGGATTTCTGTGTCTGTGGATTAGCGCCATTCTTTCCAAGCGGCTGGGGGCAGACACCCTTGTTTCGCTGATCATTGATGCCCTGATTATTGGGGGATGGGTGTTTCTTTGGGAAGCAGTTTCTCTCTTCTTCTTTACAAACCGTGAGATCTATCATCGCTATCGTCTTTACAAACGGCTCTATGACTCTCCCATCGTGTTCCGAGAAACCGCAAAGACAACCTAACCCATGGGTGTGTTTGCTGGCTATGAAGCGGACAATGCCAAGCTTGCACCATTGCCAGGAGCGCTGTGCTCCTGGCAATGGTTTGGGTTGCTACACTGCGGCAACCCACTGTAACCCACTGAATGAAAGAGATACAGGGCTTGATGTAAACTTACTTAATTGTTAATTTGCTTAATTGTTGATTTACTAATCGTTAAAGATGAAATAGGTATTCTAAATCATTAAAATGATTAAATCTTTGGAACTATTCTAGAATCGCAACTGTCAATTGTCAGAATGAAGATCTCGGTGATAGCGGCAGTGAATGATTTTCACCATAAGCTTGTTTGGGTTCTATGGGTGATGAATGTCATAAGCGTCTGGTGCAACCACCTGATTTCCAACGAAGTCCAATCTTTGATGTGAAGAGGAACTGATATGCAAATTCGCTCGGTTTTGGCTTGTGGTGCGGCTCTCGCGGTCTTGAGTGCGCCTGTAGTTGTGGGGACGGCTGTGCTATTGCCGACTTCGACGGCGATCGCTCAACAAGCTCTCAACGTGGCTGGGGAAGGAGAAGGCGCCTTGTCTATTGGGTCGCGGCCCAGACAAACCGTGGTTTTTGCAAGTGTTGCCAGCAGTGCCAATGGGCAAGCAGAAATTGCCCTGCGTCTGGCGGATGGCAACCTGCAACGCTGGAATGGGCGGCTGGTGAGTAACCGTGGCGGTGAAGCGCGAATTAATCTCACCAACGCAGGCATGGCTGATGCAACAGGCACCGTGACAGTTCGATTCCAGGGCAATCGTCTGATCTCCTTGGTGGGGAATGGCACCATCGATAGTCAACCCATGTCACTTCGCTTCACGATTGGTGATGACAGCGTGAGCCGTCCTCCGACACCGCCCACCAGCACTACGACCAACCTGGCCTCGTCGGGCACGGGGGTGTTTGGTCTGCAAGGCCGTCCCAATCGCAACATTAACTTTGCGTCAGTCACGGTTCAGCCCAACGGCAATGCAGAACTCTCGATCCGCCTCAGCGATGGTAACTTGGTCCGCTTTGGCGGGCAGCAGACCCGCAAAGATGCCACAGATATTGTGCTGAACCTGACCTCTTCAGGCAATGCAGATGCCAGAGGCACTGCCAATATTCGCTACGGCATGAACAATTCCATCGTCAGCATCAACTCCAATGGGACGCTCGATAATCAGCCCTTCTTTATCCAGTTCACTGGGCAGCAAACCTCGCAGCCAGTGCCTCCCCCTACCACCAACGCCACTGTGTTCTGTACGGGGCAGATGGGGAACGGTTGGCGCTATCGGGCAGAGGCAGTGAACCGGCGGTTTACCCAAATTCGGTGGGAGCGATCGGGGGCACAACCAACTGTGACGACGCTCCGCTTCTATCGCAATAACGCCCAGGGAGAACCCATTTACCGAGGCGCATTCCGAGCCGCTACGGAGGTGACTCTGATTGACTTGGGCAAGGGCAACCCACGGCCCGGAACTCAAGTCTCAGTTGGGGTTGAGGAGTGGGGCTGGTCACGCGGTAACTGCCGTTAAGGCCATCTGAGAGGGGTGATGGGAGCGCTGGTGAGCACCCCTCCCATCGCCTGGAACTAGTCCTACTGCGCCACGGTGGATACGGATACAAGGTTAGGTTTTCGCCCGATTGGGGTGTTGTGTGGTAGATCTCAAGCGGTCGTGAGGAGTGGCGATCGCCATCCGTATTCCACCCTCAAGCGGTATTCTGCTTAGATCTGAGTGTGCCCCGTTGTTCAGGCATGAAAGTTGAACTTGAAGTCATGAAGCGATCGCTCTATAGCTATGCCCTCCCCCTACTATTGCTGACTGCCTGCGCTACCCCAGAAGCCCCCGCAGACCAGCCATCGCCCTTAAAGGCGATCGCCCTTGACAGCAGTGTCGCGATTGTGACGGGCCAAACCGTCTACGTTCCCATCTATTCCCATATTTATATTTGGGAGCGTAGCCGCACCCTCGACTTAACGGCCACCCTCAGCGTCCGCAATACCGACCCCAAACACTCGATCATTCTCACCGCTGTAGACTACTATGACAACAACGGCAAGCTGATCCGCAATTACCTGGCTCAACCGGTTGAGTTAGGCTCTATGGTTGCTACCGATTTTCTGGTCAACCAAAATGATACTCGCGGGGGAGCGGGGGCATCCTTTGTGGTGGAATGGGTGGCCCAGCAGCAGGTCACCCCGCCCGTTATTGAAGCAGTGATGGTGAATGCTGGAGGCAA
This sequence comes from Synechococcales cyanobacterium M55_K2018_004, assembly GCA_015295905.1. GTDB lineage: Bacteria > Cyanobacteriota > Cyanobacteriia > Elainellales > Elainellaceae > DVEB01. The sequence goes on from DVEB01000076.1 coordinate 6,968, forward strand.
CCAGGGGATTTCCTTCGTCAGTCCGGGGCGTGTGATTCAAACTCGCTCAAGCAATGAATAAGAATCGTTGAGAGAGACTGGACGATTGATCACGATTTCAAGATGAAAAATAATTGATCACGATTTCAAGATGAAAAATAATGTTGGCTAGGGGGAGATCTGGCGATGGGCGATCCAGCATTCAATTCAATTGGTGATTTGCTTGGCGGTGCATTTGCCTTAAATCAGGCTGCCTTTCAACAAATCACCAGACTACCGAACGGACAGACGATCGCCCTGCTGGTTGTGTTTTTTGCGGGTCTGTCCCTAGCGGTTGGGCAAAGCATCATCCTATTTATCAACCAGGTCAAACCAATCCGATTTGTCTTCAGTTTGTTTCTGAATGCGGTTTTGTTTGCCTTCGGGTATCTTTTCCTGGTGTTGACGACCTGGCTGATTGGCTGGCTACCTGGCTTCTATCTTTTTTCCTGGGATGCTTTGGTGAGGGTTTTGGGACTCAGTTATGCTCCCCTGCTCTTCAGCTTTTTGGGGGCGATGCCCTACGCTGGTGTCCCCATCCTCAATGTCCTCTCTGTTTGGCATTTGTTGGCAATGGTGGTGGGGATCAGTGCAATCACCAAACTCAGCTTGGCCGATTCTCTGATCTATATTGCGTTTGGCTGGGTTGTGTTGCAGATCCTCAAAGGCAGCGTGGGGCAACCGATCGCTAAACTGGGCAACCGCTTGACCAAGCGTGTTGCTGGGGTTGACGTGGTGAGGCGGCGATCGCAGCTGAAGGAACTGGTGCAGTCTGGTCTGGAAACCCGCATGACGAGTGCGGGGGCAATGGCAACGGCGCCAGCCCACCCCCCACAAACGACGGCGGGGTCTTCGGGGCCGGCCCCGGAGCCAGCCAACGTTTCCCTAAACGTGGTTCCATCATCCGCTGGTGTGGCAGCGCTGCCGATATCTACCTCTGATTTCGACAGTCTGGGGGTGCAAATTGAGCACCGCGTCCAGCGCATTCCCCAGGTCGTGCGGCTAGGGTTGCTGTTGCTGGGCATGGTGCTGCTGTTTATTGTCGTTGCCCTTCTGCTGCGGCCTGTGCGCGACACCCTGTTTGGCTGGCGCCAGAGCTTACCCCTTTTGGTGCGCTGGGTGTTTGACCTCACTTGGATCGGGATCGTTGCCCTGGTGTTTTCGGGGTTGCTGGCTCCGTTGGAGGCGTTGGGCTGGTGGGCGGGCTGGTTTGGCGATGAGGTCGATACGCATGGGGTTGCCCCTAGTGGCGAACCCTATGGCATTGCAACTATGGAAGCCCTGCCCCTGACCCAGGCAGAGCAGGAGAATCGTCCTGCTCGCTACGTGGTATATCTGGACGGGGTGGGGCAGTCTGGAGACGAATATACCCCCGATGTTGTGGACTTCCTCAATGCCCTGGAACCTGCCCTGCCGCAGGATGTGAAGTTGGTCAAAGGACTGATGCTTTACTCGATGGGCAACCGTTCGCTGCGAGAAGGTCGTCCGCTGGCCTGGCTCTGGCGCAGGGCAGATGCGGTGCGGTGGGTCAACCCAATGGCCGTGCTGGGGCTGTTTGTCAACATCCGCAATGCTTGGGCTGTAGCCGTTTCAGCTGACAAGCGCTATGGCCCGCTATACAACCAGAACATTGCCCAGGTGGTTTACGATGGGTTGATCCGTCATGGCTATCAACCGGGCGATGGTACGCCGATCACGCTGATTGGCTACAGCGGCGGAGGGCATATGTCTGCGGCGATCGCCCCCTACCTGAAGCGCGTCCTGGGGGCCGATATTGAGGTGATCTCCCTGGGGGGCGTGATGAGCGCTAACATGAATTTCCTCAAGCTGGAACACCTCTACCACCTGACTGGCAGCAAGGACTGGGTGACTGCCCTCGGCCCCATCCTGTTTCCTGGCCGGCGCAAGTGGTTCCCGCTGTCCTACTGGAATCGGGCGATGCGGAAGGGCAAAATCAGCTTGATTGATCTTGGCCCTATGGGACACCAGGTGCCGGGCGGCATCATGGACCCGAAGGCGCTGCTCCCCAGTGGTGAGACTCACTTACAGCATACGATTAATACGATTCTGGCAATTCTTGAAGGTCGTCTGGCTGCTCCCCCGGCTCACCTGTCTCCCCGAACCAGCAACTACGAACTCTACAAGCAGGCTCCGTTCAACAATTACACTTACTATCCCCTGAACCAGGGGGTTGATCCCCAGTGGTATCGTCCCATCGGTAGCTGGATGGGACGACTCATTTTGCCGCAACTAGCAGAACGTCGCCAGTTGCGGGGGGTTTGGTTTGAAGTCCACCATGCGCCGATAGGCTACGAGGCGTTGGTAGGGCAGCGGGTGATGCTGCGCTGGGCCGACAACCCCATCGTCAAACAACAGGTCAAGGCCGTCACCCACGATGTCTATTTCAGTGTGGATGCCCAGTATTCCAGCCAGTATGGTGGGACAATTCACCCTGAGCGGCTGAACCACTGGCAACGGGTTGGCCCGCTGGAATCTCTGGCAGGCTCTCATCCCACCGATGACCTGATAGTGATGTTGAATGGCAGCGTGGATGTGCAGTCGGGCATTCTCTGGCAGGCGGTGGAATCTGTAGACCGTGGAGCAAGCAGCCCTGCCCCCGGTCAATCGCTCACTGCCCTCTACATCCAGCAGCAACCTGTTGAGATCACTGGACGCTACTACGCTCTGGTGCGGTTTGAGGCTCCTATTGAGGGCACCGATCGCTTCCGGGTGACCCATTTCAATGCCCTCTCACGCGATTTTGATGGTGCGACAGAGGAGGTGCGTCTGCCCCAGGTGGTGATCGCCCAGGGCTATGGCAGCTATCCTTCCACCTCGCATCAAATTGAGCGATCGCCCCTGAACGAAACTGGTTGGTATATCTACGGTGCCAAGGATGCAGAGGGCTATTTTGTGGTGCAGTCGCTTGGCCCTAGGGCACTATTTCGGCTGCAACCGGAGCGGGTGATTTTTGGCAGCAAAGCCTCTTACCGCTACATCCGTCAGGAGGCTTGGGCGAAGGCCGCGGAGCAAAAAGGCCGTATCTCGTCGGTATTGTGCGTGGGGCATCGGCAGACTGACTCGAATCAAGCGGCCATTGACGACTGGAAAGTGGGCGATCGCGCTTTAGTGCTGCACGTCTACGGTGGCATTGGCGGCAGGAACAAAGAACCAGCGGCGGCGACTCCTATTTTCTTTGGGCACTTTGCCTACGGCTTGGCAACGGTGGTGCACGATCCCCTCAGTGATGAGCGACGGTTTGATATCCGGTATTACCAGGTGTATACCCATAACACTGACGGCCTCATCGCAGGGACGCTCCACTGGTCTCGGTACATGGGCGATCGCCAGTTTGGCTGGCTAGGGGCCCGCCCCGTGTGCGACATTTTGGTCAAGTTTGAGCCGTTTACTGGGGAACTCATAGATATCAACGGTCAACGGCGATCGCCTCTGAACGGCACCATTCGGCAACTGGAGGCAATGACGGCGCGCTACCGCATCGGCAACGGCACAGGGGCGACCTACGTCGGGCCTGCCAACAACTGCTCACAGGACTCAAACCAGGCATTGTTCGCCAGCCTGCGATCGATAGCCCAGACGGTGGAGGCGAATCAACCGACGGTGCAAGCCTGGTTGCAAAACAATCCTGAACAGGCTGAACGCTATCATCAGTTGCTAGAAATCAATCATCAACTGATTCGGAAACTGCAACCCCTGGGTGCGCTCAGAACCGACTGGGAAGCCAACGAATTTAATCTGGGGACCACGCTGGAGGATGAGCCATTACGCAACCTTTTGACCGGGTTGGGAAGCTGGCGCACCTTGCTGCCGCGCAAGGCCAGCGATGTCATTGTTCAGGTCTTTTTAGACCACGGTGCCTCGGCCTGGGTGCTGCGCACCAACCAAGTGGGCGGCTATGATCCCGACATTGAACCGATCGCACCGATGACCCTGTGATGCTGGCAGGCACGCCGGGATTTTGAAAGCACCATGTGCTTAACGTCACTCTTGCAAATGCTCTCTGACGCAGGATGAATTGACCCAAGATGCAACCTCCTTCCTCCGAACCCTCCTCACACCAGTGGCAAACCTTGAGCAATTCTGCGCTGCTTCGCTATCTCTTGCTGTTTGCCGGCGGATGCGCGATCGTTTTTTTGCTGAATTATTTCTACACAACGATCGTCGTTTTCTCGGTCTCTGGTCTGCTGGCGGCCCTGCTCAACTATCCGGTTGTCTTCCTGGCTCGGTATATGCCCCGTTGGCTGGCGATTACCCTCACCTTTTTGGGGGCGATCGCCTTTCTCTTGGCCCTAATTGCCTTCCTTGGCCTGCAAGTGTTGGAGCAGGGGCAAGCATTGGCCAATCGCATTAACGAGCGCATCGCTGAACAGGAAGTGACTCCCCTGCAGGACTGGCTCGACCAATTGGATTTTGACCGGCTGCTAAGTGCCCTACAGACGGGGGTGATCTCTGGGGTGGCGATCGCCAACCAGCTGTTTGCCAGCAAGTTTGTCATTTTATTTGGTTTGGTGATCAGCTTATATATGCTGATCGATGGGGCAAAATTGTGGCAAATGGCGCTCAAACTGGTGCCGGCCCAGTACCGAGAGCGATTTGGCTATAGTTTTCAACGCAGCTTTCTGGGCTTCCTGCGCGGTCAGATTGTGCTCATTATTTACTTTACGGTGACAACCCTGCTGGCATTGACGGTTTTAGGCGTCGATTATGCGTTGCTACTGGGGTTAATTGCCGGACTGCTAGACGCCGTTCCAGGCATCGGCGCTGTCATCGCAGTGGTGCTGATTACGCTGCTGGCCTTTGCGGCCCAAGGGCCGATAACAGGCATCAAGGTGTTGATCGCTATGCTGCTGATCGAGCAACTGCAAGAAAATTATGTGCGTCCCAAAATCATGGGCGATGAGTTGGAAGTTAACCCTGTGCTGCTGTTTTTGGCGTTGTTTATTGGTCAGCGGGTGGCCGGGCTATTGGGTGTATTTCTGGCGATCCCGATTGCGGGCATGATTGCGGCGTGGATCCGATCTGCTGCTCAAGACGCTGCCTCGTCAGAAGAACCACGAAACTCGCCGGCAATTCAGGCCAGCGCTGATGACGCAGAGCGTGGTGATTATCCTGAAAAGTCCTGATATGTCTTGTCAGGATCTTATCAGGGGCTTGTTTGTAGGGGTGGCTCTAGTTGGCCTACGCCTATGAAGACCACAACCGTAAAGATTGTAACGATTGCGATCAGATACAGCATAAAACCCGCAAGTTGCCTTACTTTTTATCCATCCTCTGATTTGTTTACTAAACAATGTTGCAAGCATTTTTACAACGCTTTGTAAAATTATCTCGTGTAGCTTGCTGTCGGCTTTCAGGACGGATGCGTCGCCTTAGTCTCTACGGGATCTTGGGTCTTGCCATTAGTGTTCTCCTATTGGCCTACCAAGCACAGGCGGCTCAGGTGGTGCTGCTGCAAAGCCGAGACCTGCGCCTAGCCGTCCCCCTTGCAGAACTGCAAACCTTTGCAGCGGGGGGAACCCCCTCTCCTGCCCTGCAAAGGTTCTGGCAGCAGACGGAGCAAGACCCAGCCCAGGTCAAACAGTGGTTGACCACAGCGATCGCCCCGCCCCGTGCGGCTCGATTGATTGCCCCTGAATTTCTACTGCTGCAGATCAACAAGACCGTTGGCGACCCATTGGGACGGGAAAACCTCGCCCCGCTCCGGACTGCGCTCCGCAGAAGCCTCAAACGGGATAATGCGTTTAGCCTGCTGGAAGTGATGCAGAACTACCCAGCAGGGCAGGTTCGCTTAGAAGTCAGCCGTCTGGAGCACGTCTATCGCGATGTGAATTTATTGGTCACTCGGATTGAACCCATCTTACGAGTGACGAAAGACCTCTTGCCAGAGTTGCTGTGCGATTGTGAGGGCAACCTCCAGCCAAGGGGGGAAGACTCAAAGGCGATCGCCCACACCCCCTACCATTCCCTGTTGAGCGGGGAAACCGCTGTGCTGCCCAAATCAGCCGCTTCTGCCGCCGATGCCATGCTGCTGGCCCAACTGCCGAGCACAGCTCCCGAACTGGCCAACAAAGCACTGCAATTCCAGTTTGGCCCCTTTGCCCGCAACATCCCCCTGCCAGCCCTAACCAACTTTGCTGAAACGGGTGCCCTGTCGCGGGGATGGCGATCGCTGTTTCGGATTGCTAGGGTTGACCCAGAACTAGTACGAACTGGCTTGAATGAACAGGTGTCGGTTAACCAGCGAACGCTCGACCGCCTGTTGAACAACTTGCTGGGGGAATATCTGCTGTTCCAGATTGGTCAGATTGTCCACACCCCCAGTAGTGTAGCGAACCTGCAAGCGATGCGGTCAGCCTTGGTGCTGGCGGCTGCCGATGGTCAGATCTCAGTGCTGGAAATAATTCAGCAGTACCCCACCCGACAGTTGGTGGTGAATGGTCTGCAAATTGCTCGCCTAGGCCAGAGTTTCTCTCGCTTCCAAAGCGTAGGCGGCGTCCGCAGAACGGTTGTTGATCTAGAAGAGTGGTTGCTACAACTGCAAGCGTCTCAGGCTAAGCTGGTTTGCAACTGTGCGCAACTCACAGGTCACAGTTCTCAGCCAGTATCGCCTACGATTACTAAGGAGGCGATCGCCAAATACCTGCCGCCTAACTGGCAACCTGTTGAACCGCACCGCGAAGACCGAGGCATCATCAAAGTTATCTTTATGCGGGGAACCCCCTACGAAATGGGCTTCCAGCATGGTCGATATCTGCACGATGAGATTGCCTCCCTTGGAACTGATTTTCTCGGTGCGCTGCGGTTTGCGGGCAAAGGTCTGGCGTTGGGACGCCTAGCCGCCAACCGTTCTTTTCCTGAAGTCGTCGAGGAATGTCGAGGTTTGACTGCGGCCACCGCAGACATTGGCATGACGCTGGATGCCTGCTTGGTGCTGGCTTACGGCGATGTGTTTCAGGAAGTCTTTGGCAACACCTTACCGAATGTGCTGTTTTGGGACGGCTGTAGTCAGTGGGTTGCAACCGGCGATGCGACTGTGGATGGTCGCCTGTATCATGGCAGCACCCTAGACAATGGGGGGAGCCCGATCGACTTTATTGTGAATAACCCAGTTGTCTTTATTCGTCAGCCCAACGATGGGCTACCCCATGTGTTCATCGCCTACCCCGGGGTGGTGTGGCCCAACTGGGGCTTTAATGTGGCTGGGATCAGTCTGGGACTCGATTCTCTCCATCCTCGCAATGCGGATGAACTGTTCATCGATGGTTTTAGCGAGGTGCAAATTATGCGGAAGGTATTGAAGACCGCGACAACGTTTGAAGACGCACGCAAAATCATGAAAGGGCTGCCAAGTGTGCGAGCTAATCTGGTCATGGTGGCCGATAGCCGTGCTAAGAAGGCAGGAGTCTTTGAAATTGTGGGCAAACATGTGGGTGTGCGAGAACTCCAAGACAATGGTGTGCTTTATGTGACGAACCATATTGAACCTGGAGAAATGTTTGAACGGCAGCGCTTTCCACTGAGTGAGTCGAGCCTGCTGCGGTTTAAGCGGTTTGGGCAACTGATGGAGCCAAACGGCGTCAGTACGCTCTACGGCAAGATTGACCCCGCTGCGATGGCAAAAATTGGGCGCGATCGCACCCATCCTGTCACGATGCAGCCCAGTCCTTTTGAGGTCTTCGACGATGATGCCAGTCCCGGTGGCAATGGCTCGCTGCGCCAGGGAGTTTATGATGCCGACAAGCTGCTCCTCTGGGTTGCGGCTGGTTCACTCCCTGTGCCCGAAAATCCCTTTGTCTGCTTCTCAATCGGCGAGATGTTGAAATTCCCCAACGCAGCGCCCTGCGAGAAACCGGCGCTTTAGCAGTGTCTCCAACCGGGCACTATTGCTCAGAGCGTGCAGTACTCTGAGCAATAGAGTGCTATACGCATAGGTTGGGACAAAGTTTTTTGTGGGAAACCCTACTTGCGCGGGGTTTCCCACAAAACGCGTTTCACATCATGAGCGCGTAGCGCCATAGTGTAGGGTTCAGCGGCGCTCTGCACTGCTGAACCCCGCTGAATCAGAATGCTGAATCAGCAAGGGGCAAGAGCTTGGATGAGGAGCGTACCCTGTGCGCTCCTCATCCAACTGTTATGGCGACTTTGATGGCGAAAATTTCACGCTGCATCCCACAATAGAGGAAAGTGCCTTGCGACTCAGGACGCTGAATGATTGAATACTTCCGCACCACCATCTTGCCCTCAAAAGTGGCTCAACTGCTGATCCAGTCCGGCATCAAGTGGGACAAAGATAACTGTCCTGGTATGGCCGCATCGTTGTCCTACTTTTCGTTGTTTTCCCTCTTTCCCATGCTGCTAGTGGCCCTCAGTGTGCTAGGCCATTTACTAGGGCCAGGAACAGATGCCTTTCAATCGGTCATCCGGTCGATGAGTCGATTTCTGCCGCCGGAAGCCCAGCAGCTCGTCAAGGACACCCTCATTTCTCTCAATCAAAACAGTGTGGGTGCCGGAATCATCGGTTCAGTGGTTTTGATTTGGACGGCTAGCGCAGTGTTTAGTATTCTGCGAAGTTCCATGAACCACATCTGGCGATCGCCCAGTCGTGTGACCGAGACTGGCTCTGTCTCTAAGATGGTGCTGTTTATGGTGATGAACAAGCTGTTTTCCTTCTTGCTAGTGTTTGGGACTGCATTTGTCCTGCTCTCCTCCCTCGTGATGCGGATTGTCGTTCGGGCCATCCTCGGTATTGTCAATGGCCTCCAACGGTGGTTTCCCTGGATTGAAATGAATCACCTACAACTCTCAGAAGGGTTGCAAATAGGGACATCGTTTTTCATTTTGTCCATCACAATTTGTTTGCTGTTCAAAATCTTGCCAACGGTATCCGTTGCTTGGGGGGATGTGTGGTTAGGGGCGTTAATCACAGCGGCGGTGTTGGTCGGCCTCCAGCATCTTGCTAGTAGCAGCGTTATTTCTATCGGAGGGCACTTTGTCTCCTATGGTGTGATTGGCAGCGTCATGATTCTGATGATGTGGATATTCCTCACCTTTCAAATTTTTCTCTTCGGCGCTGTCTTTACTTATGTCTATGCTCACCTCTTTGGCAGTCGCCGCAACCAGCCAATTGAGTCAGGCTCCATGGATGTGCCATAAAGGCGAGCGTGACGACTCACATTCTGCTCCATTGCCAGGAGCGCGGCGCGCTCCTGGCAATCGTGCAACCTCTAAGCTCATCAAGCTGATGGAATGCTGATTGTGAAGTCTGGAGTGATGCTGTCGGCAGCTTTTGCAACCCGCTGAATCACGCTTGCAGGAAGCGTAATGAAGCCCAAGTTGGGCGATTCCTTTTGACCATCGGTCAGACAATATTGCACCATGGCTTCCATGGCGATCGCCTTGTTAGGGTCATCATACTTCTTATTCAAGAGCATCCAGGTGTAGGTCACTAAGGGATAGGATCCATCGCCTGTAGGGTCAGTGATAAAAGCCCGCAGGTTCTCGGGCAGTTCAACCTGCTCAAGGGTTGCCATGCCTGACTCAGGCGTGGGTTTGACAAACTTACCTGCCTTGTTTTCCAGTGCTGCAACCGACAAGTTGTTGGTTTTCGCAAAATTAAACTCCACGTAACCAATGGAATTGGGGGTCTGGGTGACCAGTGCAGTCACCCCTTCATTGCCTCGACCACCCACGAAGCTGCCAGTGCCAGTGGGCCACTCCACGGTAGTACCAGAACCAATGGTTTGTTTCCACTCAGGGTTAATTGCGGATAAGTGCTGGGTAAACACTGCTGTGGTTCCACTGCCGTCGGAACGATGCATGACGTTGATGGGTTGGTCTGGAAGGTTGACACCCGGATTGGTCGCCACAATTTTCGGATCGTTCCAGCGGGTGATTTTGCCCATGAAGATGTTAGAGTAAGCCTCTCGGCTCAGTTGCAAACTGTCTACACCCGGCAGGTTGTAGGGAATGACAATACTCCCTGCCGTCATGGGTAACATGAGGACATCGCGACCTGCGGCAGCAAGCTGTTCGTCTGTCATAGCAATATCACTTGCCCCGAAGTCAATCACTCGCTGAGTAAAGCGCTCAATCCCGGCACCACTACCCACAGATTGATAGTTGAACTGAAGCCGCCGCTCCTTGTTATTTAAATTACGAAACCAGAGTTGATAAAGCGGAGCCGGGAATGATGCCCCTGCTCCATTCGCAACAACTGGTTGAGTAAACGGAAGATCCATTTCAACGGAGGCTTGGGGGCGATCGCCTGTAGGTTGTGTGCCACACGCGGCAAAGCTAACAGCAGCCACAAACGCAAATATGAAACCAAGGACGTAACGCAAACGACGCTGCATCAGTTTATCTCCTTACAAGTCAGTAAATTTGCTCGAAAATTATGCGGAGGAACGAGAACTACCTTTTGACACTGGCAACGCTTATCGTGAAGTCGTGTCTGGCGAATTTCTGATAAAGCAATTCATACCGACTCCGTCTGTGATTGAATCAGTTTGTTGTGATGTAAAACGTGTGCTGTGTACAGGTTTTACATCACAACAAACTGCTATTGAACAGACGGATTTCGTATCAGGACAAACAACAAAAGCCTAATCTTGATTATCAAAATTAGGATTATATGAAAATCTAAAATAAGAAAATATGAACCTGATAGGTCAAGATTTGATTAATAAAAAATTAATCAAATGATAAGAAGGCCTTGTTTCGAGTAGTCTATAGAATCGTTGAATGCGTTTCAAGGCACTAGTGAACGCTTCTCAGACAATTAGTTGGACTATAGCGTTTCTTACGCTAGGGAAGCACAGGGGAGACATCCCCATCTTCCTATACTTCACCTCAGTGAAAACCGCTATATGGCGCTATGTGCTCATGATGTAAAACGCTGGAATCAAGTCGCTAGGATAGGCAGAGCGGTGCGTGCCCATCGCTCCGATTCTCAACTGTCCTGCATGGATGGGTAATGGGCAGGCAAAGTGGGTGTATGTCACGTTTGCCCTCACCCTCAATCCCTCTCCCAACTTGGGAGAGGGACTTTGAGATGCTCGGCTCCCCTGCTCCCAACTT
>DVEB01000334.1 GCA_015295905.1 Synechococcales cyanobacterium M55_K2018_004
CGCTTTTGGTGCGTGTTCTTGCAACTGATGTTCTTGCAACTGATAGCGCTACGTGCATCAGTTAGGACACTGCGTTTGACATCATGAGCGCATAGCGCCATAGCAGTTGAGGCTCATGCCAATTCTTCAAACTCTCACCACAAATCTTCTATGCAAGGGGGGAGACGACGTCCCATACGGGTGTATGTCACGTTTGCCCTCACCCTGCATCCCTCTCCCAAGTGAGGCGGGAGACTTCGAGGGAAGCAGGAGCTAGGCGATGAGGGCCTGCAAAGGTAATATGCTCTCGTCCCACACAAGGGAGCAGCGCCTCCTTACCCCCCATTTGTTGCTTTAGTTTTTGGCATTGGCAACGCTTACATCGCAAGCGTTTCAATTCTTTTGGCATCATTTAACATGAATTCCGAATCAGCGAAAACCCGCTTCACCAGACCTGACGTTAAACTCCAAATCCTTGTCAGAGGCGGAAAAGTGATACCAAGTTAAACAGAGTCTGAGGAGAGTCTGAGGCCAGCAGCCAGTTCAATACGCTGTATCGCCAGGCTTCTACAATCTCAAGCCACAGATCCACAATCTAAACCACAATCTAAGGTAGTATGACTTCGACCTAACGTAGTATGACTTCTACAGATTTTCGGGGATTAATCAATCAACGATTTGCAAAGAATTTTTTCCCGATTCCAGCAACCAATCAATTCACGATTGGCAGTCTAGCGCCCTCCTTTGAACTGGTTGATGCTAGGAGTCAGAAACCAGTGCGATTGTCTGACTTTGTGGGCGATCGCTCTTCTGTAGCGAACCAAGTCAGCCAGCTCAAGCGTCCTGTTGTCTTGGAGTTTACGCGCATCTTTACCGAAAAACAGTACTGTCCCCTCTGCTACCCTCACATTAAGGAATTGAACGAGCGCTACGAAGAATTTACGCAACGGGGAGCGGAGGTATTGATGATCACTAGCACTGACCTACGCCAAAGCAAAATTGTGGCGCGAGATCTGGGATTGAAAATGCCCCTGTTAAGTGATTCCAGTTGTCGGGTATTTCGTCAATACCAAGTGGGTCAAGCATTGGGGGCACCCCTGCCGGCCCAGTTTATTGTGGATGCCATGGGCCGCATTCGCTTTCGGCATCTTTTCTCTTTTATTGAGCCGAATGCGAGTGTTGATCGGTTATTGGTTGCACTCGACCGCCTGCGTCCACAGCAAGGGCGATCGCCCCAATGAGGTGATAGCCAGATCTCGGATTAAAACTGTCTCGACCAGTCCTGAAACCAGCGTTCGACCACCACTTTTGTTTGGGTAAAGAACTCTACCGCGTGTTTGCCCTGGCCGTGGAGGTCGCCGAAGAAGCTATCCTTCCAACCACTGAAGGGGAAAAACGCCATCGGCGCCGCCACACCAATATTAATCCCAATGTTGCCCGCTTCCGCTTCGGAGCGAAACTTTCGGGCAGCAGCACCACTGTTCGTAAAGAGGCAGGCCATGTTGCCCCAGTGACCGCTGTTGACCAGAGCGATCGCCTCCTCAATCGTTTCCACATGCAGCATCCCCAGCACTGGGCCAAAGATTTCGGTCTGGGCGATCAGGCTATCGGGTCGCACATCTTGCAGGATAGTAGGCCGCACAAAGCTACCAGTTTCATAGCCGGAGATTTTGGGGTTGCGACCATCGATCAACAGCTTGGCTCCCTCCTCAACGCCCTGCTGGATCAGGTTTTCAATGCGATCGCGGCTCTGGTGGTTGATCACTGGTCCCATCTGCACCCCCTGGTCTAGACCGAAGCCCGTGGTGCGAGTCTTGGCTGCTTCGGCGATCGCCTCCGTAAAGGGAGCCTTCGCTTGTCCCACGGTCACCATCAGCGAGGCTGCCAAACAGCGTTGCCCCGCGCAGCCAAAGGCACTATCCGCCGCGATGCGAGTTGTCATCTCTAGGTCGGCATCCGGCAAAACAATGATTGGGTTCTTTGCCCCCCCCTGACACTGCACTCGCTTGCCGTTAGTGGCGGCGCGACTGTAGATATAGCGGGCAACAGGAGTTGACCCTACAAAGCTAATCGCCCGAATTGCGGGATGATCCAGAATAGCATCGACCGCTTCCTTAGCGCCGTTGACTAGGTTCACCACTCCCGGTGGCAGACCCGTCTGTTCCAGCAGCCGAACAATCTTCTGCATCGTTAGGGGCACCTTTTCCGAGGGCTTAACGATGTAGGTGTTGCCACAGGCGATCGCATAGGGCAGAAACCAGAAGGGAATCATCCCCGGAAAGTTAAAGGGGGCAATCACCGCTGCCACGCCCAGCGGTTGCCGGATCATCATTTCGTCGATTCCAGTGGCAATGTCTTCCAGAATATCGCCTTGCATCAGCATGGGGATACCGCAGGCCACCTCGATGTTTTCGATCGCCCGCTGCAACTCAGCCCGCGCCTCCGCAAACGTTTTGCCACACTCCAGGGTAATCGTCCGGGCCAGGTCATCCAGATTGGCATCCATCAATCCCTTGAGCTTAAACAGGTATTGCACTCGCTCCACAGGTGGCACCCGTCGCCAGGACTGGAATGCGATCGCAGCCGCCTTTGCCGCCTCATCCACATCTGCGGCTGAAGAAAGCGGCACCTGCGCCAGCACTTCGTTCGTTGCCGGGTTCACCACCTCTAACCGCTCGGTTGCCCTAGCTGCTTGCCATGCACCGTTAATGTAATTCTGTAAAAGCTCAACCATAGACAACCATAGAAGAGAACTGAACCGGGATTGACACGTTTTCAAGAATATCAGTGTTATCGTGAATTCCGGAGAAGCTGAACCCTTTGATGTTCTGTGCGCGACGCGCACAGAACATCAAAGGGTTTGGGCACCGCGCCGGGCGTGGTGCCCAAACCCCGCTTCAACAGAACTGACGTGAGGACTACAACCATTGTTGGGTGAGCTGGTCGATGTGCGATCGCTCCTCCTCGTTCAGCGTCCAACCGAGCGCTCCGGCATTTTGCTTGGCCTGCTCGGCGTTCTTGGCGCCAGGAATGGGGATCACATTACCCTGGGCAATCAACCAGTTGAGGGCGACTTGGGCGGGTGTGCGATCGTACTTTTGACCAATCTCCTTCAGCCCCTGCACCACGGGGACGAGTTTCTCTAGGCCTTCGCGGGTAAAGCGAGGGTCGAGTCGTCGTGCCCCTTCAGGTTTGGTGTAATTTTCGGGGGTGTATTTGCCCGTCACCAACCCCTGTGCTAGAGGACTGTAGGCCAGGATGGTGATGCCCCGTTCCTGGGCTGTCTTGAACACACCATTCGTTTCAATCTTGCGGGCCAGCAGCGAGTATTGCACTTGGTTCACGGCTAAGGGAACTCCCTTCTGGGCAAGCAAGTCCTGGGCATAGCGCATTTGGTCCGCAGAGTAGTTACTGACCCCAACGGCCTTGATCCGTCCCTGCTGATACTCCTCCGCTAGCACCTCCATCAGCGCTGGCTGCCCCAGGAAGAAATCAAACGGCCAGTGGACCTGGTAGAGATCTACCGAGGGTCGCTGCAATCGCTTCAGGCTGGCGCTCAACGCGTCGGACACGGCGGTTTTGGTGAAGCGCCACGGCAATGGAAAGTACTTGGTGGCAATGAAAACGGGCTGACTGGTCTGCTTGAGAAAGCGTCCAATCAGTCGTTCTGATTCTCCCAGGCCGTAAATCTCCGCCGTGTCAAATAAGGTTGCACCCGCCTCTACCGCTGTCTGAAAGGCGGCCTGGAGTTGGCTCTCGTCGTAGTCTTTGCCATAACTCCAGTACAGTTTATCGCCCCACGCCCAGGTGCCAATTCCCAGAGCCGGAACCGTTGGCCCGTGGCTGCCCAGTGTCACGGTTTGCATGATGCCATCTCCCTTTGCTTGCGATCGCTTGCATTCACTGTTTTGAGTGTAGCGTTACAAAACGTTACCCAAACGTTACCCAACAGTGCGATCGCCGTTCTCACAGGATGCATTAGATGCCAGTCATCAGGCATCAACGCCCGACAACACTCGACAACACCCAATAACACTCGACAAAGGAGTTTAAGCACCAATGAGCCGTGAGCAAGGGGTTTGACAATGCGTTACACCACCGCTAACGCATCCCCGAACAGGGATCGTGCCTGCGGGAGAAACGCTCTATCTCTTGGGGAAGAAACGCTATATCTTAGGGAAAAGAAGGGTTATGAAACGCTGTTTGGTGGTTATCTCGCTGGATTGAAAATCATGGCAAAAGGAGATTTGATCAATCAGTCGCTGCCGTTATCTGAGCCTGGACAAACGGCCCGTCGCCTGAGCTTATTGACCATGTTTCGCCTAGGCCTATTTCAAATGGGCCTGGGCATTATGTCCCTACTCACATTGGGTGTGTTGAACCGTGTGATGATCAAGGAGTTGGCAATTCCCGCCACCATTGTGGCAGCGACGATCGCCATGAACCAGTTTGTTGCGCCTTCGCGGGTGGTGTTTGGTCAGATGTCTGACGCTAAACCGTTGCTGGGGCAACATCGCACGGGCTATATCTGGTTAGGTGCAGCCCTGTTTGTCACAGCCTCCTTCCTGGCGGTGCAGGTGATGTGGCAACTCAACGCCAGTATTCAGGCAACCGGGTGGGGCTGGGTAACCTATGCCTGGATTGCGCTATTGGCACTTATTTTCGGTCTGTACGGATTGGCCATCAGTGCCAGTTCTACGCCGTTCACAGCCCTGCTGGTGGATGTGTCGGATGAAGACGATCGCTCCAAACTGGTTGGGATTGTCTGGTCGATGCTGATGGTGGGAATCATTGTAGGGGCGATTGTCACTAGTGTTTTGCTCCGCACGATTGAGTCAGATGCACCGCTGGCAGTGGTGCAGGCAGCGATCAATCGTATTTTTGTCATCGTTCCTGCTATCGTCTTGGGGCTGACCATTCTTGCCACGGTGGGCGTGGAAAAGACCTATTCTCGCTATGGGGCGCGATCGCTGCTCAAAGACCGGGAAGATGGCATTACCCTGCGTCAGTCACTGAAAATTCTGACGGCCAACCGACAGACAGGGATCTTTTTTGCCTTTTTGATTGTCATGACCCTCAGCTTGTTTTTGCAGGAACCCGTGTTGGAACCCTTTGGCGGCGAGGTATTTGGGATGACAATCGCAGAAACAACCCGGCTGAATGCCTTCTGGGGCACGGGAACGCTGCTGGGGTTGGGCACAACGGGATTTTTGATCGTCCCCCGCTGTGGCAAGCAACGCACCACGCGGTTGGGCTGTCTGGCGGTTGCAGCTAGTTTTGTGGTGATCATTCTGGCAGGCTTTACTGCTAACCCCAAGATGCTGCAAAGTGCCCTGCTGCTCTTTGGCCTGGCCTCCGGTGTAACCACTACTGGTGCCATTAGTCTGATGCTAGACCTGACGGCTGCGGAGACTGCGGGCACTTTTGTGGGGGCCTGGGGGTTGGCGCAGGCGCTCTCACGGGCGATCGCCACTGTCACGGGCGGCGCTGCTCTTGATCTGGGCCGCACCCTATTTCAAACTCCTGTCCTGGCTTATAGTTTCGTATTTCTGCTGCCAATCGTGGGGATGCTGATTGCCGTTCGGCTGCTGCGTCGGGTAAATGCCCAGGAGTTTCAACTGAATGCCAAAGAAGCGATCGCACGGGTGATCCAGGCTGAGCTGGATTAGCGGTTCATCAGGCGGGAGTCGCGCGGGAAAGTCATGGTTTGGTGGGGGGGATGCGGTCTATCTCCAACTCATCTGATGCGTGCAGGATGGCCGCTGTTTTGAGGAGATTATGCAAGACTTTTGGCAAGAAGTTTTAGAGTTCGCAGCAGCAACAACCCATCAAGTGGGTGAGCGACTGCTGAAGGATTTTGGCCATGTGCAAGCGACTGAAAAGCGAGATGGCAGTCTGGTCACGCAGTCTGACCGATGGGCGGATGAGGCGTTGCGGGGGGCGATCGCCCAACGGTTTCCCGATCACGGCGTGCTGAGCGAAGAAGTCGAACATCTTTTTCCCGATCGAGACTGGTGTTGGATTATTGACCCGCTGGATGGCACCACTAACTTTGCGCGAGGGCTACCGCTCTGGGGCATCTCCTTGGGCCTCCTTTACCAAGGGACACCGATCTTTGGCTACATTCATCTACCTCCGCTACGGCAAGCCTTTCACGGCTACTGGTTTGACAACACCGAATTAACTGGACTCAGCGGAGCCTTTTGCAATCAGCAACCAATCCATGCCAGTGGCGATGCCCTCGGCCCCAATCACTTTTTTAACCTCTGTGCCCGCAGTGTGGGCGTGCTCAAGCAGGACTTTCCGTGCAAAATTCGGATGCTGGGCGTAGCAACCTATAATTTGCTGACGGTGGCAGCAGGGGTGACGCTTGGGGGCGTGGAAGCAACCCCTAAAATTTGGGACATCGCTGGAGTGTGGCCAATTTTGCAGGCTAGTGGAGCCGTCTGGAAACCGTTGGAGCCAGGCCCCATCTTTCCCCTCCAGGCTGGACGAGACTACGGCGATCGCCCTTTTCCCACCCTGGTCGTCAGTCGCCCAGACCTACTCCCCGTCTTTCTGCCCTTGGTTCAGAGTGTTGCTAAGTTCCCATAGTCCTGGTGAGGGCGATCGCTCCTCTCTCGTCATCGGTAATCCAACTTAATAACCGACCATCAGTTCTGGTGAAGCGGCTGTTGGGGAGAGAACAAAGGAGATAGGGGGGCTTTGCCCCCGCCAGAGATAGCATCCCTGCGCCCTAGCCCAACCTACTAGATGCCCACGGCTATCGTGCACGATCTGAGTTAGGGTATTTGTTAGACCTGTAGAAACGATTCAATGCATTCACAGACGTGCCATGAATTACCTGGTTGCCGTGTTGGCTGACCGCATCAAGGCAGAAGCCGCATACTCTGCCCTTGAAAAAGAAGGCTTGCCGATGAATCAGGTCAGCATTCTCGGCAAAGGCTACAAGACCGCCGATGAGTTTGGCTTCCTCAACCCCAACAAGGAAGCTTGGAAGCAAGTTCGACTAATGGCAACTTGGCTCATCCCCTTTGGTTTTATTGGCGGAGTCGCCTTTAACCTCTCAACCCAATACAATCTGGTGCCTGCGGCTGGCCCGATGGGAAACCACATTATCGGCGGCATTTTAGGGGCGATCGCCGGAGCTATGGGTAGTTTCTTCGTTGGTGGAGGCACAGGCTTGGCCTTCGGCAGCGGTGATGCTCTGCCCTACCGCAACCGCCTTAAGGCTGGAAAATACCTGATCGTTGTCCAGGGAGCCCCCAATCTGACCAATCAGGCCACTCGCATTCTCAAACAATTCGACCCCGAAAACATCCAGGGCTACGTTGAACCTACTGCTAACTAAGTCACAGAAACTAGGTCACAGATCTCAGATTGCCAGTGCAGCCCTGGAGTGACTCTACCGATGGAAGCGTCAGAGTTGGCCAACCTCCTCTGAGCAAACGCTCATTCCTAGCAAATCCCTCCCTAATTCCCAAATTTCACTCCATGTCCCTCCCCGACTCCCTCGCAGCAGCGATCGCCCAAGCTCAAGCCGCAACCCAGGCCGCAATCGACGATGGCCTGATCCGCCTTCAGGTTGAACTGCTCTTTCCCGAACTTAAAGTAATGCCCGTTGCCCAGCAGTTTGTCATTCCCTTTGAGGCGTTGAGTTCAGACCTACGAGTGATTTTCCCCGACGCAGGAAACGCCGCGTTGGCAAGGCGTGACTGGGGCGAAAAACCCTACCCCATTCGGGGCATTGTGGACGTGAAGGCCAACTTTCTCCCAACAGAAAAATTGTTTATTTTCGTCGAACCTTCATCGGTAGAAGTGGAGAGAGTGGAAAAACTCTGTCAGGACGCCCTGGATCGCCCTGTGGTGTTCCTCAATCCCCGCTTGGAAGATGTTGCCACCATTGGCATTGGCTATGCCGGCCGACAACTGCGCGAGCGTTTCCTCAATCTCTTCCAGTCCAGCTACTACATCCGTCCTTTGCAAGGAGCAGTAGTCTACCGTTGCTACCCCTCCCCCTGGCAGGTCTGGGTTGAGCAGGATGGGGAGTATCAGCTTGTGGCTGAAGCCCCCCAAAGGCCAATGGGTGAGGCATTAGACCAAATGCTGATGCGAGCAAGGGGAGAAGACCCCACACAACAGGTGTTGCCCAAGCGGGGCTTGTTATCAAACCTCCAACAATTTTTACGGGCGCTCAGTCAATAGGCGATCGTCTGAAATTTGCCTTAAGTTCCCTAAAACTCTCGGCCAAGCCGTGGTTTAATCATTCTATTCAGGTTTAATAGATCGAGCGTGGGGTGCTACGGCTGCGCTAAGCACGTCTGTAGCAGTCTAGGATGCTTACAACATGAAAGTGATTGGCCTTTTATGAGTGGGCGACTGAGACGCCCACTCATAAAAGGTAGTCAAGCTATTTTTGTCAGGATCCCGGAACCCAGAGATTAGATCTGGAGGAAAAAGGGACGCACTGCGCTTGTTTCTTGGCTCTAAGTCGCTTTTGAGATCGACCTGAGATCTACGAAGGATTCGGTGATTGCTTAGATCTCATTGAAGTTTCATCATTTCTTGTGACAATTTTTACACCCAAAGCAACGATACTGCACGGATCTCCTGGGCATAATGGTAGAAGCAAGCGACTATACTAATTTCCATTTTTTCAAACGGTTGATAAAGCACCAACTCCCACGCTCTGGGAAGGGATTGTCGTTTGTTGTATTTGCTCGGTGAAGGATTCAGTTTAGGGAGTGGAATCAAATGCTCGGCACGGTTGCCTCGTCCCAATGGACTGGGTACAACCAGCCCCCAAAACCTGAGACATTTCACCTGCTCTAATCCTGTTCACCGCATCGTTATGAGGCTTGGCTAAACGTGGCGATTGGTCGTCGCATTTTTATCGGTGACGTACATGGTCACTATGATGGATTGATGAATCTGCTAGAGGCGATCGCCCCTAGTAGTAACGATCAGGTCTACTTTCTAGGAGATTTGATTGACCGAGGTCCCCGCAGTGCCGATGTGATCAACTTTGTGCGCCAGAGCGGCTACCCTTGCCTGCTGGGAAATCACGAGCAAATGTTGCTGGAAGCCTTCCCTGAAAACAACAAATTTCACTACCAGTTGCTACAAGCCTGGCTCTATAGCGGTGGGCAAACAACTATTAGCAGCTACCACAGAGCCGAAGAACTGCTGGTCGAGCACCTGGGCTGGATGCGATCGCTCCCGACTCACCTCGACCTAGGAGATATCTGGCTGGCCCACGCTGGCGTTCATCCCCATCTGGCGATCGCCGATCACACCGCCCAGGAGTACTGCTGGATCCGCAATGAGTTCCACAGCATGACCCGGCCCTACTTCCCCGACAAGTTAATTATTACCGGCCACACAATTACCTTTACCTTTCCAGGGGTTGCCCCCGGAGAACTCGTGCAGGGGCAAGGCTGGTTGGACATTGACACTGGTGCCTACCATCCCCGCAGTGGCTGGCTGACGGCGTTAGACTGGACGAATCAGCAAGTCTACCAAGTGAATGTCTTTTACCAAACGCGGCGCATTCTTCCCTTTGCAGAAGCAGTGGTGACAATTAATCCAGATCAGGTGGCCCTGCGGCGTCGCTCTGCTGCCGCGTTTCCTGCGCCTACCGTTACCCAAGAGACCAATGTACCCTTCTGCCCGTAAGCGGTGATCAACGTCGGGTTCACTCTTTGCAGTTAATTCTTCTCGACGAATTCATAGCGCCGCTTGCCAAGACGCTTGGCCTCATACATGGCTAGGTCCGCTTTCTTTAGCAGGGCATCTGGGTCTTTGTCATCGAGCGGATACATGCTAATGCCGATGCTAGTTGTGACAGGAATCGTATAGCCCTCCAAGATAAAAGGTCGGGCCAGGGTATCGAGCAATTTATCCGCCACCTTAACCACATCCTGGACACTGGGGATACCGGGTAGCAGCACAACAAACTCATCGCCGCCCAGACGGGCCACCGTGTCGCTGCTGCGCAGACACCCCGACAGGCGTTGGGCGATTGCCTTCAACAACAAGTTGCCCATGTCGTGCCCATAGTTGTCATTGATCTGCTTGAAGCCGTCCAGGTCGAGGAACAAGAGTGCCACCATCTGGTCGCGCTCAGTTGCCCAGGCAATGGATTGGTGCAAGCGATCAAGGAAAAGCTGGCGATTGGGCAGTCCAGTCAGACCATCGTGGTAGGCCATCTGCCGCAGGCGGTCTTCTGCCTGTCGCAGTTCTGCATTGGAGCGCACCAGCTCGGCAGCGGTGCGGCGCAATTCCTCCTCAACCCGCTTACGGTGGGTAATATCACGGATCACGCCGACCAGAAAGACATTGCCTGCTGCGTCTCGATGTAGCGATCGCTTTGTGGCAATCAGGTACGTGACCCCCTCAGAGTTGGTAAATTCCTCCTCCGTCTCTTGCTCGATGCCCGTCGCGAAGGTCTGCGTGTCCTTCATCCAGAACAGGGCAGCCTGGTGTGGGGGCAAAAAATCGCCCTCAGACTTTTCCAGCAGATGTTCCCGTGCCTGACCGACGAGCCGGCAGAAGGCATCATTTAACACAATCCACTGGTGGTGCTGGTCTTTGACGAACACCGGGTCGGGAATGGTGTTGATCACTGAGTTGAGGAATTCCTTCGATTTCTTCAGTTCTTCCTCCTGGAAGGCGATGTAGCCAGTAATTCCCACCGCTGAACCGACTAGGGCAATGACGGAGGGCACAAGCGGGATCCACCAACTGCCCAAAAAGGCGACGTAGCAGAGGCCAAACAGGCCGCCGCTGAGGAGGGCAATCATTAGCGTAGACTGACTGGGCCGTCGGATGGTCCAGACCAATCCTGCCCCCAACCCTGACCAGGCCAACACCCATAGCCACTCCAGCGGGTCAGGCCAGACGTTGAGGGGCGATCGCCCCTCCAGTGCCGCACTCAAGATCTGGCTGGTAAACTGGGCATGCAGTTCCACCCCAGAGATGGGTTTGGCGCTGCCGTCTGTGCTTTCGCTGTAGGAAGTGTAGAAGAAGTCCTTTAGACTGGCGGCGGTGGAACCGATGAGGACGATGCGATCGCGGAACAGCGCAGGGTCAATCTCCTGCCGCAGCAGCCGAGAGAGCGGCACTCTGTCAAATTGGGCCGCAGGACTACGGGGATTGGCCAGAATTTGATATCCCCCTGCGCTGGTACGCACGTAGCCCCCATCGTTAGGGAAAAACTGAGGAAACACGGTGTTTCCCAGTTGCAGCAGATTGGGGTTGTGGACAGCCCCCTGCATTTCAATGCCTTCAGCCCGTAGGTAAAGCAATGCCAGTTTGAGGGCAAAACTCTGACGCAATTGGTCGTTGACTCGCCAGAACAAAATTGACCGCCGCACACGGCTATCCGAGTCCACCACGACATTATTAAAACCAACACGGTTTTGCTCCGCCAGCACCGGCGGTGGCTTGACTCCTACACTCAGGTCATCTTCCAGTTTTTCGATGCCAATGAGATTGGGCGTGCTGGCAAAAATGGCCTGCAACTCCGCAGTGCCAGGTTGTACAGGAATATCGCGATAGAGGTCGAGGCCAATGGCACGGGGATGGTGACTCCGAACTGTTTGGAGCGCTTGGGCTATCACTCGGTCAGGGATGGGCCAAGCGCCAATGTGTTGAATATCGATATCATCAATGGTGATTAGGGTGATGCGAGGGTCTGGCGATTCCTCTGGTCGTGTCAGAAACAGTTGGTCGAGTGCCCGGAGTTCTAGGGTTTGTAAGGCTCCGAGCGATCGCACCCCCAAAACACAACCGGCAACTACTAAGGCTGTCAACCACACGCGGCGGGTCTTCCAGAACGATTGCTGGAGTTGTTGTCCTGATGATGTGCCCAATGGCTTTCTCCAGTTCAACAGGCTCCTCCTTTTGATGGCATGAAATTTTGTAGGATGCAATTCAAATCAAAGCGGTGAAAGATGCCCCTGTGGATTGAACTTGAGTGCTGCATCGATGCAGTGGAGCGATGGGGGTGCATGTCTCAGCAGCCCCCTTGGCACCCATCTTAGGATACCCATCTCTCAGCCATGACGAGCGTCTTCAAAATGCCTTCTTTGAAGAATAACGTCAGGTCTGGTGAAGCGGGTTTTGGGGTCACCGCACCGGGCGCAATGCCCCAAAACCCTTGCTTTTCCGTGCGCCTTTGTTCAGCCACCACAAAACCGCTTGTCAGCCTTGCCTCTCCCTAGAGTTTAGGCAAGATTTCGGGCAGTAGATGAGCCGGAATTTTGGCTAACGCCAGGTTTTGAGCATCCACTCCCCCCAGTTGGTGCAGCGCACGTAGGGTTTGAACCAGTCCCTGGATCGCATGAGAGGTCTGTTCTAGTTGAGCTTGCCAGCCGTGTAATGCTTGCAGGTGATGGTGTAACGCTGTCTCCAGGTGTTCCATGGGTTCCGTAGGGGCAAGGAGCGATTGCAGTTGAGTGGCAACTTGGTAGTGGGCCAGTCCCAAGTTGTTGTGGGTGGCGTAGCGGTCGAAGCCCGAGTTGGGCTGATGCCTGACAGCCGCGATCGCTTTTTCATAAGCCTGGATCGACCGTTGCAAATAATCCATCTGTTGCGCGGGTTGCTGAGTCGCGTGGGTGGCCAGATGCCAGTAGGCAGTGCCGAGGTTATTTTGGGTGGCAGCAAAGGCTAGGGGCGCTGCCTCCTGAGTGCGGTATTGGAGGGCCGCCTGATAAGCCGCGATCGCCTGTTGCAGATAGTCTTGGGGGTGTTCGTGTTGGGACAGGTGCCAGTAAGCGGTGCCCAAGTTGTTTTGGATCATCGCGTAGCTGAGGGGGTCTTGCACAGGATCGTAATAGCGGAGGGCTTCGACGTAGGCGGCGATCGCCTGTTTCAGGTGATGTTCCGGCTGCTGATGCTGGGCCAAGTGCCAGTGGGCGGTGCCCAGATTATTCTGGGTGGCAGCATACTGTAGGGGAGCAGTCTCAGCTGTACGAAACCGCAAGGCTTCTCGGTATGCCTGAATAGACCGGAGCAGATTTTCCGCTGCGGCCCGGTGTCGCGCTAGGTCGCTGTAGGCTGCCCCCAAGTTGTTCTGGATCATCGCATAACTGAGGGTATCGTCCTCTGGCAAGCGGGTGAGGGCCATCTGGTATGCCTGGATGCTCTGGCTCAAGTGGGCGATCGCCTCTGCTGCGGCGCTCTGGCGGGCCAGCATCCAGTACAGGTTGCCCAGGTCGTTTAGCACATTGCTCCACTCTGGTGAAGGTTGGGGCAACCAGCGCAAAACTTGCTCGTAGGCTTCGATTGCGGTTTGCAACAGGGCAAGGGTGGGAGTCTCCTGTTCCAGGCGATCGCGGTACCAGTCTCCCAGGCTGCGATATGCCTCAGCAATCACCGATGGGGGTGCTTGCTGCTGCCGCAAGTCCTCCACCTGTTGCCGCAAATGCTGCTCAAGATTGACCTGGACTAGATTTGGAGATGATTCATCTGGTGAGTCAGGGACCGTTTGAGCCGACACCTCGACGATACGACCTGGAATTGGTCCCATGCCTCCAAAGGGAGGAGGGTCAGGTGTTTGCCGAGGGGGGTCTTGCACCACCTGAACAGCAACAGCTTGGGCCTGTTCCGCTTCCCAGCGCATTAGCTCGCGGGGCAGCCGTTCCAAAACGGTTGAGGCTGTGGCGATCGCAGGACTCTTTGGGGGCACGGCTTTGGCTAGCTTGGGAGCGACACCCGTTGTTGCAGTTGCGTCGGATACTTGGTCTGTCATGGCGGCTGCGACAACGCCTGCGGCGGCGGATGGTCTGGACGCCACAGCGGTCGCTGCCACGGCATGGCGATCGCTCACCGACATCACCTCTGGCCGCACCAGGGTTAAGGGCCTGGGATCACCAACAAACTCGAAGACGGCAGTGCGACACCGCCAAAACGCTGGTGCTGATTGGGAGAGGGAACGAAACCAGGGCTGCGACATCCAGAACAACAGGCTGGAGTCTAGTTCTGGTAAGTGTGCCTGCATCGCCTCCAGATGTGAGAGAAACAACCGCTGCACTGAGGCTGACTGGCGCGTTAGGTGTTCCATGCCTAGAAATTGAAAGGCGGGCAGGGGATATTGGCCCCGACCCGCTGCAGGAAGGCGTGATTGCACGAACCAGTCTGTCACTTGCCTCAGCGGATGCGGTGCTGTCAGATCCAGTTGCAGCGTCACTAAGCGGGGATAGGTGATCCTGTCGCCGCTGCCTGAGGGATGCTGAGATGGCGTCAGGGTGGCGCTTGCCAACTCCACCCGGAGTTGCTCTGACAGGCGATCGCGCAACGGCAAATCATCACACACCGCCAAAAATATCTGTCGCCTCAGGTTCAGTCCCAAGGCCAGTTTGAGGCGTTGATACGTCTGTTGATTCAGGCCGAGGACTGTGCGAGAAGATGGGGTTACCACAGGACACCAGGGCGGTGGAGAGCGCATAATCAGCACCGCCAGATACCCCCTCTCTTCAGGGAGGCTCAGTATCTTTCAGGAAAAGTTGTGCAACTGAGGCAAGTGTCACTCTGGCGGTGGGTGAGGGGGGTGGGGTGAAGGGAGTGAGTGCTGTCGTGACCTTATTCCCTTCCCCCCTCACCACGTCTCTACCAGTGCAGCCGCTGTCCCAACGATCGCAAGTGTTGCTGCAACTTAGGCATCTGTTTTTGGGCAATAATTTCGGGCGGCATGAGGGGGGTGTTTTGACGGATGAGCCAGCCCGCAGTGCCACCAGCAGCAGCACCGATGCCCCACTCGCCGTAGTGGAGGCGGGTGACCGCGTTGACAATGTGGGTCACTGCGATCGCCTTACCCCCTATCATGACGTTATCGACTCCCTGGGGAATCAGCGCTTCCAGGGGAATCTTGACCGGGCGAACAAGGTGTTCGTGCACTGAGGCATTTTGGGCTTCGCCGGTGGGTTCCCAGTTGCGGTAACGACAGCCGTGGATATCGATGTCGTAGTGGGTGAGGGCGATCGCCGTAGCACTGAAATCCCTCCCCTGCATATCTTTCCGCACATCGGCTTCCCGCATCATAAAGGCTGACTGCCCGTAGGCAGCCCGTCCTAAAATGCGGCGACCTTCGCGGATGTAAGGCACCATACTGAGGCCAGAGACCGTCCCCATCGGCGAGTCTACCCCGGCCAGATACATTAAAGGAAAGCCAGGTTTGGCCTGGGTATTCAGCAGCCAATCTGCAAACAGCAGTGCATGGGTTTCGGCATGGCGGAGTGCCCGCTGCGACAGGCCACCCATCCAGTTGCGATACTGATCCGTTTCTGCCAACTTTTCGGGGGTCAAAATTAGGGGGGGGTTCATCCAGTTCCAGTCGTTGCCCTGCGTCCAGTTGACCATCGTAATGTCCCCAGGTTGCGGACTGGCGGTAAATGGGTCGTTGCGGGTGGTGCTGACGATGCGGCGGTAGTTGAAGAAGCTTTTGCCCGTAAACATGGGCGTGCCTTCTAAGGAAAATTCGTTGAGGTGTTCGTGACGGTTGTAGAAAGGAGCGATCGCATCCAGTGCAGCCTTACTCTTGCCGCCGTCGTCCCGGATCGCTAGCGCAAAGGGATAGGTGAATGCTTGGGTGCAGTCGGGGTTGGCTTTCATGGCAGCACCCGCTTCGCCTGTTTCCAATTGTGAATCTGAGCCGACTTTGTGGGGGATCTGTGCCCAGGCGACCAACTCCCCAGTATCGGTGGCATCGATTACGATCATGCGTTTACCGGGGGGTGGGGCCAGACGGATGGGCACCTTCTGAAAGGTGCTGTCACTCTCCCAGGCATACCAGCTCGTCAGTTCCACTGACAGACGCCCCTGGGGACGGTAGTTTGACTGACGGGGAATGCGCTTCACGGCATAGATGGCTGCAATGATGCGCCCGGTCGGGTCAAACTCGGCCCCTTTGAAGGCGATCGCCGTTCCCCAGCGACTGCCAGGGGCCTGCGGCAGGGTGTCGCGCAGCAGTTGCTCAGAGGCCGTCGCCGCCGCTCTGGGGGGAAAGCACAACGTCCCTACCCAACAGCTATTGATATCATTCACCGAGCGGGCCTTGACCCAGGCATCCCAGTCAGGCAACTGCACGGGTTGACGCCGGATGCGCTCCTTAAAATCTAGCCAGTCGGGTGAAAAGTTGCCCGCCATGCTCATCGCCTTCGACTGGTCAATGGCAGAAACGCCCTGAGCGCTGATCTGTCCTCCCAGCCAGGGAGCCGCTTCAATCAAGCAAGTGCGCGCTCCCGACTGCATCGCGTGGGCTGCCGCCGATACTCCCCCCAACGAACCACCGACAACCACCACTTCACATTGCCAAGCCTCCTGGGGAAGGGGCAGGGGCGAAAGCTGGGGTCTGCCATTGGCGGTGTTCAAGTATGTGGCGATCGCTTCCGTACTCCAGAAGAGTTGCAAGGCGGGGGAAGTGGGTTGCACGCCTTCCTGAGGCAGGTTAGTCTGAGGGCGGTTGGCAGGCAGGAGATGGCTCTGCGGTTCATCGCTCTTCAGGATGCCTGCGGGTTGCTTGCCTATCTGGGGAGCGACCGATTGTGCCATCGTTTCTGCATCAGCCTGAGGGAACGCAATGGAGGATGCCGGTTGGGCAACGACTTGGCGGGAGTGGTAGTCCATCGCTGCCAGGAGCAAGGCGGTGCTGCCACCCAATAAAAAACTACCTACGGCAATGAGCCATCGTCGCACCAGCCAACGCTGAATTTCTCTGGAGGTCGAAAAGTGCTTCATTGGGGAATTTGTCAAGCAATGATTACTGCCAAATTAGAGCAATTTACCGAAAAGAATTTCTTATCGTTTAGCGAGGTTGCATCGCTGAAATTTTTAGACTAAATCTACAAACACCTTATCAGAGAAGGCTTCTCCCTATTTTTTTCACCATTAGGATAGCGCTGAATCCTAGGTCTCTCCTACTATAAGGGAGGATTGATCCCAGAAAAAATTGTCTGGAAATTTAAACACTTTGCTAACGCCTATTGTGGTTTTTAGGAAGGATACGCAAACATAGAAATAAGTATGGGAGAGACCTATGGAATCATTCGCCTATATCCACTCCGCTGTTGCCTTTGAGGATCCCAGCCCCACTCCTCAGTTGCGTTCCTTTGAACCACGGCTCAGCCCCTTGGCTACACCCCTGATGCTCAATTTGCTGAGTGTTGCTACGGTGTCAGCACTCCTCCTGTGTGGGGGTTCTGCAATGGCCCAGGTCTACAGTGTGGGCGATCGCGGCCCTGGTGTTGCTGAACTTCAACGCGCCCTTGGCGTCCCAGCAGATGGCGTTTTTGGCCCAGACACTGAAGCAGCCGTTCGTAACTTTCAGGCCCGCCGGGGGTTGCATGTAGATGGCGTGGCTGGCCCTGCCACGCTGGGTGCCCTGGGGATTGGTGGAGGGGGTGGTACAACACCCTCTGAAATTGTGTTTGACAGCAGTAGCGGGGGTGGTTTGTCTAGCCGTTCGATTCCTAGTAACTTCCGGGGAACTGCCGTGGTGCGGACTCCCAGTGGCAATGGGGTGAATGTTCGGGATGCGCCCAATGGTACGCCTGTTGCAGGCATTGACGATGGTACGCGGGTACGACTCAATGGACGACAGGTGTTTGCCGGAGGGCGCAACTGGGCGCAGCTAGAGGGAAGTAACGACGGCTGGGTTGCTGCGGAGTTCTTGTTTCCAGTCGGTACTGATCCTGGCCCTGGTCCTGATCCCCTTCCGCCGTCCGGTGTGCGGGGCGCTCCCTACGTGGTGGCGGTTCCGGGGGATAGTCCGATTCTGCTGGCAGAGGTGCGGCGGTTGGTGCCTGGGGCTTTTGTGGACACCAGCCCACGGGGTAATTTCATCCACGCTGCGTCCTTTACCCAACGGTCGAATGCCGAACGGCTTTCAGATTTTCTCCGGCGCGAGGGGCTGAACGCCCGTGTGGCCTACCGCTATATTTTCTAGATTTTCTAAACGCTTGCGGCGGCCTGAACTTGTGCTTTTCAAACTGTGCCTCTCACCAGCAATTCTTATTACTCCAATTGCTACTGATACGGAATCCGCCTATAAAGTAGCAGTTAGTTTTTGGTAGAACGCCCGCTG
>DVEB01000258.1 GCA_015295905.1 Synechococcales cyanobacterium M55_K2018_004
CACGGAACAGCAAGGGTTTTGGGGCACCGCGCCTGGCGCGGTGCCCCAAAACCCGCTTAACCAGAACTGACGTTATTAAATCCATGCTCCTTCGAACCAACACGTCCTCTCTGCCCCCTTGCGCCAGAGAGAATGTCAGCAATGAAATGCTGTGGATTTGCTGAAAACACCTAGGCACACAAAAAATCGTGGTTCGCAATTGGCAAACCACGATGTCGTGAAGCAACATTGTTTTCGTATCGGTGAGATAGGCTTAGCGGGCGATCGCTCAACTTCCCTCGCTCAACCCTTCTAAACAGAACATATCAAAACAGGTCTCCGGCAGCGCACCAGAAAAACAGACTTTCCTCAAGAAAACGCCTTACTCAGCAGCCGTTGCGGCAGCCACAGGGCTAAGCTGGGGTTCTGACGCTTCGAGGGTTGCATCCAACTCTGCTTCGATCCGCAGACGATCGCAGGGAATGGTATCCGACAGGATGGCACTCGCCATCATGCCAGAGTGCACTTCCAGTTGAGCAGAGGGGACGGCTTCAAACAACAAGCGCTGACCCGGAAACACCACCCGCTCAAAATACCAGTTTGCCACGTTGGTAATGCGGACAACCTGGATCTTGCTGGTGGCATTGACGTAGCAGCAGAGAATGCGCTCGGAGCTATCGGAAGGTAGGGGATCAATAATTTGGGCCATAGGTTCGTGGAGGAGCCATGGTAGGCACGCTAGGACGCTACCAAGCTAACACTCCATGATCCCCGTTGCTGTAATGCGGACTACCAAGAGAATCAAGGATTCGGCTGAGGTATTTGGCCTATCAGGGCTTTAGCTTTCCTTAAAGATTTACACTAGTTCAAACTTCTCAATAAGTTCTCAATAAAAGTTCTCAAGGAGCAGGGGAGCGATCGCCAAGGCTAGGAACTTCTCAGATGACCCATGCCGGCAACAAAAGTCAGTGATATTGTAAAGTTATATGAAAAACAGTCTCAGCATTGTATCAAAAGCCAGCCGTTGGTCAATGGTAACAATCGAAAAATTTAGCCAAAAAATTTAGCCAAAAAATTTAGCCAAAAAATTCGCTCCCTGCCGACCCAAGCTGAAAACATCTCCAGAAAACATCGATGGATGGCGATGTTTTCAGAAACAACCAACCTCTGGCTTGCAGTAGGTTGCTTCCTTGATTGTTCACTTCGGCATACCCCTTACTGACGTCTCCCCTGGCGCTGCTCCATGAACCCATCAGTCCTTTCGTCCCAACCCACCCAGCCGCAAGCCGAGCGGATTCTTTACGTGCGGCTGCCCTGCAACCCCATTTTTCCCATTGGGGTTGTCTATCTGGCCGACCACGTTCACAAGCAGTTTCCTCAGGTGCAACAGCGCATCTTTGACCTAGGGACAGTGCCGCCGCTCGATTTTGGCCCGGCGTTGGATCGTTGCATCGACGAGTTTCAGCCTGACCTGTTGGTCTTCTCCTGGCGCGATATTCAAATCTATGCCCCCGTGGGCGGACGTGGCGGCAATCCCCTCCAAAACGCCTTCGAGTTCTACTACGCCAAAAATCCGCTGATCCGGCTACGGGGAGCTCTCGGTGGGTTGCGGGTGACAACGGCCTACTACTCAGAACTTTGGCGCAATTTAGGGCTAATCAAACGTGGCCTCAAGCGTGCCCGTCGCCACCATCCCCAGGCTCGTTTGGTTCTGGGGGGCGGCGCGGTGAGTGTGTTCTATGAGCAACTCGGCAGAATGCTCCCCAAAGGAACGGTGGTTTCTGTGGGAGAAGGGGAAACCCTGCTAGAGCGGTTGTTGAGGGGACAAGACTTTTCAGACCAGCGCTGCTATGTGGTGGGCGAAACTCAACCGCGATCGCGCCTGATCCACGAAAGCCCGACTCCGTTAGAGAAAACCGCCTGTAATTACGACTACATCGCCAGCATCTGGTCAGAGTTTGACTACTACCTGCAAGACCGTGACTTCTACGTTGGGGTGCAGACGAAGCGCGGTTGCCCCCACAACTGCTGCTACTGCGTCTACACTGTCGTTGAAGGCAAGCAAGTCCGGATCAACCCCGCCGATGAAGTGGTGCAAGAGATGCGTCAACTCTACGACCGGGGCATCCGCAACTTCTGGTTCACCGACGCTCAGTTTATCCCCGCCCGCAAGTTTATCGACGATGCCGAAGCACTGCTCCAGAACATCCTGGACGCGGGGATGACTGATATCCACTGGGCGGCCTACATCCGGGCCGATAATTTGACCCCTCGGCTGTGCGACCTGATGGTGAAAACGGGGATGAACTATTTTGAGATTGGTATCACCAGCGGCTCTCAAGAGTTGGTGCGGAAGATGCGGATGGGGTATAACCTGCGGACGGTGCTACAAAACTGCCGCGACCTCAAGGCTGCGGGGTTTAACGACCTAGTCTCGGTCAACTATTCCTTCAACGTGATTGATGAAACCTTCGACACCATTCGTCAGACGATCGCCTATCACCGCGAGCTAGAGGCTATCTTTGGGGCAGATAAGGTAGAGCCAGCAATCTTCTTCATTGGGCTGCAACCCCATACCCATCTGGAGGAGTACGCCTTCAAGCACAACATTTTGAAGCCGGGGTATAACCCCATGAGCCTGATGCCCTGGACTGCGAAGAAACTCCTGTGGAACCCGGAACCCCTCGGTTCCTTTTTTGGAGAAGTCTGTCTGCAAGCGTGGCAGCAGAACCCCAATGACTTTGGACGTGAGGTGATGAGGATTTTGGAACAGCGGCTGGGACGGGCTGACCTGGAGGAAGCCCTGACTGCGCCGATTGAGTCGGCTCAGGACAAGCAACTGGTGATGGTCTGAATAGGCCAGATCAGAGATGATCCCCTGATTGGGTTGTGTCATGATAGTCAGTAATGATTTTTCTGATGGCCTGAGTTAAATGCTGCAAGGCTCGATCTTACAGGAACTGCGAGACGCACACCAACCAGGAAATCCTGATGGGAAACGCCCTCTGAACTTTGGGGTGTACTTTAAGAACACGCTAGTGGCGCTTTGTCATGCCCTGGAAGACGCAATCCTGATGCACGACTACCAGCCGTTAATGATCACGGCTTTCCAACGGGGCAAGTGGTATTTGCAGGAAGCCGATCGCTACGGTGAAATTGCAGAGCGTGCGCCCCAGGTGGTCATCCTTGCGGCAGCAGATACGGGCTTTGCCGACCATCCCACCAGCCAACGCGCCAATGTTGCCCTGGTTAGCCTGGAGGAGGACGATCCAGTGGCCCAGGAGTGGCACCTGATCATCCTGTCGCCCACCTACACGGCAATGGTGTTGTGTCAGGAATTGTCTGAGGACGACTATGGGGCTTCAGGCTGCCCCACCCACGACCTTGAACGCAAGTTTTACGGCCTGTGGACTTTTGAGCCCAACCTTGTGCTGGAGACGGCAAAGTTGGCGATCGCCCACATTGCTGCTTACAACCCCCAATTGGCGGCAAAGCTGACTGACCACCACCAGGAAATTGCTGCTCAAATCCAGCGTCTCGACACTCCCTACAGCGCCCCCACAGTGGCTGATCTGGGGGAAATCGTCTCACGGGTCGTGGCCTACCTGGAGAACGGCCCACAGGGACTGGAAAGCGATCGCTCCTCCAACTCCTTGGCTGCGTCCCCCAGTCCACTCTCCAATAATCTCATCTCGAACGAGTTGCAGGCTTTTCTGCGAATTGCTCAACTGATCGACCAGACGGATCTGAGCAACCCAATGGCCGCAGCAGAGGTGGCAACCTTGGCAGAGTCCCTTGGGCAACTGCTGGATCTCCCAGCCTGGCAACTCCACCGGCTGCGCCTGTCAGGGCTGCTGCACCGGATTGCCTTTTTGCAAGACGCGGCGACTCCTCTACACCCCTCGGCGCGCCCCAGTAGCCCGACGGCTGTTCCGCTGTCTTGCCCGCTGATTCCCGGTGTGCAGGTGTTGCGCACGATGCAACGGTTGAAGGCGATCGCCACCATCCTGACCCATCAGACTGAACGGTGGGATGGGCAGGGCACCCCGGCAGGACTAGCGGGTGACGAAATTCCGCTGGAGTCTCGCATCCTAGGGCTGGTCGCCTGTTTTCAACAGCGCTTGGCTGCCCATCGGAGCCGCCTCCAGGCCACTCCAGATCTACCGCTCACCCCTGCTGCTACGCCTGCCGCCGCCTATGCTGCTGCTTTGGCTGAGTGTCAGGCTGAACAGGGCGATCGCTGGGATCCCAAACTAGTCGAAGCCCTCTCACTGCTGGTGAATGGATTGCAGCAGGGGTTAAGCCTATCCGTGACACCGCCCAAAATTGCTGCTGGCCTCTGGTTGCTCGACTCCCACTCAGATGAAGATCTAATCAACTGGGGTGCGTCCTCTGAACATCGTTCCCTCTCTACTGCGTCTGGCAACTCTGGCACCTATGAATCTTGAGGACATTCGGGCAGGTAAGCTGAAGCACTTGGCTGGCGCAGACCTGGAGGATGAAGACTTATCGCAAACAGATTTGAGCCGCACCGTTTTAAGTGGCGCAAATCTGGTGGGAAGCAACCTGAGTGGAGCGTGTCTTGCTGGCGCTCGTTTAGAGGGCAGTAATTTATTAGGCAGCAACCTCTCAGGGAGTGATTTGCGGGCGACGCTGCTGGGAGCAAACCTGATGCAAGCCGATCTGACAGAAGCCGATCTGCGGGGGGCAAATCTACGGGGGGCAAACCTGATGCAGGCAAACCTGGCCCGTTCCAGCTTAGCAGGGGCTTTTTTGAGTGGGGCGAACTTGACCGGAGGAAATCTCCAAGGGGCTGACTTGCGGGGAGCCGATCTACGGGGGGCGAATTTGAGCAGCGCCAACCTCCAGGGAGCAAACCTGAATCAGGTTGATCTGCAAGGGGCGATCCTCAACCAGACCAACCTGGAAGAGGCTGACCTGCGTGATGCCAATCTGGCAGGGGCAACTTTGGCAGAGGCGAACCTACTCTGTGCGGAACTGGTGGGGGCCAACTTGAAGGGCACGAATCTGGTCAATGCCTGCTTGACAGGGACGATTTTGGATCAGCAGCAGCTTTGATGCCATTCAGAACCGTGAGTTCAACGCAAGGGCAGGTTTGGGGTTGAACCACAGAGGCACAGAGAAAACACAGAGACAAAGCAGACACGGAGAAGATGGCGCAAGTCTTCGGGTTGAGTTTGTGTTTTTGTGACCTGGTCTCAGGGGTTGAGATCTTAATGCCTCGGGCCTTTTTGCAGCTAGGTCATGTGAACCATGGGTACACGCATGCTACTGGGCTAGAGGCTATTGGGCTAGAGGCTGCTTGCTGGAGGTTGAACCGCGCTAATGATTTACTCCTGGCTTGGGTCTTCGTTTAAACTAATTCCCGATAGAGGACGATAGGTGTAGCTCTGGCGCGGCGTTTTCATAATGTCTTCTTTGATGGAGTCAAGGTCGATATAGCGATCGGCGACATTGATTAGGCTGTCGCTAGTCATGGAGCGCAGGCTGACGACTTCAACTCGCACCCCCCGGTAGCTCACAGCGTCTACGGCGTAGGCGAGGTCACCATCACCACTCACGAGGACGGCGGTGTCATAGGAACCAACTAGCGCCATCATATCCACCGCAATCTCTACATCTAAATTCGCCTTTTTGGAGCCATCGGGAAGCTGGACGAGATCTTTGGAAATGACGCGATACCCGTTGCGGCGCATCCACAGCAGAAACCCCTGCTGCTTTTCGTTGGTGCGATCGACCCCGGTGTAGAAGAAGGAACGGAGCAGCCGGGAACCCGCAG
This sequence comes from Synechococcales cyanobacterium M55_K2018_004, assembly GCA_015295905.1. GTDB lineage: Bacteria > Cyanobacteriota > Cyanobacteriia > Elainellales > Elainellaceae > DVEB01. Next base: position 5,780 of record DVEB01000258.1, read on the forward strand.
TGAGGCGACAGAGTAACTTTGTGTAATCAATCTCAATGCCAAGTTGCAAAGCAGCATAAAACAGGTTAGAACCATCGATGAAGATGGCGACCCTACCTCGATTCTCTAGCACCTGTTCTGGTGTGAATACTGTGTCATTTTCAGTCGGGTGAAACATTTGTTATCCTCATTTTTTATCTAGAAATTTTGGAATGCGGGAGCAAGTACCCCCACTTGAACAACGAATAACCGAATCACTTAGGGTACGGGCTGAGCGAACGTGATGCGTGTTGAATTGGAGAGTGTTTAAGGCGTGCTGCTGCTATCAACAACTTCCAGCCGAGGAAAGACTGGTTCCGGATCACCGACTACCTGACCGGCAGGTAGGGCCCCCCACCGGGCATGCTGCTCATACGGCGCTAGTTTGATGGCTTGGGGATGATTGAAATCGATGGAGTAGCCCAGTTGTTGATAGACTCGATTACTCACCGTAGGAATGACGGGTGAGAGCAGAAATGCTGCAAGTCGTACTGTTTCCAGTACAGCATACAGGATTTGATTGACTGTGGCCTGATCCCCCGCCTTGAACACTTTCCAGGGGGCTTGCTCATCCAGATACTTGTTGCCGGCTCTAACAAGGGTCAGAATGGCTTCGCAAGCTTGGCTGAAGGCCAGCGCTTCGTAGGCGGCAGCAACCTGCTGCTCTAAAAGTACCCCTTTTGATTTCAGCAGATCATCGTCTGGCAGGGTATCGGCGGAAACAGCGGGAATGGTGCGATCGCAGTACTTATGCACCATCTTCAGGGTGCGATTCAGGAGGTTGCCCAAGTCATTCGCAAGATCTGCGTTGACAATATTGATGAATCGCGTTTCTGCGAAGTCACCGTCTCGACCAAATTCAATTTCTTTAAGAAAATAATAGCGCACCGCATCTGAACCAAAGCGATCCACTAGGTCAAAAGGATCGATCACGTTCCCCAAACTTTTCCCCATCTTCTGCCCATCCTTGGTCAGAAAACCGTGACCAAAGACACAATCAGGGATCTCCATCCCCGCTGACATCAGCATGGCAGGCCAGTAAACGGCGTGAAAACGCAAAATATCTTTACCGATTAGATGCACAGTGGCAGGCCAATAGGGAATCGCATTGGCAAGGGTTGGTTCTTGCTCTGGTGGAACGACTGCTGTCACATAGTTTAACAATGCGTCAAACCAAACGTAGATTGTGTGGTGGGGGTTGTTGGGGAGGCGAATCCCCCAGTCCAAGTTGACCCGTGAAATTGAAAAATCTTGCAACCCCTGATTCACAAAACTTAAAACTTCATTACGGCGAATCTCGGGTTGGATGAAGTTTGGCCGTTCTGCGTAAAGCGTTTCTAACTTATGTTGATATTTTGAGAGACGGAAGAAATAATTTTCCTCATCGCGCCACTCACAGGCGCGGTTGGTGTGAATGGGACAGTGGTGATCCGGCAGGAGTTCGCGCTCTTCCTTGTATTCTTCACAGGCGACGCAATACCACCCTTGCTGCTGCCCTAGGTAAATGTCGCCGTTGTCCCAAACGCGCTGGTAAAACTCACGCACAATGGCCTCATGGCGAGGATCGGTGGTGCGAATGAAGCGATCGTACTGAATGTTCAGTTTTTTCCAGAGGGCTTGGAAGCCAGCCACGATCTGGTCGCAGTGTTCCTGGGGCGATCGCCCCAATTCTGCCGCCGTGCGTTGAATCTTCTGTCCATGCTCATCGGTGCCTGTCACTGAAAGCACCGTTTCTCCCCGCAGGCGATGAAAGCGGGCGGCGACATCAGCCGCCATTGTTGTATAAGCGCTGCCAATGTGAGGCAGATCGTTAACATAGTAAATCGGCGTAGTGATTATGAATGAACGCTTTTTTGTATCCACTAAATTCATGGAAGAGAAGAATTGATTTCGATCAAAACGAGGGAAGGTATTCTAAAGTCGCCCAAAATGCTCTCTTTAATCTACCCTCCCCCTTACCCCTGATGACGTAAAAGCGGAATTGATACAGAATTAAGAGATTTCCCTTTTTGTAGAGCAACCCACAAACCTTAGAGTTTAATTCTAAGAATTTAATTCTACCCTTGCCTATGAACCTGTTGTGAGGGCTAACTGATTTGAGCCTGGGATTGGGGTTTAGACACATTCCAATTCTTCGAACTCTCACAACAGAGCGGATGGAGAGAGAAGGAGAAACTGTGAGGTACTCGATTCCCCTTCTCCCAACTTGGGAGAAGGGGCTGGCAGATGAGGGCTGGCAGACTTAAATCGTTACTCTACTCGTCCTGTCAGCGGGATGTTTGGAAAAGGGGCCGGGGGATGATGGCTTGCAAAGGCGACATTCTCCCCCTTTCCATGAGCGCACGGAACAGCAAGGGTTTCAACCTATCTCGACTTCCCGTTCAAACAATTCGCGTCTTGCTCATAACGAAAAATTTTCGTCGAAGCTGTTGCGGGTCATGGGCTGGTCAACCACTAGGCCTTCACCCCCCAGCACTTCTAGGGGTTTACCCTCAATGGAAATCCAAACCTTAGCAGTGGGATCAAGCGTCGTAGCAGTGTAGACAACCTGGCCTAGGCGTCCCATCATAGCAGCACTCCCTCCACCTGTCGTAAACTCTTGCGACAGATCTACATGCACACCATCGGAACGGACTTCTAGGCTGCGAACCTGAGTATTCTCTGGAATCGTCGATGTCGCTGCGCCTGTTGAATGTTGTTCCAGCAATTTTGCAAACGCTGCTTTTAGGACTTCGACAGGTTGATTACTAGCGACGACGCTAACGGGAGTTGGCACCAGCTCAAGTCGCGTCCCTGTATCTTTCACTAAGTAGACTTGAACCGTTTGTTCAACGGGGATCTGCGCCTGGTTGGGTTGAATCGTTGACTGAGTAGGGGCTGGAGTCACTGGACTAGGAGCTTGCTTGAGCGTGAGCCAAGTTGTCACACCACCAGCGGCCAGCACCACAGCCGACAATACGGCGATGACTCCACTCGCAGGGCGGTTTACACGGCGGGGCCGGGAATCTGGAGTTTGGTTTTGTAGGGGTTGTTCTTGCATAGCACGGCTCCTCGATGAGGGTGAAGGTTAGTGCAGATGAGGAGTCCCTGATTCTTTAGGATGCGGGCGACCCTGGGCAACTGAGACGGTCTGAGTCCCTGACCTACTCTCAGCCGTTGGTGGCGGATAGACCAACTCAGCCATCAACTACACATGCGCGATCGCCCATTCCGGACATGAGCATAGTATCGACGCATGACTGCGGCTCAACTCAGGAGACCTGAGGCAGTGGCGGAGCCTGAAGATTTCCTCCATCTCCGTAATGGGTCGCCTCTAGATGCCCTATACTCTCCTCTCCAGACTGCTTGACTTGAACGCATGATGACGATGAAACAGACTTGTGGGTTTGCACTGTTGCTGCATTAGTTTATCGTCCTGGAGTCACTGACTCGGTGCGATCGCCTCTGGACTGATCCGCACAAAGGCGGCCACCTCAATTTGCCCCTGCTCTACTTTTAGCGCTAAAAGGCGAGCTGTTGTACCAGGTGTTACAAAATTATCCATATCCAACTGTCGTTGCACCCCCGCCACCAGGGGTTGCAGCAACTGCGCCGGCACCGGTTGATTGTTGATGGCGATCGCTGGTTCCACCAACCGAATCTGCCGCCCGTCGATCAATTCCAACCCCGTCTCTACCACAATTTGTAACTGTTGAGACTGCTGTTGGAGAGCCGCGCTCACACGCAACCGCTGGTTCCCCAGCAGTTCGATCTGGGGGGAGGCAAGCTGATAGTCTGGCAATTGCTGCCCTTGGGCACCCGGCAACCGAAAGCGAAAATTGCGCAGTCGCTGCGTCACGAAGGGCGATTGTAGGGCCCGCTCTAGGTCGGCCTGAGTCAACACGACTCGCAGTGCAGCTTGCAGGGGGCGTTGCAGGCGGAGCGTTCCAGCTCGCAGTTGTCTGGGGTTAGCGGCGATCGCATCGGTCTCCACATCTACTGCTGCAACCCGCACCCCTTCCACCAAGACCACCCCCCGACCCGCAATCCGCACCCGCTCCACTCGCCCCTGCACCACTCGAAAACTGGGGGCATTATCGACCCGCACCTGCAAGGATTCAACCGCTTGCACTTGGTCGCGGATCAGGGTCTCCACCACCGTATCCAACACCATTCCAACTGGAGATATCAGCCCCAGCAGTCCAGTCAAGAGCAGGGTGAGGAATTCCATAGGCTAAGTCTATTAGCGTGAATCAGAGGACTGGGGCGAATTGACCCAGCGCCACAGGGGATGGCTTTCGCCCTGCTTGCGGATCTGCCAGAGCAGAGCCGTGAGGCGACGGGTCTGCCGGGGGGAGATGCCAAACAAAATGTTGCGGCTCTGCCAGAGCAAAACGGCAACCGTAGCCCCCACACAAATGGAGAGGGCGAGCGTTGGCAACAGGTTATAGGCTAACCCGTAGCGTAACGCCGTCCAAGTAAAGTACTCTCGCCACATCTGAATCTCGGAGCGCAACATCCACAGACTTATTGGCCCCAGCAAAAGCCAGAGGACACCGACAACCGCCCAGCGAAAGTAAACCGTAAACTGGTGCAATCGCTCTAGCTGTTGTTGAAAGGTTGGGTCTGAAGCATCCCAGGGTTGTTCTTCATGCTGGTCTGACATGGTTAGACGGCGCCCCCGCTGCTTTTCAGGTTCCCAGGTCTACCAGGCAGTTTTGCAACATGCGCTAGGCTTCCTCAATTTCCACAGATGGTTCGGAGACTGGCACAGTTTCCTCCGCGATCGCTCTTCCCCGAAAGACGCGCCACCAAGCTAGCAGCGTGCTGGCAATGAAAATACTGGAGTAAGCCCCTGCCACAAAGCCAATGATCAGGGCTAGGGCGAAGTACTTCAAAGTCTCGCCGCCAAACAGGAAAATGGCAATCAGGGTTAACAAGGTGGTGAGGGTCGTGTTGATCGAGCGAGTCAGGGTCTGGTTCACGGCGTCCTCAGTGATCTCGTTGATGTGTCCCTGGGGATGGCGCTGGATCGTTTCACGGATACGGTCGTAGATGACCACCGTGTCATTCACCGAGAAACCCACAATGGTCAGCAGGGCCACAATAAATAAGCTATCCACCTCAACACCCAACACCAGCCCTAGAACAGAAAAAACTCCCAGCGTGACCAAGACATCGTGCAACAGGGCAACGAGCGCAAATACAGCGAAGTCGAACTCAAATCGGAAGCTGAGGTAGGCCATGATCCCCGCAGCGGCGACTAGCAGTGCCACGATGCCAGAGGTAAACAACTGTCGTCCCAAGGTGGGACCAACGGTGTCAATCTGCGTCGCAGTGGGGTCGAATTGCCCCAGTTTCGCTTCCAGAGAACGGAGGAGTTGCGATCGCTGATCCACATTCAGGGTTGACGTCCGGATTGACAGGGCCGTTTGCTGCTCCCCCACCACCTGGATGCTGCTGCCCCCTAGCCCTTGCTGGTTCAACACCTCCCGCACCGTCGCTGGGTTGATGGGCTGGGTGCAGGTGTTGTTGCTGGCGCAGGCCAGTTCCAGTTGCAGGCGGGTCCCTCCCACAAAATCAAGGCTAGGCCGCAGTGGTGCTCCGAACTGCTGCCAGGACAGAGCCATGGCGACGATGCCTGCCAAGATTGTCACAGCCGAGAACGTCCACCAGATTTTGCGTTGCTTGATGACCTGTAATTTCATGGGGCGGTGCAGAATAAATGAACCAACTCAGTCTTAGCGTGATTACCCAATTTCCCGTTGGTTATGGGGTGGAGGTGGTTTCTCCACGTCTACGCTATGAACTCGTCTCAAGGGTAGAGGCTTTGGCTTGGCTTGCAGGCGGCAAGTTGGGACAGAAAAGTTCAGGTTTGCGGAGGTTGGGGAAGCTGAGCGCCACTAGCAGTAGGGTGCGGCTGACCGTCAGCGCCGTAAACATGCTGACTCCTACCCCGATCGCCAGGGTCAAGGCAAATCCTTTCACCAAACCTGCCCCCAGCCAGAACAGGGCAGCACAAGCAATCAGAGTCGTCACGTTACTGTCCAGAATGCTGGAGAACGCCCGGTAAAAGCCTGATTCCACAGAGCGATAGAGGGTCTTGCCCGCCCGCAGTTCCTCACGGGTGCGCTCAAAGATCAGCACGTTAGCATCCACTGCCATCCCAATACTCAGAATGAAGCCTGCAATCCCAGGCAGGGTGAGAGTCACCCCTAGCAAACTGAAGACAGCAAAGGTGAGCAGGGCGTAGATGACCAAGGCAATGTCTGCAATCAAACCGGGCAGGCGGTAGTACACCACCATGAAGAGCAACACCAACAGCAATCCGGCCAGGCCAGCATAGATGCTGCGCTCGATACTGTCGCGCCCCAGCGTAGCACCAACGGTTCGGTTCTCTACAATTTCAACGGGGACGGGGAGCGCTCCTCCTCGCAACTGCACAGCCAAGTCAGCCGCCCGCTGGGCATCAAATCCACCCGAAATACTAGCGCGTCCCCCGGCAATGCCAGTTTCTGCATACTTAGCATCTACCGTGGGCGCGCTGAGCAACTGGTTGTCCAGAAAGATTCCCAGGGTGCGTCCTGTGCCTGCAATATTTTTTGTCAGTTCGGCAAATTCGATGCCACCTTGCTCGTTAAACTCCAGCCCTACCTCCCAAGAATCGCCTGCAACCGGTTGAGCATAGGCGTTGCGGAGCTTATCGCCCGTGAGTTGTGTTTTTTCAAACAGGTCGGCGATCGCCGCATCACTGCGTTCCAAGGCAGCTTGGTTTTCGGCGATCGCCTGCTGATTGCCACTAGTTTTCAGTTGCGCCTGCTGGATCAGTAAGTCTTGGCGTACCTGCAACTCAGCCGCTAGTTGTGCTTCCGTTCCCACGCGCTGTTCGCGGAAATCGAGTTGCGCCGTACCACCTAGCACTCGTTCGGCCTGGGCTGGGTCGGTTACGCCTGGGAGTTGCACCAGCAATTGATTGTTGCCAACGGTTTGGACCACCGCTTCCGACACCCCTAGGCTGTTGATCCGCCGCTCTACAACCGATCGGACTGCCTCCAATTTCTCTGGGGTAATTTCCGGAACCGCCTCGGTGGTTTTGACCTGGAGGGTGAGCTGAGTCCCCCCCTGGAGATCTAGCCCCAAGCGCGACGGCACCTGAACGATGACAATGGCAGCGGCGATCGCCAACACTAAAATCAACCCTAAAAGGGAACGCTGTCTGCCCATGATTGTAGCTGTTACGACATAGCTATGATAGCCGCAACCGGGGGGTAACAGGGGGACACTCTCAACAGGTTTTGGGGGTGTTGCTTCATCCCAATCGGATTTCTTGACACGGAGATGCGCTCAGGAACGGGAATTAATCACTGGGAACCTTGTGCTGCCCTCAGCCCCCCTCCCCAGCGAACACTCATACGGAATCCGTCTGTAAAGTAGCAGTTTGTCGTAGTGTAAAACGTGCGCGCAGCGAACGTTTTACACTACGACAAAGCGACTCAATAACCGACGGAGTCGGTATCATTGGTCAACTCAGCTATGGGGGCTGCGGGAGTCGTTTTTGAGGGCAAGCGGTGGGCGCGATCGCCTGTCGGCTGCCCAACATCGCCGGAGTGACTTTTGATATAAAATTCTATCAATAGTCCAACTCCTGAATCCCTTCCCGTGATTTCTGGCACTCCTCTATCACTCCTGGTCATGCCGCTGTGGTGTCGTTTTCGCAGTGCTAATTCCCTGGAGCAAGGGTGTTGACCCAACTGCGGTCAGTTCGGAAGCTGAAGTCTTCTTGGCAACGGGCGCTCACTTAGGAATTGGCCCAGTTGAGCGGGAGGAATGCTCGGAGATGGGCAGTTTGCAGATTCACAGAACGATTTACGCGATTAGAGAGGACGATCACTATGGCATTTGAGCAGCCCCCCCTTCCGTTTGCGATGGATGCGCTGGAGCCTTACGGCATGAAAGCCGAGACCTTTGAATATCACTACGGCAAGCACCACAAAGCCTACGTTGATAACCTCAACAACCTGACCAAAGACAACGAATTTGGCAGTATGTCACTGGAAGACGTGATCAAAAAGAGCTTTGGCAACCCAGACACTGTGGGCATTTTCAACAACGCTGCTCAAGTCTGGAACCACACCTTCTTTTGGCATTGTCTCAAGCCTGCAGGCGGTGGTCAGCCCACGGGAGACTTGGCAGCCAAGATCGACGCCGCCTTTGGTAACTTCGAGAACTTCAAGAAGGAATTCAGCAATGCGGCGGCAACCCAGTTTGGTAGCGGTTGGGCTTGGTTGGTGGAGGAGAACGGCACCCTCAAAGTGACGAAAACCCCCAACGCTGAAAACCCCCTAGTTCATGGCCAGAAGCCCCTGCTGACGCTGGATGTGTGGGAACACGCCTATTACATCGATTTTCGCAATGCCCGCCCTGCCTTTATTGCCAACTTCCTTGACAAGTTGGTGAACTGGGACTTTGTGGCTGCAAACCTGGCTGCTTAAGCTCGCAAGAGTGCTCGAGGCTGGGTTTCGGGATGAGGCCCAGCCTTGCCGTCTCTGGAGTTTTTGCCAGAATCTAGCGGTATGCAGCTTCGTTTAGGATAAAAGAGTGGCTGGGGTGCGGCGAAACCTCAGCACACAGCAAGACGTAATCGAGCGTGGCGTGTTCTACGAGATGTGTAGATCTCTGCCTTGGTAGGCTAGCTACCCTGACGTGAACTCGAGATCAGCCTCAACCCTTGATTTTCTGTGTTAAAGGGTTGTGTTGAAAGGTTTTAGGACACCGCGCAGTGTTCTAAGGTCCTCTGAACTCGAATCAGCGTTACCCTACAATCTGTAACACTCAGGTGAATCGGATGGATAGTCAAGACCTTGCCCGCTACATTGAAGCTACGGATGGTCATGCCAAGCCTTGGTTGCTGGCTCAGCTACGTCTCCTGAAGCTTCAAGAAGAGCGCGATCGCCTCTCGCCGGATGAGTATGCCGATGCGATCGCCGACCTCCATGCCGCCGTGATGAACCTAGGCGAATGGTGGGTTGGGCGAGAAGATGAAGTCTTCTAAACCTCAATCGTCTTTGTCCTGAGTCTGTCTGGATAATAGGAGAGTGGCAGAGTAAGGGGGAGTGGATCACTCCGGATCTAGTTCTCTCTCCCGCTCGCTTTGTCTCCCCTGCTCTATTTTCCTTTTCCTTCCCCCACCCCCCGTGCCCCGTCTCAAACGTTCTACTCCCGAAATTGTTCTTTCTGACCCGCAATACTATTTCAACCGAGAACTCAGTTGGCTAGAGTTCAACAACCGGGTTCTGCGGGAAGCTTTTGATCCTCGCACACCGCTGCTCGAGCGGCTAAAATTTACTGCCATTTTCACCAGCAATCTGGATGAGTTTTTCATGGTGCGGGTGGCAGCCCTGAAGCAACAGGTCGAGGTAGGAGTGACTAAGCCCACCCCCGACGGCAGAACCCCCCAGCAGCAACTGGAAGCCATTCGCGATCGCCTCGCTCCGATGGTAGTGAAGCAGCACCGCCACTTCCAGGATGCCCTACGTCCACAGTTGGCTGCTCACGGCGTCTACATCCTCGACTATGTGGACCTCAACCAGGAACAGCGCGTTTATCTGCACGATTATTTTGAATCGCAGATCTTTCCCGTCCTCACGCCCCTAGCGGTTGACCCTAGCCACCCCTTCCCCTACATTTCCAACCTCAGTCTTAACCTGGCAGTGGTGATCAAAGATCCTGAAACGGAGGAGGAACACTTTGCCAGAGTGAAAGTGCCCAACGTATTGCCCCGGTTTGTGGCACTTCCCCAGTCACTACAACTTCAGCAGCAGGGGATTGTTACCGTCTGGACGGGGGTCCCCCTCGAGCAGGTGATTGCCCACAACCTGGAGGCCCTTTTCCCTGGGATGAACATCCTGGACTACCACCCCTTTCGGATCACGCGCAACGCTGACTTGGAGGTTGAAGAGGACGAAGCGGACGATCTGTTGCAGGCAATCGAACAGGAACTACGCAAGCGGCGCTTTGGCGGGTCAGTGGTGCGGATGGAAGTACACGCCTCAATGCCCGATTCGATTCGGCAAACCCTGATGGAGGAAATGGGTCTCACTAGTGGCGATGTGTACGAGGTAGACGGATTACTGTGTCTGCGCGATCTGTTCTGCTTCATGGATCTGCCGCTGCCAGAGTTGAAGGATCCCCCCTGGTCACCTGTTACCCATCCTCGCCTACGTCGCCTTAGTGAAGTGGATCCGGAAAATCCCACTGAAGGGGATGAAGACTTTTTTGCCGTCATCCGTAAACAGGACTTGTTGGTGCACCATCCCTACCAGTCTTTTACGACTTCAGTGCAACGGTTTATTACCCAGGCAGCCTACGACCCCCAGGTGTTAACCATCAAGATGACCCTCTACCGCACTTCCGGCGATTCCCCGATTGTGAATGCGTTAATTGCGGCAGCGGAAAACGGTAAGCAGGTGGCAGTGCTGGTGGAACTGAAGGCCCGCTTTGATGAGGAAAATAACATTCAGTGGGCCCGCAAACTTGAGAAGGCTGGAGTCCATGTTGTCTACGGGCTGGTGGGGCTGAAGACTCACACCAAGCTAGTGCTGGTGGTGCGGCGTGAAGAAAACCGCATCCGCCGCTACTGTCACATTGGCACAGGCAACTACAATCCCAAGACTGCGCGGCTCTACACTGACTTGGGGCTGTTTACCTGTCGGGAGGATCATGGCGCCGATCTGACCGACCTGTTTAACTTTTTGACAGGCTATTCCCGCCAGAAAGCCTATCGCAAGCTGCTAGTGGCACCCATGAGTCTGCGCGATCGCATGATTGCCCTAGTGCAACGGGAGATTGACCACTGCAAAAACGGTTTCCATGCCCGCATTGTTATCAAAGTCAATGCCTTGGTAGATCCCAGCCTGATTCAGAAGCTCTACGAAGCATCCCAAGCGGGAGTCAAAGTTGACCTCATTGTGCGGGGGATCTGCTGTCTGCGACCAGGAGTGCCAGGGGTCAGTGAAAACATCCAAGTGATCAGCATCATCGGACGTTATCTAGAGCACTCACGCATCTTCTACTTCCACAACAATGGACAGGATGAAGTCTACATCGGCAGTGCAGACTGGATGCCGCGTAACCTTGACCGCCGCGTTGAAGCCGTCACCCCCGTTGAAGACCCAGATTTGGCTATGGACTTGCAGGAAGTGCTGGGCATTATGCTGGCCGATAACCGTCAGGCGTGGGACTTACAACCTGATGGCAGCTATGTGCAGCGACGCCCCAACAGCCCCGAAGAGGAGCGCAGTTCTCAGAAAATTTTGATGGAAATGGCAGCCGCAGCCAGAGAAGGCTAACGACCCTGCAAGTTTTTTATTTTTTTGAAAAGCGCGCATTATGAGCAGTTTTCAAAGAATGTATTGTCACGCAAGTACCCACCGTAGAATGGGTAGGCCGTAGCCGTAACGCATCCTGCAAAATGAGAATTGCTGAGCGACGCATTATCACAACCTCGCAATGCCAACCAACGAGTATCCTTAGAGAAGAGGCGGTAATAGGCGGTAATAAAAGTCATGGTTGAACGTCCGATTAAGAAGTCCGAACGCTTGGCAAAAGCGGCTGAAGGTGCTGAAGTGAGTAGCACTTCCGATACAAACACTGGTGCTCAGGAAAATGGGGCAGCCAGCGATGCATCGTCCACTGTTCCCAAGGAGCGGCCCCGTCCAAAAAGTAGCAAGGATGGCGACCGGGAGAACCGGGGCAAAGGTAAAGATCGAGGCAAGGGGAAGGGGAAAGGCGATCGCGACGCGAAGCCCCCAGTCAACCTCGCATTAATGCGTGGTCCCAAGCCTAGTGCGGCGAAACCAGCGCCGGAACCTGCCCCAGAACCGGAGGCTCCCGCTGTTGAAACTGTTGAGGAAACGATGACAGAGGCGATCGCAGAGACCTCGGCAGCGCCCGTTGAGTCGGTAGTCGAAACGCCCACGGTCGAAACATCCACCGAGTCGGTAGCCGCAACGCCTGCGGTCGAAGCACTGCCTACCCCAGAAGCGTCAGCCACTGCTGAAACGACAGTGGCTCCTATCCCCGCAACAGCCCCCCCTGTAGAGGAGGCTGTCGCCGAGGAGGTGACTACAGAGACCACACCTGAGGTGGTTTCACTGCCAGAAGCAGCAACAGATACGGTGACAGCAGCACCTGAAGCAGAGGCTGCTGCTGAGGCGGCAAGCGCTGAGGC
>DVEB01000262.1 GCA_015295905.1 Synechococcales cyanobacterium M55_K2018_004
CAGCGACGCACGCTTCACAACATCAGGAGTCCTTAAGACAGGAGGCCGTCTTCCTTTGCCATCGACAGCAGCATATCAACAACGCGGCAGGAATAGCCCCACTCGTTGTCATACCAGGAGATAACCTTGAAGAAGTTGGAGTTGAGTGCGATGCCAGCTTTCGCATCAAAAATGCTGGAGTGGGAATCGGTGATGAAATCCGAAGACACCACTTCCTCATCGGTATAGCCCAGGATGCCACTCAACCCATTTTGGGATGCTTCCTTCATGGCAGCACAAATTTCTTCGTAGGTGGTCGCCTTGGCAGTCTTGAAAGTCAGGTCTACCACTGATACATCGGGAGTGGGGACGCGGAAGGCCATGCCCGTCAGCTTGCCCTTGAGTTGGGGGAGCACCAGTGTGACTGCCTTTGCTGCCCCAGTAGACGCGGGGATGATGTTTTGGGCTGCACCACGGCCACCGCGCCAGTCTTTCTTGCTGGGGCCATCTACTGTGGGTTGGGTAGCCGTCATGGAGTGAACAGTGGTCATGAGGCCTTCCAGCAGCCCGAACTTTTCATCGATCACTTTGGCCACAGGAGCCAGGCAGTTCGTGGTGCAGCTGGCGTTAGAAACAATGATATCAGTCTGGGGATCATAGTCTTCATCATTGACCCCAACCACCAGCGTCTTCACCTTATCGGGATCTTTGGTGGGAGCCGAGATTAGGACGCGCTTTGCCCCAGCGGCAATGTGGTTGTGGGCACCATCATAGGTGGTGAACAGCCCGGTAGATTCCACCACATAATCAGTGTTGCGATCGCCCCAGGGTAACTCAGCCGGATTTTTAATTGCTGTACAGGGAATAAACTGCCCATTCACGACAATGCCATCGTCTTTGGCTTCCACGGTGCCATCAAACCGTCCGTGGGTAGAATCGTACTTCAATAAGTAGGCCAGGTTATCAGGGGGAACCAGGTCATTGATACCAACAAATTGAATATTGGGATTTTTCAATCCAGCCCGAAGAACAAGGCGACCAATGCGCCCAAATCCGTTAATGCCAACTCTTAAGGCAGCCATAGGTTATGCTCCTTCTACGCAACCACTGTCACGATAGGACGAAATTTTCCGATCCCCTTTAACTCTCCGTTTTGCTTAAGGAGGATAAGAAAACTGTAATTTTGAGGCCTGCTTCATGCCGGTAGTTCCTATCACTTCGTGCGGTTCAGAAATCCCGGCTCATTGCATCTGTGTCATCAAACACTGGGCGATCCGTGCTGCGGCACCCGCTTCTCCCATGCGACGGCGGCCATTTTCGGCAATCAACTGCAACCGATCGGGGTCTTGCAGCAACGCTTCCACTACTGCGGCAACCCGACTAGGACGCTTCACCAAAATAACCGATGGCCCCAGTAAGCGGGTCTGCGCCTCGGCAAAGGCAGGGGTGAACTGAGGCCCTTTCCCCGGTAGGATAATCGCGGGTTTGCCTAGCCCCACAAACTGTTCTGTGGCAGTGCCTGCCATGGCGATCGCCAAGTCGGCGCGATGGATACAGTCGTTGAAGGGGAGGGCAAGGGAGAGGGTGGAGTGGTGGTAGGTGTAGGTGGGTGGGGTGGATGGAGTAGGTGAGGGGGATGAGGTGGGATGCCAGCCGTTTGATGCCAGGGTCTGGTGCAGCAGATGGGGATCGAGGCCAGGGGCGATCGCCGCGAAAAATCGCAGCTTTTGGGGCAGGCTGGTGACGAGTCCGGCGACGGCTTCTAGGATGACCTGCCAGTTTTCGTAGGCTTCAGGTGGTCGGGAACCGGGGAGCAACACAAAGGTCAATGGTGGGTTGGGGTCAGCAGCAGCATCGCTGGCAAAAGATCCGCTCGGCTCCAGGCCGTCCATCATTGGGTTGCCTAGGTCAAAGGCGGGCACGCCAAACTGGGCCAGGGTCTCACTGGTGAGGCGATCGCGAGGAAATACTGCTTTGCAGCGGGGGTTGCCCATCAGCCAGCGCTCCCAGGGAAGGTAGACCGATCCCCACAGGCTTTCTAACTTTTCAAACCACGTGCGGCGGGGCAGCAGACCGGCCTCATCGCGCAGATAATACTCCGACTTCGCCGTGCCCACAAAAGCGTAGGGTGCACCGCTGTACCAGGCAAACAACAGCGGCACAATATCGCCCACTGCAAGAATGTGACCGCCAGACTTGCCCCAGGAACGGACGGTTTTTAGTTGAGCAAGGGTGAGTTGTAACAGACCGCCCTTCAAGTCCCGCATGAGTTGTCGCCCGTCCTGGTAGACGAAGCCACCCGAGGGCATCTGCTTCACAGGCCCGACGATAGGAATGCCACTCCGTTCAAAGGCGTGTCCGGCACCCACCAGTGGCAGGGCAGCCAGTTCGGGCGGATGGGGCTGCCGTTGCAGCGCCTGGAGAATGCGGAGGGCGATCGCATCTTCGCCATGACCGTTACTAAGGCAGAGGAGTCGCATGGGCAAAACAGAGGTGCAACAACCGTAAAGCCTATCCTACACAGCAGAGCGTCTTCCGGTCGGACAGGAGTGCCGAAAAAGTAACCAGATTGACGCAGAACATTCTGGTATAGCGCTACACGCATTAGGGTGGGTGAGAACAACGCTGTTGCTGGGAAACTCTGCTCAGCGAGGGTTCCCACCAAAATATTGGCCATCCTGAGCGCGTAGCTCCCTATACAGGAGGCCTAATGTTGCTTGCGGTTTGGGATACCACTTGCGATCGCCTGAGACACTGAATTAGCCCAAGCAGTTCCAAGCAGTTCCAAACGGTTCTGTCCGATAGCCTAACTGAATGCACCCTGGTTCCAGGGCAATCTCCTCTATCGTTGAATAATCGCTATCCTTTAGGCATTCTCCCGACAGGTCCTCTGAACCAGAAGACGGCATTAGTCGCACGCGCAATTGTCCTGCGGCAGTCACCCCCAGTACCTGCCCCATCCTTGGCTCCATGCCTGGATAGAGCGAAGGGGGCAGGGGAATGACGTGTCCTCGATGACTGAGGATTGCCTCGTAATGGGGCAATAGCACCTCAATGCCAGCCCGTTGCAGCCCATGGTAGCCCGCCATTGCTCCCTGGAGCACCACTGCTGCGAGTCGTTCTAATGAAGGGATAGTTTGTAACTGCTGCTCTGCCATCACTTGCGAGAGCTGGACTCCCACGTCTGGAACGGGATTTTTCCAGTTGATGCCAATCCCAACGACGGCCTGAGCAATCTGCTCTCGCCGCAAACGTGTCTCGACCAGAACGCCTCCTAGTTTACGTCCATCAATCACTAGGTCATTTAACCATTTCAACTGGACAGGCACGCTCTGCTGCCGGAGTGCTTCTGCCACCCCCCAGGCGATCGCCATCGTCAACTGCGTCCCCTGGGTGGGCGTCATGGCTGGCCGCAGGGCGATCGACAGGTATAGCCCCCCGGGTAACGACTGCCACTGCCGTCCCCACTGCCCCCGACCTGAAGTCTGTTCTAGGGCGATCGCCACTCGACCTTCTGCGGCTCCTGCCTCTAACCACTGCCACACCTGCTGGTTAGTTGAGGGTAAGCGGTCAAACACAGATACCTGGAAGGCTGGAAGTAGCTCTATGTCGCCGATCTTGACCCAACGTTGTCGCAATTCTGCCTCCAATTGCGTGAGGTCAAACGGCTCTCCTGCCACTCCCCATCTAGTCTGTGCGTCCACCCGGTACACCAGCCTCCTGTCAATCTCCCCGCGCGTGGACTAATATACATCAGAATACTTTTGCGTCGATTCCTGGTTCTGTCAGACTAGGGGTGCCTAGGGGAGATGAGCACGAGAGCATGTCATCTTTGCAAGCCCTCATCCCCTCGCCCCGTCTCCCAAGGTGGGAGACGGGGAACTAACTATCTTAAAGTCCCTCTCCCAAGCTGGGAGAGGGATTTAGGGTGAGGGCAACCGTGATATGCACTCGGTGAACACACTCCCAAAGCCAATTCTCGACTCTCGGCTTTTTGCAGGTGGCAGTGCTGCTGCCCCCTGTCTTTCCTAGCCCTGTCAGAACCCGACTCCCTACCCTCTACCCTCTCTCATCCCCATGCATAGCTGGCACTGGCATACCTGGCAAGGCTTGTCCTACCTGACTTGCGATCTATTATCCCAATTTCCCCACGGTTTTTTTACCCAGCATTTCTCACCGCGTACACCTACGGAACTGACAGCAGTCCTGGAACCTCAAGCAGAGTGCTACCGCGTCCATCAAGTTCATGGCAATACTGTTCTGACCCCGGCTGAAATCCAGCAAGCCCTGGAGGGCGATCGCCCCTGTGAAGCTATGGATTCCTCTCCGTTTCCACCGGCGGATGGAGTGGTGACGGAACAGGGCGGGCACGCTGCTTGGGTCTGTACTGCGGATTGTGTACCTGCCTTGGTGGCAGATGTTAGAACCGGTCAGGTGGCAGCCATCCATGCTGGCTGGCGCGGCACTGCAACTGAGATTGTGCCGCGGGCGATCGCCCGACTGCAACAGCAGGGGAGCCGTCTGGAGGATTTGCGAGTGGCCCTGGGGCCAGCGATCGCAGGTGAGAGGTACCAGGTTTCGACCGAAGTTGCTGCGCAAGTTGGGGCTACGGTTCTTGCCCCCACCCCTGCGCTTGCCAAAACTGCAACGGCAACCCCCCGCTCCTATCGACCTCACGACGCCACCAATGCCATCATTGAGTCCCTCTGGCATTTGGCAGACTCACCGCTGCTTCCTGACCCCGAACCTGGCAAGGTGCGTTTAGATGTTCGCCGTGTTAACTTGCTGCAGCTCAAGCGATTAGGGCTTGCTGCTGAACAGGTGGCGATCGCCCCCTACTGTACCTATCAGACAGC
This sequence comes from Synechococcales cyanobacterium M55_K2018_004, assembly GCA_015295905.1. GTDB lineage: Bacteria > Cyanobacteriota > Cyanobacteriia > Elainellales > Elainellaceae > DVEB01. The sequence continues at coordinate 4,836 of DVEB01000262.1, forward strand.
CGAGCATTTCTTTTCCTACCGTCGCAATCCGCAAAAGAAGGTACAGTGGTCAGGAATTGTGAGTCAGTGAGTCATAACGTCGGTTCGGGTTAAGCGGGTTTAGGAGCACCGCGCCCAGCGCGGTGCTCCTAAACCCTTGATGTTTCCGTGCGCGATGCGCACGGAAACATCAAGGGTTTCAGCTTATCCAGAATTCACGTGGCGTTAGCACTAGGCAATAATAGCAGGAGCGGGGACGTAGCCCAGTTCCTCCAACTTGCCAAGGACCTTGGCAACGCAATCATCTAAGCTTTCAAGATCAGTGCGGCACTCCAGTTCAGGGTTGAGGGGAGGTTCGTAGGGATCATCAATGCCTGTGAACTGCTTAATTTCACCCGCGCGTGCTTTTTTGTAGAGCCCCTTCACATCCCGTGCTTCGCACACAGAGAGCGGTGCATTCACGAATACTTCAACAAAATTGCCAATCCGTTCACGCACTTCATCACGAATTGCTCGATAGGGGGAAATGGCAGAAACGAGAACAATGACGCCGTTGCGGGTCAGCAGGTGAGAGACAAAGCCAATCCGACGGATGTTTTCGTCCCGGTCTGCCTTGCTAAAACCCAATCCTCTCGTCAGGTTTTCACGCACCACATCCCCATCTAAGACTTCGACCTTCAGCCCGCGATCGCGCAATTCCTGTTCAACCGCCATACGAATGGTCGTTTTGCCTGCACCACTTAATCCGGTGAACCACACAGTCACGCCAGGATGCTTCACGTTCATTGTTTATCCTCATCTATCAATTGCAGTCAGTACCTTTGAGGGGCTTTTGAAGGGCGTTTACGACATCAAAAGACCACCTCTAGGACGGTTCTTCCTTGCCGTCTTACGTAGTTTTTCCAAAGAGATTAGGATAAAACCCGCTTGTTTTACTTGATCTTTATAAATTCTCTGATCATTTCCCTGATGCTGTGAATCTTTGAGCTCTGGCTGTGGTTAGGGACTGGCGTGAGCATCCTCCCACGATGCGCTCAAGGCACTGCGGCGACCGCCTCATCCATCCTGCGGCTGGTGTTGCTCTGGTAATTCTACAGAAGGATGGCCTCTCGCGGCAGACGAGAGTGGCAGCGGTGTGCCGCATTGTTTGCAGAAGTAGGCATCCTTGTCATGAACAGCGAGTCCACACTGAGTGCAGGAGATTTCTTGGCGATCGCTCGTCTTCACCAGTCGCTTGATCAGGTCCCCCAGTTGCCAGGGAATCAGCAAAATTCCTGTCAAGATCATCAGAATCGTCATTAGTCGCCCCAGTTGAGAAATTGGCACAATGTCACCAAATCCTGCAGTGGACAAAGTGGAGACAGAGAAGTAAACTGCATCTAAGAATGTAGTGAAAGCATCTGAATTGATTGGGTGTTCAACCTGGTAGATGATGCCAGAGTAAACAAAAATAATTGAAAAGATAGTAAAGAGAATACGAACAGCGATCGCACTGTCTTCACTGGTCACATAGCCAAAGACGGTTTTTCCTTCGATAAACCGGATCAATCGCAGGATCCGAAACCAGCGAAAGATACGGATGAAGCGAAAGTCCATGGCTCCTAGCAGAAAAGGAAGAATTGCAATTAAGTCCACAATGCCCAGCAGACTCGTTGCAAAGCGCCAGCGGTTCTCGGCACACCACAACCGCAACCCATACTCCACCAGAAAAATAAAGACGATACCTGTCTCCAGCGTTTCTAGAATTTCACGAGTCCTGCTAGGAATGGGGTAAGTCTCCACGACAAAAATCACTGACGAGAGCAACACCAAGCCGGTAATGCACAGATTGATGGCTTTCCCCAGCGGGGTTTCAATGTCTTCTAAGTAGAAGCTGACTTTTTGGCGGAGGGTAAGAGTCACAGAGCGCAAGATGAACCAAGAAAATTACCGTTGTGAATTTGCCCATCATACTCGGTGCCACAGTGCTTGCGATCGCCAACAACCAATGGCACCCCCCGTTTTGACCAGGACTTATAGCACAACGGCAAATTGCAGCCCTTGCTCCAGGAATTGAGCCTGTAAGGACTGAGCCAATCACTGATTACACCTCCAACCACGCTTGCGAGTATTGCTCAAGTGCCCTCCGTCACAGCCTGCGGGTGCGAACATCCCACACTAGAGGTCCCAAATGAGAACTGCCGACTTTGCAAAGAAAGTTTTGCCAGTTTGAGCAAGACGAAGTATTCTAGTAAGAGTGTAAAAACTTACTATGCCCTTTCTTTGTCTGAACATTAATTCTTTGTCTGAACATTAAGGAGTGTTTTGCATGACCCAGGTGGTCTTGGGAGAAAACGAAGGAATTGAGTCCGCTCTCCGCCGATTCAAGCGGCAGGTTTCTAAAGCAGGCATCTTGGCAGACGTGAAGAGCCATCGTCACTTTGAAACTCCCCTTGAAAAGCGGAAGCGCAAAGCAATCATGGCTCGCCGCAAGCGTCGTTTTCGTTAGATCCATTCTTGTTCATACCGCGCCGTGCTGCTGTCGTCCCTAGAGTTAGTCAGAAATCGCTAGGATAAGAGAAGTGCAGCAGTTGATTGAGTAGGCGATCGCGTGTGGCAGGAGAATTTGTGTTGAATCAATTTACTGGTGAGCCTGGGGCAAACTCGCCCGCAGGCTCTTTGCATTGCGAAGAGTCGAGTGTGCATGACTCCCAGGAACTCGATCGCCTGCTGCTGGACTTTAACGACATCCAGGCCGAACTGCACTACCGCCAAGCCCAGGAAACCCTGCGTGATTTGGTGGAAACGTTGGATCTCACCCCCCGTGAACGGGCAGGTTTGGAGGGGGAACTGAGCAACCTAAAAACGATGCTGCATAAGCTCGACCATCAGGTAGTGCAGATTGCGGTGTTTGGCATGGTGGGGCGAGGAAAATCATCCTTGCTGAATGCTTTGCTGGGGCGATCGCTGTTTGAGACTGGCCCCACCCACGGCGTCACCCAGTCTATCCAGACTGCTGACTGGAACTTGCAGCGGGAAGCCGTCCAGGGCAGTCAACGAGACCTGCTGCGAGTCTCCCTGCGGGGCGTCGGTGCTTCCCAGGTAGAGTTGATCGACACCCCTGGCATTGACGAGGTGAATGGCGAAGACCGGGAGCGGCTTGCCCGCCAGGTGGCGCGTCAAGCCGATCTGATCCTGTTTGTTGTGGCAGGCGATATTACAAAGGTAGAGTATGATGCCCTGGCGGAACTGCGACGGGCCAGTAAGCCGATGCTGTTGGTGTTCAACAAGGTTGACCAGTATCCGGAGGCCGATCGTCAGGCCATCTATGCCAAAATCCGGGATGAACGGCTGAAGGAACTGCTCTCGCCCGATGAGATTGTCATGGCAGCGGCTTCTCCCCTAGTGACGCGAGCAATCCGCCGAGCAGACGGCAAGCTTGTCCTGCAGCGGGGAGTGGGCAACCCCCAGGTGGATGCGCTCAAGCTCAAGATCCTGGAAGTCCTCAACCGGGAGGGGAAGGCGCTGGTGGCCTTGAATACTATGCTCTATGCCGATGAGGTGAACGAGCAGATTATTCAACAAAAACTGGCGATCCGCGATCGCAACGCCAATGACCTGATCTGGAGCGGCACGATGACAAAAGCGATGGCGATCGCCCTCAACCCGCTGACAGTGCTTGACTTGCTGGGCGGTGCAGCAATTGATATCACCCTGATCTTGACATTGTCTAAACTCTACGGCCTACCCATGACGCAACAGGCCGCCCTGGGGCTGTTGAAGACGATTGCCGTCAGTCTGGGGGGGATTACTGCCAGCGAACTCCTGGTTACCTTTGGCCTGGGTTCCCTCAAAAGCCTGTTGGGCGCTGCCACACCTCTGACTGCGGGCATTTCCATTGCTCCCTACGTTTCGGTGGCTCTGGCGCAGGGTGCGGTGGCCGGCGTTTCTACCTATGCGATCGCCCAAGTGACGAAGACCTACCTTGCCAACGGAGCCTCCTGGGGACCCGATGGCCCCAAAGCCGTGATCACTCGAATTCTGGAATCTCTCGATGAAGCCTCCATCCTTAACCGCATCAAAGATGAGTTACGCGCGAAACTGGGACAGAAGGCGGGGCAGAAAGCGGCGGATTAGAGCCATGGAAACGTACCAAACCTTCGAGCAGACCATTCAAATCAGTGCCAGTGCCACTGCAGTCGAAATGTGCTTCACTGACCTGGAGTTGATGCACCGCTGGCTAAACCCTGCCCTGCGATGTGTCCCCATTGGGCAGTGGAGTACGGCCCTGGGCAGTCAGAGCCGATTTGTGATTCAAGTGCCCGTTTTGCAACCAACTCTAATCAGCACGGTGGTGGAGCGGGAGCCAGGGTTGATAGTGTGGCAGTTTGAAGGGTTTTTTGTGGGGAGCGATCGCTGGGAGTGTCAGCCCAACGAGCGTGGCACCTTACTGCTCAACCGCTTCCAGTTTAATATTCCTAACCCAATCGTGCGTTTTGGTTTCAACACATTTGCGCTTGACTGGACGCGGCAGGACATGCAAGCGCAACTGAAGCGGCTGCGACGGGTTGCAGAAGAGGTTTATCAAATTTCAGGCCGTTAAAAAGGCAGCCGTTCTCAGCGTCAGAATCTAAACGCTACAGTGAGAATTGCTGCATAAACGCGGAGCCCCAAAACCCTCTTAATCCGAACCCTTAAACTTTATTGGGGCTAGCACTCCGATCAGGGAGAAGCCACACCAGCAGGGGAGCCAGCACTGCGCTTGCCGTAATCACAATCAGAATCATCAAAAGGCCGGTCATCACATCGGGGGTCATAGGTTTGTCTCCAGGGGCGGTTAATAGAGCAGTAATGCGATGGAGCGATCGCACAATCAAGTCCTCACGTCCAGGTTTTCCTCGTGTTCACATAGGGACAGGAAACAGAGTCAGGGGGATGGAACAACAGAGAAAATGCATTTCTGTATACAATATTACCAATTCTCGATAAGGTTGACATCACTTCATTGCGGAAACATCACAGAAATTCAAGCACCTTAACTCCATTTCGTAACATATTACACAGAATTATTCCATTGCTCTTCCTCAGTTCCTAGGGGGATTGCTGCTACCCTCTGCAAAGGAGGCAGAGTTGAGTCGCCCCCTGTAAAATGGTTAGAGATCAGCGTGCCCATCCCACCGCTTCTTCACTCAGGTGAACGTTAATCTGTTGATAGTTTTGGGAAAGCTTAGTCAATATGGCGCTACACACTCATGATGTAAAAAGCGTAATGTAAAAAGCGTTATCTATGTGTGTAGCGCTACAGTTGTCTTTTCAGGTTCAGTTCAGACCCATCAATGATATATAAGTAATATCGCTGAAATTATTGCTGAGATATTGCTGAGTGTCATCAGGAACACTGTCTCATCGAGAAAAGTTTGAGGTAATTCATGCAGAGCTGGGTGGCAGACGGATTAGTCGTTGGGCTGGCAACAGCAGTCTTGGGTGGGGGGGTATCAATGGTGTTGCCTGGCAATTCTGGAGCAAGTTTGCTTGGCAGTAGCTTAGGAGCGATAACAAGTTCAACAATTTTAGCGAAGCGCCAACGTCAAGCGTTAGCTGAGTTGGAGAGCCAGTTCCAAGATGCCCAAGCCTTACTCCTGGCTGCTCAGGCTGAGGCATCTGTGACTCAAACTGATATATCTACTACATCTGCCCTTTTGGAACAACTAGAGGCAGATCAAGTAGATCAGGTACAAAAAGTAAGCTCAGAGCCAGATTTTTCAATCCAGCAGCAGGACGAAGCAATACCTGACACAGCTTTAGTGACGGGAAAAACTACGCATTCTATTAGGCTTCAGCATCAGAGTGAAGAAATCATTATCAACTGGCTATCCACCAAAGGAATTAAGGTGGAAGATTATCGTTTATCTGATCCTTCTGTAGATGAAATATTTAACAAGCATGCTATTTTTCTAGGCGACAATCTTAAAGATGCAAATTGTCAACCCTTGCTAGCACCATTGCTGAAGCAAATAAAATGGTCGATTTCACAAAATAGAGGGGTGCAGTATCATCTAAAAAATTCGACTCAAGTGCAAATTAGAGTTTTAACTCAATTTTGTCGTGATCTGCGCGATGATACTTTGTTATCATCTTATTACTATTCTAAGAATGAAAAGATTATTCACGCTGCCGTACAAGATAGGAAGGATATTAGAAGCTTTTTTAATGGAGAGTGGTTTGAGCGATTTGTATGCCACAAAATTTATGAGCTACTGCAGAACCTTCGTCTGTCCTACTCTTGTCTACTGAATCCGATCATTAAATTTCCAAATGGTGACAGCTTCGAGCTAGATCTTTTGTTCTTAGTTGAAGGCAAGCCCCTTTTGGTGGAATGCAAAACAGGAGGAGACTTTAGCGCCCATCTCAAGCAATTTTCTGACCATCGAAAACGCCTATCCATCTCCTCGGAAAGAGCGTTTTTAGTTTTGCTTGATCTTGAAGACTCTCAAACTGAGAGATTAAGCCAATTCTGGAAATTTAAGGTGGTGAATCAAAATAACTTGGTTTCACTAATCCAAGGACTGTATTGCGGCGATCCCCAATCTTCAAGGGCATAGTTTCCACTTTGCTTGGCCGGGAGATGCAGTGTGCCCAAACCAACCTAGAGCCAAACCAGCCTAGAGAATGTGCGTCTGCAACTGGTAACGGCTGAGTAGCTGCTTGATGAGCGACAATTACATTGCACCAGATCCGGCGGGGTGAGGGCTTGAGTGATGTGGTTACAGACCACACTACTCAAGCAGCTATATTTTTAGCGATCGCACCAAACCAACAATTGTGACAGACTGCAATCACCGGAATCATCCAGGCAAAAACTTACCCCATCCGGTTAGACGTCGATTGTCGTTGCTGGTTGGGCTGATTTGGTTGATTGTACATTGGGCGGCGCTGAATTCCTAGCGCATCCAGCAATTGTTGCTCGGTCAGGCCTAGGCGAGTGGCAGCCCCCCGAATATCTAGCCGAGGACGACGGCCTTCACCATGACGCTCTCCCCCCGGTCTTCCCAACGCATTTCTCAATTGTTCCTCAGTGACACCTAGCTGAGCCGCTGCCGTTTGTAAGTTGGGACGGGTTGTGGGGCGGACTAGCTGGCCGGTCTGAGGATCAAGCGTAATGCCCAGAGCTTGCCGTAGGCGTTCTTCAGAGACGTTGAGTTGGGCTGCGGCCTGCTGTAGCCGCTCTGTCATACGGGCACCCCGATTGGGGCGATCGCCCTCTGCCAGGGGTTGGGCTGGTAGCCCCAGGGCTTGCCGCAAATTGGCCTCTGTTGTGCCTAGGCGGGCAGCCGCAGCCGCAAAATCAATACGACGATGACCTGGCCCTCGCCCCTCGCGCTGTCCGTCCCAACGTTGGCGAGGTTGCAGAGACGGCTGTGTCTGTGCCAGGTCAAACGTGAGAGTTTGGGTATCTGCGATCGCTGGCATTGTAGCGGTGCCAAGCAACAGGACAACTGCACCCGATAAAACCCACAGTCGATGATTTACCATAGTCGGAAGTTGGTGATTCATAGGTTGTAGTGATTGACATTTCCATTGAGCCTGACGCAAATGACAGAAATCCTGCTCCCTAAATTACAGTTTTGTCATCTGTGTTTGTCATCTGTGACGAGAACAATCACTTCGGTGATAGCTGCTGGCAGTAGTGTGATTACAGACCACACCACTCAACTTCTTAACCCGCAGGATCTTGTGCGACGTGACTGTCTCTCATAACTATGAAAATTGCTGTATGCATATTCTCTTCGTGGAAGATGAAGCAAAAATCGCAAACTTTGTTCAGACGGGGCTAAAGGAACAAGGTTTTGTTGTGGATTATTGTGATAACGGCGATGATGGCTACGAAAAGGCGATCGCCCACGCCTATGATGTCATTGTGCTGGATATTATGGTGCCGGGTAAGGATGGATTGTCGATTCTCAAAAGCCTGCGGCGATCGCACCACACCACGCCTGTGATTTTGTTGACCGCTCGCAATGAATTGGACGACCGTCTGGAGGGGTTAAACCTAGGCGCCGATGACTACATTGCAAAACCCTTTTTTGTGGAAGAACTAATCGCCCGGATTCATGCGGTGGTGCGGCGGAGTTTGGGCGATCGGCAGAACGCGCTAGTTGTTGGCCCCATTACGCTAGATCGGATCACGCGATCCGTCACTTGTCACCAACAGGCGGTGGAACTGACAACTCGCGAATTTAATTTATTGGAATATCTGATGCGATTGCCTGGTCGGGTGTTGACCCGCACCCAAATTCTGGAGCATGTCTGGGGCTATGATTTTAACCCCAATACCAACGTGGTGGATGTGTGTATTCAGCGCATTCGTCGCAAATTTGATCGGTTGGATGCAACGAATTGGATTGAGAGCGTACGGGGAGTCGGCTACCGGTTTCGCAAACCAGATGCATCATGAAATTGCGTTCCTTCCGCTGGCGAATTGCGTTTCTGTCGGCTCTGTTAGCGGGCGCTGCCGTCACCGGTTTTGCAGTCGTGGCTTGGCAACTCATCTACGTTGCGAAAGTCAATCGGCTCGATGCCAAGCTAGAAAACCAGATGCGGCGATCGCTACGGCCCCGTACACCCCAGGCATGGCAGATGTTTGCAGCCTCTCTGCCGCGCGAACTCGATACCGATGCCGAGACGCTGACCGCTTTGCTGGTCGTCTGTCACGGACAGGTAGAATTCCAGTCAGCCCAGTGGTCACCAGAATTCCAGGTAGACTTTCCGCCCCCGCCCAACCTGCCGCGGCGATCGCCCCTCCCTCCTACACCCCAGTCTCCCTGGGGGAATGGCGTGCCCCTCCCCAGGTTGCCGTTGCACCGTGAGCGCTCCGATCTGCCACCGCGGCGAGACTGGTCTGAACGAGTGCTGTTTGCCCAACTGCAACCCCGCATTGTTACCCAAACCACCTCCACCGGACGCTGGCGGATCAGTTTTGCTAGTTTTCCCGACCATCAAGTGGCGATCGCCGTTAGTCTGCAAGCTGTTGCTCACGAAATGGGGTTAATTCGCAATATCTTCCTGGTTGCGATTCCGGGGACGCTGCTGCTGGTGGCGGGTGGCGCGTGGTTGCTGGCAGGCAGTGCGTTGCGACCAATTCAACAATTGACTCAGGCCATGCAGCACCTGACGGTGACTGGGCTGAACCAGCGCATTTCTCCGAGCACAACTGATGAGGAGTTTGTTGAGCTTATTTACGTCTTTAACCAGATGCTCGAACGATTAGAAAGGAGCTTTAAGCAGGCTTCTCGCTTCAGTGCGGATGCTGCTCATGAACTGAAAACTCCCTTGGCCATTCTCCAGGGAGAATTGGAGCAGGCGCTGCAACAAGCAGACCTCGGTTCAGCAAATCAACAACGCCTGACGCATTTACTCGATGAAGTGCGCCGATTGAGTGGAATTGTGCGTAAGTTACTGCTGCTCTCCCTAGCAGATGCCGGACAGATGAACGTCCATAAAACTCAGGTGAATCTTTCAGAGATCTTGACAACAATCGTAGAAGATATTGATCTGCTTGCTCCTCACCTAGCAGTCACCGTTGAAATTGAACCAGATTTATCGGTGTGGGGCGATCGCGATCTACTTACTCAAGCCCTGCAAAATCTGGTCAGTAATGCCATCAAATATAACCTCGCTGATGGATGGATCCACCTCAAAGCAGGCCATCTATCGACTCAGCACCCTACAACTATTGAGATTGTCATCACAAATGCCTCGGAGGATATCCCCATTGATCAGCGCGATCGCATTTTTGACCGCTTTTATCGAGTGAATCCTGCCCGCGATCGCCGTGTTGAAGGCGTGGGGCTTGGCCTCAGCCTCTCCCGTGAAATTGTCCGCGCCCACCACGGCTCTCTCACCCTGGGAAGCAGCATCCCCGGCCAGACCAGCTTGATTGTGGCCCTGCCCGACCAGACTCGGCGATGACTCAAACTCGGCGATGAGCTGGAGGGTCATCTGGTTCCCCTTTTGCTGAGTCCCGCTTCTCTCTATACTCAGATTTGGGATGATCTGGGATTTTGTTGAGCAAGCAATATGCCGAAGCTGCAAGCACTGATTTTTGATGTGGATGGGACCCTGGCAGATACTGAGCGGGACGGGCATCGGGTCGCGTTTAACCGAGCGTTTCAGGAGGCTGGGTTGGATTGGAACTGGACGGTGGAGCTGTACGGCAAATTGCTGGAAGTGACCGGTGGGAAGGAGCGCATTAAATTCTACCTTGACCGCTTTCGGACAGACTTCAAGCATCCACCCAATTTGCCGGAGATGATCGCCAACCTCCATGCAGCCAAGACTCGTCACTACACCCAGTTACTGGCAGAGGGGGCTATCCCCTTGCGTCCAGGAGTCAGGCGGCTGCTTGAATCGGCCCGTGCTGAGGGGGTGAGATTGGCGATCGCCACCACCACCACCCCCGCCAATGTTACTGCTCTCTTAGAACACGCCCTTGCACCCGACAGTCTCTCCTGGTTTGAGGTGATTGCTGCTGGAGACATCGTGCCTGCCAAAAAGCCCGCCCCCGACATCTACTTCTATGCGATGGAAAAAATGGGTGTGAGGCCAGAGGAATGTATGGCCTTTGAAGACTCCTACAATGGTCTGCTGGCAGCAAAAGCAGCAGGGCTGCCGACGATCATCACCACCAACGACTACACCCACGACCACGATTTCGCCGATGCGCTGCTGGTGCTGGATAGCTTCGGGGATCTGGGGATGCCGTTTCAGGTCCTTCAGGGGGATGTTGGCTGGACCACTTACCTGGATCTCGACCTCATCCGTCAGCTACATCAAAGGGCGATTCGCTCCAGTAGCGTTGCTTAATCCAAATATGATTTTTTGTGATTTTTTGAGTGAGGGACGCACTCCGTGCGTCCCTCACTCAAAAAATCGTTGGTTCAATCTGCAATGCCGATTAAGTGACTAGTCTTGTCAATGCCCACTGCTTGGTTGGTGTAGCACATATAGCGCTACACGCTTAGGTTAGGCCAAAACTTTTTGTGGGAAACCCCGCGCAGCGGGGTTTCCCACAAAAAGTTTTTTACATCATGAGCGCGTAGCACCATAACGCAGGCTGGCTGAGAAATCGAAGTCTAGAAGTCGAAGTAGATGTAGGGAGGGCTTTCGTTGGGGGCGAGCATCCAAGCGGCGTATAGACAAACGGGGACAAGCAGAATTTTCAGGGTCCAGTTCAATTGCAGCTTAAAGTGGCGTTGCACTAGGTAGGCGATCGCCATCAAACCCACGACCCCCCACAACAATAGGGCAATATGCAGGCGGTCCATCTGCAAGGTTTCCACATAGACTTTCTGGGTAAATTGCACATCCGCTGGATGTCCCCATAACCGTTGCACCACTAACCAGGAATCTTTCAGGTCTGGCAAGCGGAAAAAGATCCAGGCAAAGAACACCGCGAATTGGGTGATGAACCAGGCCAAGACAACCCCTGGTATGCTGGCCCAAAAAGCAGCAACGGCTGTTAGTTGAGTGGCGATCGCATGGTTGAGGCGGTGTACCACTAAAAATAGACCATGCAGGATGCCCCACACCACAAACCCCCAAGCGGCTCCGTGCCAGATGCCTGCAATTAGCATGACGATGAGTAGATTGAGGCAGGTGCGTGCCAGTCCTTGGCGCGAGCCACCGAGGGGAAAGTACAGATAGTTCCGCAGCCAGTCCCCTAAGGTCATGTGCCAGCGCCGCCAAAAATCGGCAATGTTTGCCGTCAGGTAGGGAAAGTTAAAGTTTTGAGGCAGGTCAAACCCCAGCAAAGTAGCAGTTCCTCTAGCCACGTCAACGTAGCCACTGAAGTCAAAGTACAGTTGCAGACCGTAGGCAAAGGTTGCCAGCCACAGGTCACCACTGCCTGCCCGTTGCAGGTTTGAGAAACTGAGGTTGACAAGTGTTCCCAGGTGGTCCGCCAGCAACAGCTTTTTCACAGCACCGGAGGCAATCAACCACAGCCCTTCAATAATCTGGTGAGTCTTGGGAAAATGCTGTTCCTGAAACTGCGCCGCGAAGGGATGAAAGCGCGTAATTGGACCGGAGATCAGTTTTGGAAAGAACAGCTTGTAGGCCGAAAATTTCAGGAAGTCGAAGGTAGCGGGTGCACCCCGGTACACATCCACTAAGTAGGCAATGCACTCAAAGGTGAAGAAGCTAATCCCTAGAGGGGCAATCAGACGGCTGGCGATCGCATCAGCACTGGCCTGAGGATCTGGCAAGACAATCCCCCCAAAGGAAGCCACCAAGAAGGGGATGTACTTAAACCCTACCAGCAGTCCCACATTTAAGCTAATTCCCAAGACCAATACTTTCAGGCGGCGACGGTTCCAGGCCTGCTGGGCAAACTGCCAGTCCTTGTCCTCAATGCGCCAGTCAAGGGGGGCACTCAGCGCCACACCGATCTGATAGGTAATGAAGGTCATTGCCAGCAACAGCAGCACGTACTGGATCTGTAGTGAGCTGTAAAACACCAGACTGGCGACCAGGAGTACGAGCAATCGGAGCGATCGCCCTTCCACTGACCAGTACAACCCCAGCACACTAAGCAAAAACAGTCCGTAGAGAATTGAGAGGAACGTCATGAGACACGCAATGAGGGAGATGAAGTGCAGCAGACCGCTGCGACTGTTCTGAAATCAACGCTCGATGAGGGAAGCGTCACCACTAGCTACACCAATCGCCCTCAATTTAACTCATTCTGGATCCCGTGATAATACCTGCCTTAGCGACATAGCAATTCTCATTGTGAGCATCTGATGGAGTTTTAGCTCGCTCTTGGCGGGCTAAAACCACACCAGACGTTGGAGGTTCGCACCCTGCAGCAGCCAGCAGTTGACAAGCGAGGTAATCACGAAATCCCTCTCCCAACGGTAGGAAAGGGACTTTGAGGCTAACTCCGCTACTCCCAAACTTGGGAGCAGGAACTAGAGGATAAAAGCAGTTCGGCACCCGGAGAAGCACCTGAATCGTTACGTCAAGAGTTGATTTTTCGTATGCTCAGCACAGAACGCTGGGAGAGGGATTTTGGGTGAGGGCAAACGTGACATACAACCCCACACGATTGCATCAAAAAATGAGTAAAAGCTCATTCCGA
>DVEB01000246.1 GCA_015295905.1 Synechococcales cyanobacterium M55_K2018_004
AGCAGCAGCAGGGCGCGGTGGCGGTGGCGGTGGTGGAGTACGGGGCACTGCGGGTTGGGTGAATGGGCGTTGTGCTTCTGTCATAGCTCTATGGGGTTAAGACCGCTGAGGTGAAAGTGTGCAGTTGCCTGGTTCCTTTGATTGCAGGAAAAGCGCTGCCGCTTTTCCACAGTTATACCTCCGTTTAGGGATTTTCAAACTCCGACAACACCTGCTTAGGATGCCCAGAATTCTAGAGGGGCGATCAGGGGCGGTAGGGAATTCTGCCTCAGGCAGGCGTGAGGTGTCCCTGTGGGTTGAGAAAAGAAGAGGCGATGAAATGTAGCAAAAGTTGCAAAATTGGAGTCTAGACGATTTGGACTCAATGACGCGAAGTATCTTGAAATACTAGCATTGCCAGCATTCCAGGATGCGTCATGCCGTCAAAATTAGTGCTGCAAAATCTCGTCTCAGAGGGCGATTCGCGGCGCAACCGAGCAGAACTAGGCCAAACTCCAGAAAAAATGGCTTCAGCAAAGAGTTGTTTACGTTTGGCAAGCGTTATCCACATTTCTGTAATATAAGCACTGAAATTCTGGTTGCCCTAACGGTATAGTAGCGACTTGTCTTTTTTCCTTTAGTTGATGGACTACAAAAAATCACCTTGTAGTACGCAAGTTAATTTTTCTGTGGAATTCATCTCGCTTAGGAATTACTGTTTGAATTGCTTTAGATTGAGAAGAGTAACCAGACCTCACCATTTGACTCGAAAGGTAACGTTTTATGCACCTGAGTGAAGTCACCCACCCCAACCAGCTTCATGGTCTTTCCATCCACCAGCTTCAGCAGATTGCGCGGCAAATTCGTGAGCGGCATCTCCAGACTGTGGCGGCCAGTGGGGGACACTTAGGCCCCGGTCTGGGAGTGGTAGAACTGACATTAGCCCTCTACCAGACTCTCGACCTAGACCATGACAAGGTGATCTGGGATGTGGGACACCAAGCGTATCCCCATAAACTCATCACCGGACGCTACAACAATTTCCATACATTGCGTCAGAAAAATGGCATTGCTGGCTACCTGAAACGCTGCGAAAGCAGATTTGATCACTTTGGCGCAGGCCACGCCTCCACTAGTATCTCCGCAGCGCTGGGGATGGCACTGGCCCGTGATATGAAGGGCGAGAAGTACAAAGTCGTTGCCATTATTGGGGATGGTGCGTTGACTGGAGGGATGGCCCTAGAGGCCATTAACCATGCTGGGCACCTGCCTAACACCAATCTCTTAGTGGTGCTAAATGACAATGAAATGTCGATCTCGCCTAATGTGGGTGCAATTCCTCGCTATCTTAACAAGATGCGTCTCAGCCCGCCGATGCAGTTTATTACCGATCGGTTAGAAGAGGAATTTAAGCATTTGCCCTTTGTCGGTGAAGCGCTCTCTCCGGAACTCAGCCGTGTCAAGGAAGGGATGAAGCGTCTGGCCGTTCCTAAGGTGGGGGCCGTGTTTGAGGAATTGGGCTTTACCTACGTGGGGCCAGTAGACGGTCACAACTTGGAGGAATTGATCGCGACCTTTACGCAAGCGCACAAAATTCCGGGGCCAGTGCTGGTGCATGTGGCGACGACGAAGGGCAAGGGGTATGCGATCGCCGAACAAGATCAGGTTGGCTATCACGCCCAAAATCCCTTTGACTTGGCCACAGGTAAGGCCAAACCCTCCAGTAAGCCCAAACCGCCTAGCTACTCCAAAGTGTTTGGCGAGACGCTAACCAAGATCGCCGAGAACAACCCAAAGGTTGTGGGGATTACTGCCGCAATGGCAACGGGGACTGGGTTGGATATTCTGCAAAAGCGTCTGCCTAATCAGTACATTGATGTGGGCATCGCAGAACAGCACGCCGTCACGCTGGCCGCAGGTCTGGCCTGTGAGGGAATGCGTCCAGTGGCTGCAATCTATTCCACCTTTTTACAACGCGCCTTTGACCAGATTATCCACGATGTTTGCATCCAGAAGCTGCCGGTCTTCTTTTGCCTGGATCGGGCCGGTATTGTGGGAGCCGATGGCCCGACGCACCAGGGGTTGTACGACATTGCCTATCTGCGCTGCATCCCCAATATGGTGCTGATGGCTCCCAAAGATGAAGCCGAGCTGCAACGGATGCTAGTGACGGGAATCGAATATACCGATGGCCCGATCGCTATGCGCTATCCCCGTGGCAATGGGGTCGGTGTGCCGCTGATGGAGGAAGGCTGGGAACCGCTGCCGATTGGTAAGGGAGAGATTCTGCGTCATGGTGATGATCTGCTGATCCTGGGCTACGGCACAATGGTGCAGACTGCTATGCAGGTAGCTGAGATCCTGAGCGAGCATGGCATACAAACGACCGTGGTCAATGCTCGGTTTGCTAAGCCCCTCGACGAAGCCTTGATCCATCCCTTGGCGCAGCAGATTGGGCGCGTGGTGACGCTGGAGGAAGGCTGCGTGATGGGTGGTTTTGGCTCTGCGATCGCTGAATCCCTGCTTGATGCTGGCATCAACGTCCCCATTACCCGCATTGGGGTGCCCGACATCTTGGTAGACCATGCGAAACCAGAAGAGTCGTTTGCTGACTTGGGGTTAACTGCTCCCCAGGTGGCAGAGCGCATCTTGCAGGCAATTGCGCCTCAACCGACTCCGCTTGCTTCGTAGTTCTTGGCATTGTGGCTAAAAATTACGTCGCTTTTTGTTAGCCTAACCCGGTAACGAAGTAATCTAGCGTCAGTTCTGGTTCAGAGGGTTTTGGGGCACTGTGCCGGGCGCGGTGCCCCAAAACCTTTGATTTTTTGTGCGCGTCGCGCACGGAAAATTGAAGGCCTCAGCTTATCCGGAATTCACGTTAATGAAATGATTGGACGCTTCCACTGATACCGACTCCGTTGGTTATTGAGTCGGTTTGTTGTGGTGTGAAACGGGCGCGCAGTGCCCGTTTCACACCACAACAAACAGCTACTTTATAGACGGATTTCGTATGAGATGTAATTGCGAATCGTCTGCCTACCCTGACTCAAATCAGCGACACGTTAACGTGCTGTCGCAACAATCCTTTTGAGTCCCTGAAGCCCTAGGTGTTGGTTTGCGTGTTGGTTGTGAGGTGCGATTGGCTTTACTGCCTCAAAGAGACTCGCCCGCCAGCGCAAAACGTTGAGTCTATCGAGGTTTTGGGGCAACGTTAAGCGCCTTGAAACATTGTTGGTAGGGAGAAATAAGGTTGAGTAGAATGGCGGTGTTGGTCTGAGTAGGAGGCACCGAGAGGGGGAGCGATCGCCGAAAAATTCAGGCTAACAGTCTCGCTTCATATTGACCGAGAACAAGTTGTTGAGGCAACCCAAAAATTTTTCAGTGGGTGACTACGAGTATTATCTTGTGCGTTTCTGCATTGTCACTTTAATCTGAATCAGCAATGGGGATATCGCTGCTTGCAGTCGTGTGGTCACAGACCACACCACTCAACCCCTTGACCAGCAGGATCTTGTGTTACGTAACTGTCTCTCAGAAATATAAAAATCGCTGTACCTGTTTTGCTGAGTCTGGCCTTTGACGTGACGCAGAGTGCTAGGAGATAGTGCTAAAGCATGCTTGTCAATGGCGATCGCATTGACAAGCGTGTATTGAGATTCAGGGTGTTATGAATGAGTGCTTGGCTCTTCTTCCAGAATAAAACCCAGAATGGAGGGCTATAGAAATGGAACCAATAAAGGATAATAACCGTGAATATTTGAAGCTACTATCAATCTTTCACTACGTGCTCGGAGGGATAGTTGCGGCGTTTTCTATGTTTTCATTAGTTTATATTAGTATTGGTCTGTCTTATATTCTTTCCGTTGATCAGTTTCCTCAAACTGACGGTACTTCACCTCCACCTGAATTTGGATGGATCTTCCTGATTTTCGGTTCGCTATTTTTGATTTTGGGATTAACTTTTGCCATCAGTTTGATAGCATCAGGTCGATTCTTGGCAAAAAGAAAAAGGTATTGGTTTGGCTTTATTGTTGCTTGTCTCTCATGTTTGTTTACTCCATTTGGAACAATCTTGGGAATTTTTACCATCGTTATCCTGTCGCAACGCTCGGTAAAAGAACTTTATGGTTTAAACAAGTAGCAAAACTGGTTTTAGGATGAGGCGTCTAAAGGTGTTGCTTAATCCAAATATGATGTTTTGAGTGAGCGGCGCACGGAGTGCGCCGCTCACTCAAAACATCATTGGTTAAATCAGCAATGTCCAAAAAGCTTTGTTCTAACCTATGCGTGTAGGTATAACGTCGTTAAAGGGATCTACCGCTGTTGAATAAGACGGGTAGATCTTTAGGCGATCGCTCTGAAATGGGCGATCGCCTTCCGTTTGGCTCTAAACTGAATAGAGGTGGATTGTGCTAGTTCGTGTGTTCTGGCTGCTTGCCATTTCAGCGATATTGATTCAACCCCAGCACCCCGTCTAACCTCTGACTCCATGTTGCTTTCCCTCCAAATTCAGAACTTCGCGCTGATTGACCGACTAACGCTCAACTTTGGCTCTGGTCTGAACGTGCTGACGGGTGAGACCGGTGCCGGAAAATCGATCATCCTGGATGCCCTAGATGCCGTGTTGGGGGGCAAGATCACTCCCCGTGCAGTGCGGACGGGAACGGAGAAAGCGCTGATCGAAGCGACTTTTTGCCTGGAGCCTGCCCTCAAGGCATGGCTTGAACAGCAGGAAATCGATGCCCTCGAAGACGATGTGCTGATTTGTAGCCGTGAGATGACGTTAAACGGGTCGAGCATCCGCAGTAAGTCACGGGTCAACGGCGTGGTTGTCAACAAGCAGCAGATGGAGGAATTGCGCGATCGCCTCGTCGAGATCACCGCGCAGGGGCAGACCGTCCAACTGGGGCAACCCAGCCTCCAGCGCGACTGGCTCGACAACTTTGGGGGCGACGCGCTGCTCAAGCAACGAGAGCGTGTGGCCACAGCCCATGCCGCCTTTCAGCACGCCGCGCAGGCGTTGGAGAAACGCCGCCAGATGGAGCAACACCGCCTCCAGCAGCTTGACCTGTTTGCCTATCAGGCGAAAGAACTGGCAGACGCGAAACTCACCGACCCCGACGAACTCGACGTGCTAGAGCAGGAGCAACACCGCCTCAGCCACAGCGTTGAACTGAAGCAGAACAGCTACCAGATTTATCAACTGCTATACGAGAACGACAACGGTGCAGCGGCAAGTGACCTCCTAGGCCAAGCTGAGGGCATTCTTGCAGACATGGTGCAGTACGACGCGGCGTTGCAACCAATTCTCGATCTAGTGAGTGATGCCCTCGCTCAGGTTGAAGAAGCGGGTCGCCAGATCAACCTTTATGGAGAAAACCTAGAGGCTGACCCGGAACGATTGGAAGAAGTGCAACAACGCCTCTCTAAACTCAGGCAGATCTGTAAGAAGTATGGCCCCACGCTGGCAGAGGCGATCGCCCTGTCAGAACAACTCCAGCAAAACATGGCCGAACTCACCGACGGCGGCCAGTCCATCGAAGTGTTGGAGCAGCAATACCAGCAACGGCAAACAGTGCTGGAGCGGGAGTGCGCCCACTTAACAAAACTGCGCCAGAACGCTGCCAAAGCGTTGGAGAGCCAGCTCGTGGAAGAACTGAAACCACTGGCGATGGAAAAGGTGCAATTCCAGGTTGAGATCTCCCCTACGCCGCCCACCGCTGCTGGAGCCGACAAAATCCGCTTCCTGTTTAGTCCCAACCCCGGTGAACCCCTGCAACCCCTGACAGAGATCGCCTCCGGTGGGGAAATGAGCCGGTTTCTGCTGGCCCTCAAAGCTTGCTTCTCGCAGATCGACCCCATTGGCACGATGGTGTTTGATGAGATCGATGTAGGTGTGTCTGGCAAGGTGGCCCAGGCGATCGCCGAAAAACTCCACCAACTGGGGCACCGCCACCAAGTTCTCTGCGTTACCCACCAACCCCTGGTAGCAGCAATGGCAACGTCTCACTATCGAGTCATCAAGCAACAGGTTGAGCAGCCGGGACAGTCTAGTCAGAATGGTCGCAAGCAATCTAAAACGGTTGCTGCAGAAGCCATTGCCGCAGGGTTGGATGGCCCCTTGGAAGACGCGGCAGAGGATGTGCGGACCGTCGTGCGGGTAATACCACTGACCGAGGATCAACGTCAGGATGAAATCGCTCAGTTGGTAGGTGGAGATCAAGATGCCCTTACCTTTGCGCGATCGCTCCTCGAAAAAGCTGCCCAGACTCGCAGCCAACAAACCTCTGCTCCGCCTGCATTGGCCCCTGAGAAAGCTACCGCCAAATCGCGATCGAGTCGCTCTAAGAAGATGTCTGAGCCGTGATTAGGGATGCAGGCAAAGCTCCCATCGCGTCCGTTATTTTTAGAATTGCATTTCTATCGCCAACTTGAGCCGAATAATGACCAAGCTCATCGGATGCAGATAACCTTTGCGACTCACCAACTAGCTTTCGGCATTCCGTTGCAGCGACGCATTAGTCATCACGCCTTGCCCCAGACTTCTACTTACGTTGTCTAGCTTGACCAACTTTCAGCCATGCAAAGATTTCTTGTGGAGTCAGTGTCAACTGAACCCCCGCAATTACCTTAAGCTGGCGATTCCCTCTGCAAACTTCTGGCTCTTGTTGAGGAGTAAACATTAAAACAGAATAATCATCTGGATCAAGCATCCATCCTAATTTACTGCCATGTTTCAAACAATGTAGAATGTTATCAATTATATGGTTTACCTTTTGATCAGGTGAAAGAATTTCGATAGTCCAATCGGGTGCTTCGGTAAAGTTGTCTTCTGGTTCACCTGCGTCATTCAAGCGAATTCGATTCCACGCAATTACTGCAATATCCGGAACGATTGAACGCCCGCCGAAGGTACATCGCAACTCAGGTAAGGCTGTATATTCAGTAGTTTGGCTGTCAACCTCTGCCAAAAGGCGTTTTTGTAGGATAG
The DNA here is from genome assembly GCA_015295905.1 of Synechococcales cyanobacterium M55_K2018_004. Lineage (GTDB taxonomy): Bacteria > Cyanobacteriota > Cyanobacteriia > Elainellales > Elainellaceae > DVEB01. Next base: position 6,971 of record DVEB01000246.1, read on the forward strand.
AGTGTCGAGTCTTAGGCATGGGTTTCTGAATTGCGACTCCATCCACGTATTCCCATGCTGGAGAATCCTCCAAATATGGCAATTTGAGGAAATCTTCAAGGGTAAGAGCCTGAGTGAAGGAAGTTGTCATGGGTTCAAGCAAAGGCTTTATTTTGTGACTTTATTATAGCGGTGGAGACATATCAGGCTTGTTGCGAAGAGATATATAGTTTGGGTGTGTTGCAGAACTGCCGCTGGATTTCGTGTGTGGTGCGTCGCTCCCAGCAGACGAAAGGCGTTGTCAAACTGCCTGTGCGTTAACGAGTCGAGCGCACCTTGGGCGGGTTGAATTGATGTCGGCGATTCAGCAAGGATGATGAGAGTTTGCCGGAACCGCATGAGGTGATGGTTTATGCTGCCAGGGTACGGCTGATGGTCAGGCGCTTGGCGTAAATGCTCACTGCTCAGATGTCTTCTAAACAACGTAGATGTGACCACTGTGACAGATGCGCTGTTTCTAATTATCTTCTTTGGAAAAATAAAAAATCTTCCGGCATTTTTCTTGGATTTTTCGGGAAAGGGTTGACGCTCCAAGATTCCGGTGTTAACCTGTACGAAACCAAATAAGGTAAGTCAGCCTAATCTTGGCTTCATCACTTCGAGATGAAGCGAGAGCGGAGGAACCACTTTTTGGGGCGAATCCTGAGTTGATAGTACGCAAGTTGAGCCATTGAGGAGTGATTTTGCCTTCTCTTGCGTATCGCTCTTCAGGAAGGGCACCTCTCAGCCCTAGTCCGTCAGCTAACTCCGTCGGCATTGAGGGGAGACTGAAGGGTAAGCATTTTTCTAGTTCTGCTATTCTTCAGTGTCCTCTAGTCTGTTCAAGTGACGCTTGGCTAGTGGCTGTTTTTTTGCGGCTCACTATTGCTTTGTTTGCGTTCACCCTGAACTCTCAGGAGGGAGTCATGTCTTATATTTCGTCGGTTGTGCTGACGGTTCGTGCCGTTTGGCACCGATCAATTCGGCCTGCATTGGTGCGAGACACTGTTTTGCTGCCTTTGCTTGGCTTTAGCGTCATCCTTGCGCTGTGGTGGAGTGTCGCCACCTTTTTCACCCATCTGCTGCCCACTCCAATGGAAGCGCTGGTTGCCAATCTGGATTACCTGCTGCATCCGTTCTACCGTCGTGGCCCCGGAGATTTAGGGATTGGCTGGTTATTGCTAGCAAGTCTACGTCGTGTGTTTTTAGGATTCCTACTCGGATCATTGGTGGCAATTCCGATTGGATTCTGGATTGGAATGTCGCGTCAGGCAATGCTGGCTATTAATCCAATGATTCAAATCTTCCGTCCAGTCTCTCCAGTTGCGTGGTTGCCGATCGCCCTTGCAGTATTTAATCTGGCAAATCCATCGGCTATTTTTGTCATCTTCATTACGTCTCTTTGGCCGACTATCATCAATACTGCTTTGGGTGTTTCCAGCGTTTCCCAAGATTATCTCAATGTTGCTCAGGTGCTTGAGATGCCTTGTTGGAGGCAGATCACTAAAATCATGCTGCCTGCGAGTTTGCCTTATATTTTTACCGGCTTGCGGATCAGCTTGGGCATTGCATGGTTGGTGATTGTGGCGGTTGAGATGCTGACGGGTGGCGTTGGGATTGGTTTCTTCGTCTGGGATGAGTGGAGTCGCTTGAATCTAAACTCGGTTTTCCTGGCCATTCTGGTAATTGGTTGCACGGGGCTACTCCTCGATGTGTTGTTGAGTCAGGTGCAGCGATGGGTGACTCATCGTCCGGCGACGATCCGATGATGGATGTTGGATTGCAGTCATGATTTCAGGATTACCAACATCGTCGGCGTCCCTTGATTAGTTGTTTAGTTTGCAAGTCCCTATTGGTAATCTTCTTGAGGCGCTGTGTCATCGCAGGGATGATGCTAGTTTGGCCTCGCTGATGAACGAGAGGAAAGTGCAATGAATCTGGTGCAGTTTTTTGAGGGAGTTCGTTCCTGCTTGGCTCCCAATACAACGCTGTCGCAACGTGCAGGTCTTCCTTCAGGGCTGTTGTTAGACTGGGCTGAACAGGAGGCCGTTGTTTCTGAAACCATCTCGCCTAGCTGCCGGGGACGGGTGCGGTTTCAGGGAAGCTGGTGGTTTGCCCGATGTGAGGAAAGAACAGTACTCGCACCAGGGGAAACGGTGCGGGTGGTTGGTTGTCAGGAGATTACGCTGGTGGTTCAGCGGTGTGCAGGCGTTGAAGCCGGAAGCAATGGTTTGAGTGTTGAAATGTTCCCCGTTGCTCCAGAACTAGAGATTTGGGTGGGCAATGTTCATCCGACTGGCCGAAATTCCAGAGTGACGATCAATCGGTTGGTTCCATGAATTCGGTGTTGTGACGTAATTTTGGAGGTAAAGGATGGCTTATCTGAAGCGGCGATCGCTCCTCTATGCTTTGGGAGGATTAGCGGCCTCGACTGCGCTGGCATCGTTCGATATGACGCCCAGGGAAAAGCGTACCTTTGCTATGAGTACACTGGAACCCTCGGTGCAGCCTGCGGTGGATGCGCGGACATTGGAGAAACCCGATCTGACGATTGGCTTTGTGCCAGTTAACGACTGTGCGCCCGTGGCGATCGCCTATGAAAAAGGCTTCTTTCGCAAGTATGGGTTGAACGTCACCCTCAGCCGTGAGGCTAGTTGGGGAACAGCGCGAGATGGTGTGATCTTTGGACGCTTAGATGCCTCGCCTGTGGTCTCCGGTGCGGTCACCAATGCCCGTCTGGGGGCAGAAGGGGCGCGGCAGGCTCCCCTCTGTGCGGCGATGACTATCCACCGTCACGGCAATGCCATCACCATGAGTCGGGCCATGTGGGAGGCGGGGATTCGTCCCCTGAAGGAATACAACGGTGATCTAGAAGCCTTTGGCAGGGACTTCCGCCGCTACTTTGAGGGGCTGCCGCCAGAACAACGGCTGTGGTCTGTTGTCCTAAGCTCTTCCATCTACGAATACTTTGTTCGCTACTTGGCGGCTGCCGTAGGCGTGAACCCGGTGACGGATTTTCGCATCACGATCACACCGCCGCCACAGATGGTGACGAATATGCGAATCGGAGCCATGCAAGCCTACATGGTGGCGGAACCCTGGAATACCCGAGCGATCGCCGGAAATGAAGGCGTCGGTTTCACCTTCGCCCAAGGCAAGGAGATCTGGCAGGGGCATCCCGATCGGGTGTTGGGGGTGATGGAGGCGTTTATTAACGAAAATCCCCGCACCTATCGGTCGCTGGTGATGGCGATGATCGAAGCTTGCCGCTATTGCAGCGACCCCAACAACCGAGCAGAGGTTGCCCAGTTGATCACTGCCCGCTCCTACACGGGCGCCCCGCTTAAGTTAACGCAGGCTGCACTGGTGGGCAATTACAACTATGGGGGGTTTGATGGTCAGGAGCGCTTGGTGCGATCGCCAGACACTACACTGTTCTTCGATCTGCCCGCAACTGCAGAGCAAGTCCCCGGTGACCATTCCACCTTCCTCTGGCAATCCCAGGGACTTTGGCTGGTGACTCAGGCGGCCCGCTGGGGCCAAATTCCTGAATTTCCCGTCCATGCTGAAGCACTGATGCGACGGGCTTGGCGCACCGACCTATACCGTGAAATTGCGGCAGAGATGGGGATTGCCTGTCCGGCGGAAGACTACAAAGTGGAAGCTGCTGCCCACTTTATTGACAAGCGACCGTTTAACCCTAGTGACCCGGTGGGGTATTTGAATCAGTTTGAGATTCGGGCGAATCAACCCACGAAAGTTTGGATGTCTTAAGTTGCAAGCACAGGAAAGAATGATGACAAATCTACTAACGTATTTGCAAGAAAAGCGCGATCGCTCTCGCGGTACTGAAGACCTATTGGTGATCCGTAATCTGACGAAGATCTACAAACGGGCTGATGGAGGTGAATTTCTGGCACTGGAAGACATCAACCTTACGATTAAAGAGAATGAATTTGTTGCTGTGATTGGTCATTCGGGTTGTGGCAAATCGACGCTACTCAAAATTGTCGCTGGTCTAGAAAAGGCTACCTACGGCTCTGTGCAATTGCAGGGTCACGAAATTCGTAAACCAGGAGCCGACCGAATGATGGTGTTCCAACACTATTCACTGCTGCCCTGGTTAACAGTGCGACAGAATATTCGCCTGGCCGTAGATGAGGTGTTGGATTATTTGACTCCGACGGAGAAGCGGTTGATCGTGGATGAACACCTGGCGATGGTGAATTTGACTGCCGCAGCAGACAAGTATCCTGATGAAATTTCAGGAGGGATGAAACAGCGGGTGGGCATTGCTAGGGCGATCGCCATTCGCCCAGTGATGCTGTTGATGGATGAACCCTTTGGTGCGTTGGATGCACTGACGCGCGGTAAATTACAGCGACAGGTGTTGGATATCTGGGATGCACAGCAACAATCTGTCATGATGATCACTCACGATGTAGATGAAGCACTCTACATGGCCGACAGAATTGTACTCATGACCAACGGTCCAGCCGCTAGAATTGGTGAGATTTTAGAAGTTCCCTTTCCCCGTAAACGCAATCTTCAGGAATTGCGAAATACACGGGAATATTATGAGTTACGTAATCATGCATTGAATTTTCTGGATCACCATTTCAATCAAGAAGATTGACGGAAATGATGAGAAATGAAGTGAAAAATGATCCCAAAATGAACTTTCATGCTATAATTTTGAAGGATGCAGAAAATGACAATAACAGGATGAAGTTTGATTGAATGCATTCATCAAATCAGGCGATGAATGCATGAATCGATAAGAGTCGATTAACAGCTTCATTCTGGGTCATTCTATGTCCCGTGAAAGTTCCTTTGGAGCGATTCATGACTTTCATGTCTCATCACTCCACACAAAGTGTGAATCTGGGTGCCTCTCTATCTCCTGGTTCAAAATCAGGGTTGCATCTCCGTCTCCTGAGGGATTTGCCATTAAATCATGTCCCCGCCGTCGGATGTGTGAGGCGGTAGTCATAGCACATCGTGGGGCTTTATTTTGGCGCAACTCCCTTTGTGTCGAAAGTCGAACAGGGTGCATCTTGTTGACCCCCGTTTAGGGGAACCTTGTTAGGTCGAAATCGGGTGTATGATTCGCCTGCTGTCGTGGTGAATGCAACAGGCGTAAGGAATCAGGGGGCATCACCTTGTCTGTTGTAGTGGTGAATGCAACAGACTTCAGAGAGGGAGACGTTGTGTTCTCCAGAAGCTCGTTCGCCCTCTCTGAATGATTAACAGCCTGGAACCAAGCCAGACTGTCTGAAATCCAGAATTTCGATTGTAAATTCAGGCGCACAACTGATTTACAAGCAGAGTCTCGGAGTTTCAGCTAGTCTGGCTTTTTCTTCTTTTGTGGGGCACGTCTTATACGGAATCCGCCTGTAAAGCAGCAGTTAGTTTTTGGTAGAACGCCCGCGCAGCGGGCGTTCTACCAAAAACTAACCGACCCTATAAGCAACGGATTCCGTATTAGTGGGGCACGTCTTGTATGGTGCTACGCGCTCATGATGGAAAACGCGTTTTGTGGGAAACTTTGCTGTGCGGGGTGTCGGGGGCTTCGTGTCTTTCACGTGAAATGGAAGTCTTGAAGGCTGGGAATCAGGGTTTGCAGCAACGTACTGGCATCGACGCCGATTTCAGTCCGTTTGTGTGCTGCCCACCGTCCTGCGTGGGCATGCCACCAAGTTGCAGTTTGCACACTTTGCTCAGGTGGCCGGGCGCGGAGGCTATTTTGTGCCAGTAGTCCTGTGATTAAGCCAGTTAACACATCGCCACTGCCGCCCCGTGCCAAGGCTGGCGTGCTTTCTGGGTTGGCCCAGATTTTTCCTTGAGGGGAGGCGATCGCCACCCTCGCCCCCTTCAACAACACAATCGCCCCACTGGCCTGGGCGGCCTGCTGAGTCACCCGCAAGCGATCGCCCATCACTTCAGCGAGGCTAGGAAATAGCCGTCGAAACTCTCCCGGATGCGGTGTCAAAACGGTAGGGGCATGGCGTTGACGCAGCATTGCCACCGCGTCTAGGGAGGCCAGAATGTTAAGGCCATCGGCATCGAGGACCAGGGGCACTGGGGCAGCGAGGGCCTGCTTCACCACATCGATCGCACTAGGGGTGAGGCCGGGGCCGCAGCCGATGGCCTGAAACCGACTCAGATCAACAGCGGCTGGCAGACACGCGATCGCCCCCTCGGAGGTTTCTTCACAGCCCACCACCAAGGCATCCGGGATTTGGGCCACTACGAGCGATCGCATCGCCTCTGGGACAGCAATCGTCAGCATCCCCACCCCACTAGCACGAGCCGAGAGTCCTGCCAGCAGTGCTGCCCCAGTATATTGGCGAGAGCCGCAGATGAGCAGGGCATGACCTTCTTGATATTTTTGGGTAATCGGAGACCGTGGCAGGGGCAGTTGGCAGAGGGCAACGGTTGGAGTGATGCGCTGCAACTCCGGCTCATCGAGCATCGCCCGCCCTAGCACAGCTTCAATGTCCGCTAGAGGCAGGCCAAAGTCGATCAGTTCTGTAGTGCCGACAAAGGGGAGCGCCTGATCTTGCAGAAAAGCTCGTTTCCACAAGCCCAGACAAAAGGTATGGTGGGCGCGGAGGGGCGTGCCCAAGGCTGCCCCGGTGTCGGTATGGATGCCCGAAGGCAGGTCGATACTGAGGACGGGCTTTTGCCAGGCGTTGATTTCAGCAATGGACTGGGCGATCGCCCCCTCCAGTGGTCGTGTTAGGCCAAAGCCGAACAGGCCATCGATCAGCACCTCGCAGTCGGCGACAATTTCAGGGCGATCGCTGGCCGGAATGCCTAAACTTGCCGCATACTGGGCATGGGCTGCCGTCAATTCCTTCAGCCGCTCAAAGGGACGAAAAATCCTTACAGGATAACCCTGTAGATGCAATTCTCTGGCAACGACTAGGGCATCTCCGCCGTTATGGCCTGGCCCCACCAGAATTCCCATAGGGGTGGATGGATCCGGATACAAATGCGTAATCCGTTGGGTGATTCGTCCTGCCACCTTTTCCATCAGGGCTGCAACGGGCATCCCAGCGGCAAACACACGCGCTTCAATATCCCCCATTTGCTGGGCAGTGACTGCGTAGCGTTGAATGTGGGCATCCCGGTGGCTGAGAATTTTAGCGTCGATAATAGACCCGTGCATTCATTCCAAAATCTCGCAGATATCGGTTCCAGCGTTCAGCAGCGCCCCGACTGGTAAATGGCCCCACGCGCACATGGGCACCCCGTCGGTCGTCGCGTTCTTCTACCAGTTGAGCGATCGCAAACCCCTGTCCCAAGCGAATGATCTGGGTGCCAATGGCACCCAGTTCCGTGCGATCGCCTGGTATGACAATAAAGTAAGCCCGGTTGTCGGGTTCTGAGAAGTTGGTCTGAGTGGTAACGGCTGCACTGTCAAACCTAGGCTGTTGTCCAAACACCACTTCGCGAGGCACAGGGGTCACAGGCAGCAGGTCATCTGTACCAGGAATGGGAGGCTGGGTGGGCACACTAGCTTGGACGACTTCGTTGGGCCTAAGCTGTAACACTTCGGGTTCAATGCCCTGCGATCGCAACGCCACTACTTGGTTCCGCAACTCAATGTCGTTGTTAAAAGTGCCGACGTAGATCAACCGCTGCCCTCGAAACTCCTGGATTGCCGCAGTTGGGATGATTTGTTGCACCTGGCTGAGCAATAGTGGACTATCACCGTAGACCACGAGTGCTCGCTGGCTGGAGGGACGCTGGTTTGCCCGTCCTCGCTCTGGACGGGTGGGGGCAGGGCGGGACTGCGGCGCCGGGGCTGGGGCAGGCGCTGGAGCTGGTGCCATGCCGGGGACGTTGACATTGGCTGGCGCAGAGTACTGGTCAGCGGGAGGCAACGCTGGGGGTGGGGGCAGTCCCTCCAAGACTCGCTGAGCGATCGCCGCTGGGGCCACCAAGCTCACCAGCGGAGCCACCGCGACGATAGGGAGCCAACCACGAAGAGAGTGCAGGAAACGCATATAAGAAGAGGAGGCGGGGTAAGGAGGTGAATTAGGAGGGAGAAAAGCTTGCTGGACGGGATTTCTACCCAAACTAGGCCAATTTTTGCCGTCAGTTTAGCATAAAAGAAATTGCTGTCATGCGTTTTTGACCGTAAGAGACTTCCTGTACACTGAGGGGCAACTCCTGCCTTGTGCCTTGCTTTGTGCCATGACTAATCTCTTCCAGACTGTAGGGGACGTTCAGATCCGTCCGGTCACAACTCCCGGTGATGCCGAGTTATTTCTGGATGTGCCCAAACTCGTCTACGCTAACGATCCCAACTGGGTGCCGCCGATCCGCAGTAGTGTTGCAAAGACCTTTCAGCCAGACAACCCCTTTTTCCAGTACGGTCGCTTGCAGCGGTTCATTGCTACTCGTTTTGGCAAAAATGGTACAGAAGCCGTCGGACGGATTGTAGCCTCAGTAAACGATCGCCTGATCGAACGGGAGGGAGAAAAGATTGGTCTGTTTGGCTACTTTGAGTGCATTGAAGAGAGTGCTGTGGCAGCGGGCTTGTTTCAGGTGGCCGAGGCATGGCTGCGATCGCAGGGCATGACCCGTGTGCGCGGCCCGATTAACCTTTCGACCCACAACGGCTGTCTGTTCCTGGTGGATGGCTTTGATACAGCGCCGATGATCATGATGCCCTACAACCCCGCCTATTACCCCACCTTCACCGAACAGTTCGGCTTTACGAAGGCCAAAGATGCCTACGCCTATATCTTTCCGCTCAGCTCCACGCTGCCGGAGGAGTTTGAGAAAGCCTACCGGATTGCCTGTAAATCGGGTGTTACGTTCCGTCCGATTCATACTAAGGGTAAGGCGTTTGAGCAGGACTGCATCGCCCTCTACAACCTGTTCAACAAAGCCTTTGCACCCAACTGGAGTTCGACGCCCCGCACCCAGGCGGAATTTTTGGAGGAGGCCAAATCTCTGCAAAGCCTGGTAGACCCTGATGTATTTCCCGTCGCGGAATACGAGGGCGAAATGATTGGTTTCTGGATGGGCCTGCCAGACTACAACATCGCCTTAAAGCATGTCAACGGCAAGTTAGACTGGTTGGGCATCCTCAAGTTTCTCTGGTTTCGTCGTCAGATTGATCAAGGACGGGTGCTGGCGATCGCCTCCCTACCAGAATTTCGCCGTAAAATGGTGCCCCTAGCGCTGATCTATTTGGGCATGAGAGGCGGCATCCAAAAAGGCAAACCCTACAGACAGGCGGAACTCTCTTGGGTATTCGAAGACAACTATCCGTCTCGCAAATTAATCGAAGCCTCCGGCGGCAAAATCTACAAGACCTATCGCATCTATGAAAAAGCACTCTAGGGTTCTGCTCTCCCAGGGGACCTTCTTCTCTGCGTGTGAGGTTGTGGCTCTTCTGGGTTAACGTGAATGTTGCATAAGTTGAGTGGTGTGTGCACAGACCACACCACTGCAAGCCGCTATATGCTGTTAGCTGAAGGTCATTATGGGAAGGTGCCGTGAAAGCTGTTGTCATGTCTGCTGCTGGCAGTCCTGAAGTGTTGCAAGTGCAGGATGTTCCAGAACCTCGCATCCAGAAAGAGACAGAGGTGCTAGTACGGTTGAAGGCAGCGGGAGTCAACCCCATCGATACCAAACTGCGCAAGCGGGGGACTTTCTTTCCCAAGCAAATGCCCGCCATTTTGGGCTGTGATGGCGCCGGAATTGTTGAGGCAGTGGGGCCAAAGGTGCGTCAATTCCACATCGGTGAGGAGGTCTACTTTTGTCATGGGGGCCTGGGTGCCCATCCTGGAACCTACGCAGAATATGCCGTCGTAGACGAACGATGTTTGGCCCACAAGCCAGCCTGCTTAAGCTTTGCCGAAGCGGCAGCGGCTCCCTTGGTGCTGATCACCGCCTGGGAATCCCTCTACGACCGGGGGCGGCTGGAGGCGGGACGACAGGTACTCATCCATGCTGGAGCAGGCGGGGTCGGGCATGTTGCAGTGCAACTGGCCCGCCTGACCGGAGCAACTATCTGCACGACAGTGAGCAACGAGGAAAAGGCAGGGTTGGTCTATAGCCTTGGGGCAAACCAAGCCATCCTCTACAGCAAAACTGATTTTGTTAAGGCGGTGTTGTCCTGGACCAACGGCGAGGGGGTAGACCTGTGCCTAGATACAGTGGGGGGCAAAATCCTCTCTCAGTCCTTTGCGGCGACGCGGATCTACGGTGATGTGGTGACCATCCTTGCACCCGAAGGCAAGACGGACTGGAAAACTGCTCGCGATCGCAATCTCCGCATCAGCTTTGAACTGATGCTCACTCCCATGCTGCAAACCCTCCCCGATGCCCAGGCGGATCAGGCCAAAATTTTGCAGCAGTGTGCGCGGCTGTTTGATAAGGGCGACTTGCAAATTAAACTCTCCCACACCTTCCCGCTAGAGGAGGCGATCGCAGCCCATCGACTGTTGGAAACAGGGCACGTCACCGGAAAAATTGCCCTGGTCATGCCCTGATGGTGGATACAGAGGCGTTGCTGGTTTAGTCAGTGATGTTTTGAGTGAGGGGCGCACGGAGTGCGCCCCTCACTCAAAACATCATATTTGGATTAAGCAACGCCGGGGAAACGTTCCCACGCGGGGGCAACGCTCCCTTGCTCCCATCTGTTGCCTTAATTTTGGGACTTGCGATCAGAGCGTCTGATAGTTCTAGTGACGTTGTGTGGGGGCACGCTGTGCCCC
>DVEB01000315.1 GCA_015295905.1 Synechococcales cyanobacterium M55_K2018_004
GGGTCACCGCGCCCGGCGCGGTGACCCAAAACCCTCTTAACCAGAACTGACGTTCCTTAGGGAACTCCCGCTGGTTGGGCTTTGCGCTTTCAACCACTAGCACCAATTCCAGCAGCAATGAGCATTGCTGCTGGAATTGGTGTAAATCGACCGGAAAAGTTGGTCACTCTTGGAAAGAAGGAATAGAGCTTCGTCGCCCAGTATTTAGAGGCAGTGGTGATGGCACTTGGCCGTGCTGGTTGTCGGGGCTGTGGAGACATGTTCTCACGCAGGGGGTCTTTCCCCTCGGCCCCCGTCTTCAGCAATTCTGCGGTGCTATCTATTGCGATGCAAAGGGAGAAGATTATGCAAAGGGAAAAGGCGACGGCTCTTCTGACTGATGGTCTGAGTGTGGGGAAAGAGACTCTGGCGATCGCCTGCTACTCCGGTTAAAATTCGTTCCCATGAGTCCCCTTGGATCTGCCTTGGATCTATGGGCTTTTATCGATTTTTCCAGCAGAAACAGAACAACTTTAGCAATTCTTCAAGGGATTTCCCGCAAGATTTGCAGTCCAAAGGCTCGATTCTTGGAAAGATAATAGAAGCAAAGCATGTTAAGGGGACGTTGTCTCGACCCAGACACGACTACCTGGCGGTCGATCTCTTGAGTGGTGCCGAATGAGCTACTGTCTTAACCCCGCCTGTCCTCACCCGGAAAACTTGACCCATACCGAGCTATGTCAGGCCTGTGGCTCAAAGTTGTTGTTGCGCGATCGCTACCGTGTCGCTCAACAACTAGGGCATGGCGGCTTCGGAGCAACCTATCTCGCTAAGGACGAGTCTCTTCCGGGCAGTCCCTACTGTGTCATCAAGCAGCTACGACCGGCAGCGTCTTCCCCCCATGTGCTGCAAATGGCGCGGGATTTGTTTAAGCGAGAAGCGAAAACCCTGGGCAAAATTGGGAATCATCCGCAGGTGCCCCGCCTACTAGATTATTTTGAAGAAAATCAGGAGTTTTATCTAGTCCAAGAATTTATCAGTGGTCTGACCCTCCAGCAAGAGGTTAAGCAGAACGGCCCCTTCAGTGAGGCTGGGGTGAAGCAATTTCTCAGTGAAGTGCTGCCCATGTTGCAGTACATCCACTCCAATCAGGTGATCCACCGCGACATTAAGCCCGCCAATCTGATCCGCCGCTCTCAAGACAAAAAACTGGTCCTGATCGACTTTGGAGCCGTCAAAGATCAGGTCAATCCTACCCGTGCAGGTGCCTCTGAACAAACCGCCTTGACAGCGTATGCGATTGGCACGCCTGGTTATGCACCGCCAGAGCAGATGGCCATGCGTCCTGTTTATGCAAGTGACATCTACGCCTTGGGAGTCACCTGCATCTATTTGTTGACTGGCAAGTCTCCTAAGGACATAGACTACGACCCGGCGACGGGGGAGTTGATGTGGCTAGAGCAGGTTCACGTCAGTGATCACTTCGCTAGTGTGCTCCGGAAGATGCTCGAAGTTTCCGTGCGTCATCGCTTCCAACATGCCAACGATGTCCTGCGGGCACTCGACTTAGAACCCTATCTAGACAGTCTGGCACAGAGTATGGTGAAGCCGGCGCGAGCCAATCCACAGCGCTCCTCCGACTATAGCTCTGCGGCAACAGGCGATTTTAGTGAAGCAATGCTCCCCTCGTCACCAACTGCCCGCATGGCGGCAGCAATTCGTGCCCGCAACGCCAGAACTGGCATGGACTCGGCTGGGGTGGCGAGTAGCGGCGGGCGGCGACCGGTGCCTGCCAAACCAGTCTCGATGACGATGGAGCGCACTCGCACAGGAAATACAGGCGGTTCAGGTCGCCCCCCAGCGAATGGCAGTAACCCAAAGTTATCTGCAGATGTTTTGCTGGCTGCCTATGCCAAGGGCAAGCGCGACTTTACTTACCACGACCTCAGCCAACTCAATTTGGCTAAGGTGACGCTGGCGGGTGCGAACTTCCACCAGTCCAAATTGCATAAAGTCAAATTGCAGGGGGCTAACCTCACCAGTGCCGATTTTGGTCGGGCCAGTTTGAGTCAGGCTGACCTGCGCAATGCCAATCTCGCCCGGTCATACTTGAGTCATGCTGATTTGCAGGGAGCCGATCTGCGTGGCGCAGATTTGAGTTATGCCTACCTGAGTAACGCCAATTTGCGCGGTGCCAATCTCTGTGGAGCTGACCTAACGGGGGCAAAGGTTTCTGATGAGCAACTCTCTCTCGCTCGGACAAATTGGGCAACGGTTCACCCCAGCGGAAAACGAGGCTTCTGGTAGGCGATCGCATCAATCAGACCTATCCGGCATGAAGCCCTGCAAATGCACTCTGAAAGCATGTCTGCAACGCTTGTTGTGTCTGCAACGCTGATTATCTTGAGTGCTCAACTCCAAGCTGGACACCAATTCCAAAAACTAAGGCGACAGATGGAGGGCAAAGGAATGTTATCCCTTGCCCTCCATCTGTTGGGATACAGAACCCGTCCTTAAAGGAGCCGTTTTATAGCGCTATGCTCATAGGCTAGGGCAAGGCTGTTTGTGGGAAACCTCGCTGCGCGGGGTTTCCCACAAACAGTTTTCTACATCATGAGCGCCTAGCGCCCTATGATACCGACTGCGTCGGTTATTGAGTCGGTTTGTCGTGGTGTAAACCGTGCGCGCAGCGCACGGTTTACACCACGACAAACTGCTACTCTACAGACGGATTCTGTATGAGGTGTGTCAAGAGATTTCTGAAGGAACGCTAAATCTCTTGCCCTAAAAGCAAAGTTTTTAGCAAGATCAGTAAGTTACTTTTTACATTTCTTTATTATGGAGATCAGTTCTTCCCTGTGTCCTGGTAATGCTGAGCCAAATCAAAGATCTTGCCGCAAACCTTGCCCCTCGTCTGATTGAAATTCGTCGTCATCTGCACAGCCACCCGGAGTTAAGTGGGCAGGAATACCAGACGGCAGCTTACGTTGCAGGCGTGCTTTCCTCCTGCGGGCTACAAGTTCAGGAGTTAGTGGGCAAGACAGGGGTAGTCGGAGAGTTGCCGGGAATAGGGGAAGATGCTCGGCTGCTAGCGGTTCGCACTGATATGGATGCTCTGCCGATCCAGGAACGTACCGGATTGGAGTTTGCCTCACGACAGATCGGGCTGATGCACGCCTGCGGCCATGATGTGCATACGACCGTTGGCCTGGGAACGGCCATGATTCTGGCACAATTAGGCATTCCCCTACCCGGTACGGTGCGGTTTTTATTTCAACCGGCTGAGGAAACCGCTCAGGGGGCTAGTTGGATGATCCGGGATGGTGTTATGCAAGGGGTGACCGCAATTTTTAGTGTCCATGTGTTCCCCACCATCGCGGCAGGGTCGGTAGGCATTCGTTATGGAGCGCTAACGGCAGCGGCGGACGATCTAGAAATTACGGTGATTGGTGAGTCAGGGCATGGGGCGCGTCCGCACGAAGCGATCGATGCTATTTGGATTGCTTCCCAGGTTGTGACAAACCTGCAACAGGCCATCAGCAGGACACAGAACCCGCTCCGTCCGGTTGTCCTGACTATTGGACAGATCCAGGGAGGCCGCGCCCCGAATGTCATTGCGGATCAGGTACGGATGACAGGGACAGTGCGATCGCTCCACCCTGAAACGAGCGCTGCTTTACCGGCCTGGATTGAACAAATCGTTGCCAACGTCTGTCAGACCTATGGTGCTAAGTACGAACTGCACTACCGTCGTGGGGTTCCTTCGGTGCAAAACGACCTGCACCTAACGCAACTAGTGGAAGCAGCTGCCTCGGAGGCATGGGGGAGCGATCGCGTCCAAATTTTGCTGGAACCCTCCCTAGGTGCAGAGGATTTTTCGCTCTATCTCGACCACGCACCTGGAACGATGTTTCGCTTGGGGGTTGCCTTCGACGACAAACCCAACTATCCCCTGCATCATCCTCAGTTTCATGTAGACGAGAAGTGCATCGTGACGGGAGTGGTTACGATGGCCTATGCCATCTATAAATACTGGCAGACTAAGAATTAAGCCGGAAGCGCCGAACGAATGTTAGGGCAAGGTCGGCGTCTCGCAGATCCATTGCCAGTGGTGCGCTTACAGCAGTGTGCAACGTTGTTAACGTCAGTTTGGTTAACGTCAGTTTGGGTTAAGTGGCTTGTGGGGCACCGAGTCGTGCGCGTCGCCCCACAAGCTTTGCTGTTCCATATGCGTCGCACACAGAACAGCAGGGGTTTTAGCTGATCCCAAATTCATGTTTCTATAAAATTGGGGATTCAAAAAAAGACGATTTCGGCAAGTAAGCGCAGTAAAGCCGCCCTTGCTTCCCGAAATCATCCAAATTCCAAATTAAAAATGCTAAAAGTGCGTGTTCCTAGTCTTCGTGATCCTCGAAGGGATCGTCTAGTTCTTTTGAGGGAGGACCAAAGGAGGTGTAGAGGGCAGCTCCGGTAATAGCCACCAGAGCGATCGCCACAGAGAGGCTCAAAACAGTTGCAGGCTCCATAAGCGGACTTAAGGAATAAGGGTTTGCTTCTTTCTATTCTCCAGGAATTTTCAGCTTTCTGCTGGCCATTCCAGTAATTCTCATTTTGGGCATCTGATTTTCATGCTGAGAAGTGCTGTGCCCATTCGTAGACAATTGACTGGACGAACCATGCTCCAATGCATGTACCGATTCATCCACAGGGGGCTATTGCGCTCGCCGCCGTAAAAAAGCGATCGCCTCCCTCTCCTGCAAGCGAATTTGGGCAACGTCTCCGACAAACAACACCCAGTGGTCATCTTCAAATTCAAGCCACCAAGCTTGGGCGTCTGGGGGTAGGATTCGCCACGCTCCAGATATACATAGGCAGCGAAATTCCCAGTCTTTGGCTAGCGTCACGACCTGCTTGAAACCGGTATGGTGCTGCGGAATAGAGGACTTGAGGGAAACCATAAAATTCTGCTAAAGCGCTTAGAAACCGTGTTCTGTGAAGTGTTTGCTTCATCTTGACCAAGGGCGTATCATCAACACGATGAGACATACTGTAGACATAGGTAGGCATAGGGTTGACTGTGGCTACCCCCACCACCTAGATAGGGAGTCGATAGAAGGGCCAGCCTGACCGTTGGGAGACGATCTGACTTGAATTGATAGCACCCTTAGCCTGTAAGCTGTGAGCAGCGCTGGAATTCTGCCTTCAGAGGAAAAAGAGAGTTGAAACTGAATCTGTTAAATCTGACACCAACTTAAACAGGGAACGAAGCAGGCAACCAGTTGAATGCATGGCACTGCCAGACTTCTGCAAGCTAAAACGGCAAATCCAAAACCCTGTCATCGTGCTTTGCCAGGATTTGATTGGGAAGGAAGGCGAGAAACACGAGGGGCAAACCTCGACATCGCTGTCAGTTTGATATCCCTCTCAAGCAACGTGCAGCTTCTTCTGCTCTAGGAGTAGACAGGGGCAATCGACCCGTTTCCTCCGATGCTTTTAAGAAGAACTTATCCAGAATTTTACACAACTTAAATCATTCAGGAAAATGCCAGTTAATTAATTTTCCTTGCAGAAAAAGCGATCGCCCTGTGACTTCTCCTTCACGAATCTTGATGAAGTCAAATCACGATTCTGGGGGCGATTGCTCTTTTTTTATGAGACAGTTTTCGGTAATCTGATTAGGAAACCCCCGTGATCCCTTAAGGTGTATTACGGAAAGTTAAACGACCAGTTGATATCAGGTTTAGTCATGGCACAACGGACTTGGTTGGGAGATGTCCTCCGCCCCTTGAATGCGGAGTATGGAAAGGTGGTTCCCGGTTGGGGTACGACGCTGCTTATGGGCGTCTTTATGCTTCTGTTTTTTGTCTTTTTGTTAATCATCCTTCAGGTTTACAACTCTTCGCTCCTGATCGAAGGGGTGGATGTTGATTGGAAAAGCCTCCAGTAATGCATTGATTCTGTTTCTGCTCAGCAGACCACACGCCTAGTGTGGTCTGCTTTGGTGTTTGCAGCAATTCTCAGTGGTGTGAAACTCAGTTGTTTGTGAGGGCCACACTCCGTGAGTCGCTCGCAGAAATTAACTGTGACTAGCTCAAGCAAGACTGGCTGTAAGCCTACAGTTTCTCTAGCTGCGCTTCATAGCCTAACGTCAGTTCGGGTTAAGCGGGTTTTGGGGCACCGCGCCGGGCGCGGTGCCCCAAAACCCTTGCTGTTCCGTGCGCGTCGCGCACGGAACAGCAAGGGTTTCAGCGTATCCCGAATTCACGTTAGCCTATATCAGCGGGGATATCCTAACTTTGCAAAAGACTGCGGCTTAGCAGTGTCACAGCGGGATTAGGTGGCGCTTATCGAATTCGCGTTAACGTATACTTGAGGAAAATAGAGCATCGATGCCAGATTCGCATAACCCAACATCTTGGGGTCTGGTATTGGCGCAGTTTCAGGAGGCGGTGTTGTGAATATTTTTGGGATTGGTTTGCCAGAAATGGCATTGATCTTTGTTGTGGCACTGCTGATCTTTGGCCCCAAGAAGTTGCCAGAGATCGGACGCAGTTTGGGCAAGGCAATCCGGGGCTTCCAAGAGGCGTCACGCGAGTTTCAAGACGAGTTCAAGAAGGAAGCTGAGCAACTAGAAAAGGCTATGAATGCCCCAATGGAAGCGAAGATCGAGCCACCTGCCCAGAAAGCCCTCGCTTCCACTCTGGACACCCCTGAGTCAACCGAAATGGTTGAACCTGAAGTCATTACCCCTGTTCAGGAAGACGCTGCAACCCCTTCGCAACCCACTTAGTGGCCTGAACATGTGATCGAGGGATGGGTTGAACGGGACTTCAGCCCATCTTTTAGTGTGTCTACGGATCAAAGGTTTACCCAAGCCAAAAGGTTTTATTTTTACACGCGTCGCTTTGTGATTTGGTCGCCAACTCCCTAGATTGCCGATGCCTGGCTAGCCAGCAAAGCGCTGATTGAATTACCAGTGGCATGACAGATCAAAAGACAAATCAACAGGTCATCCCTCAACTAATTGTGGGACTAGGCAACCCTGGAGCCAAGTATGACCAGACCCGTCATAATGTCGGCTTTATGCTGGTGGATGCGTTGGCACAGCGCTGGCAAATTGCCCTTGCTGAAACTCGTAAGTTTCAGGGCTTCTTTGGCGAAGGGTGGGGCGCTGGTTCAAGAGTGCGTCTCCTTAAGCCCACGACTTATATGAACCTGTCAGGCCAGTCAATTCGTGCGGTCACTGACTGGTACAAGCTCGCCCCTGAATCCGTCTTGGTGGTCTACGATGACATGGATCTCCCCCTAGGACGAGTACGCCTGCGTCTCTCGGGTTCTGCTGGAGGCCACAATGGGATGAAGTCGGCGATCGCCCACCTCGGTACGCAGAACTTTCCCCGTCTCCGCATCGGTATTGGTAAACCTAAAGATTTCTTTCCCGATACTGAGAAAGATACTGTTTCCTTCGTTCTGGGACAGTTCTCAAAAGCAGAAGCTCCCATTCTTGCTGAAGTGTTGCAACTCTCGGTAGATGCCATCGAACTTAGCTTAAAACAAGGCATAGAGAAGGCCATGAGCCTTTACAATAACCGAGTCGTTGGAGTGTGATGTTTTGCCGGAACAGCCACTGCTGCTCAACCGAGACGATGAGCAGGAAAAAACGACGTTCTGCCTGGTTGTGTGTGGATTCTTGTGCAGCCGCGCCATACAAGGATCCACACGCTTCAGCAAGCACTCATGTAGGAGGCCTAATGTTCAGGCAAAACTTGAACCCCTGACAACTCTGTTCCATAAATAGAAGAAGCGTTAGAAAAAGTTGGAAAACTTCTGTGAGTTCTAAACGTCTGCCCCAAACGACTGCCTACGTCCGTATTACCCACCAGTCCTGGCAGCAGGGCAGAATCGAGGGAGAAGTGCGTGCCAATTCCTACGAGTGGCAATTTCAGTGGCGGTTTCGCCAGGGGGAACTGGTAGTTGAACCATCCCTCGGTCGCGCGCTGATTAAAGAACCACTAGAACGTTTTTTAGA
The DNA here is from genome assembly GCA_015295905.1 of Synechococcales cyanobacterium M55_K2018_004. Classification (GTDB taxonomy): domain Bacteria; phylum Cyanobacteriota; class Cyanobacteriia; order Elainellales; family Elainellaceae; genus DVEB01. The sequence continues at coordinate 8,009 of DVEB01000315.1, forward strand.
GCGTTGTGACTATCAACTAGAACCCGGTGGAGACTATTCCTTCACCATTCGAGCCGAAATTTAGGACGGGGCCATTCAACCATATACCCGCTGTAGGATGTGTCATGTTCGTTACTGAGAATTGCTGGAGTTTTAGAAAGATATGATCTATTGAATCTGGGTATGCTTCATAACTTAAAACGGCAGCAGGAGCGATCGCCTATGGCAAAGGGGAACTCACGAGAACCGGGGGCTGGGGGGCAAGGCACTGGTTTGGCTAACTTTCTGGCCGCTCAACCGGGAGATCCCTGGCAGCCTACGCTAGCGGCAATTGCCCAACGCTTTAACCGAGAGTATCGTGGCGAAACAGTTGACTTGCCCGACGAAGTCAAAGCCCTGCCCATTTATCAGGAGAAGGTAGCGGGAATTCTGGCGCCTAAAGCGGCCTCTCCCTTCTGGGAAATGGCCAGACCCAAGAAGGGCGAGCGCTGGCTAGATATTGGCTGCGGCGTGAGTTTTCTGATCTACCCCTGGCGCGACTGGGACGCTTTCTTCTATGGCCAGGAAATTTGCAGCGTTGCCGCAGACGGATTGAACGCGCGTGGCCCGCAGCTTAATTCCAAATTGTTTAAGGGCGTCAAGCTGGGAGCAGCGCACCAGTTGGGGTATGAGAATGCCGTGTTTGATGGGGCGATCGCCACAGGCTTTAGCTGCTACTACCCGCTAGACTACTGGAAGCTGGTGTTGGCTGAAGTGAAACGCGTTCTTAAACCCGATGGCATTTTTGTCTTTGATGTACTTAATCCTGAGTCTCCCCTGGCAGAAAACTGGGCGATTCTCGAAACCTATTTGGGCAGCGAAGCATGGCTAGAACCCCTGACCGCCTGGTCGGCACTCGTTAAAGACGCTGGGGGCAAAGTGATAAAAACGCAACCTGGTGAACTCTTTCAACTCTATAAAGTCAAGTTCAGTTAGGGAATGGCAGCGCCCCACCCTACTCCTCATCTCTGGCTAATTGGCGGCACCCAGGAAAGCGCCTCACTGGCAAGGGCAATCGTGGCCTTTGCTATTCCCTGCATCATCACCGTCACGACAGAGAGCGCTCGCTCCCTCTACCCAGCGGCTCCCTCTCTACAAATCCACGTTGGCAAACTCACCCCCGATCGCCTCCCCCTCTTCCTGCAAGACCACGCCATCACTGCCATCGTTGACGCCTCCCATCCCTTTGCAACAGAGGTCTCACAACTAGCGATCGCCACTGCCCAACGTCACAACCTCCCCTACCTCCGCCTCGAACGCCCTTCTGTTCACGGCTCCCTTGCTTCACCTACCGACTCCTCTATCCCCTCACTGCCCCACCTGCTCGCCACTGACCTGCTGCTGGGTCAGCGCGTCCTCCTCACCCTAGGCTACCGTTGGCTCCGTTTGTTTCAACCCTGGCAAGCCAAGGCCACGCTCTTTGCTCGCATTCTGCCCTCCCAAGCAGCCCTGACCGCCGCTCTAGACGCTGGCTTCACGCCCGACCGTCTGATTGCGTTGCGTCCTCCGATTTCCGCAGATTTGGAGCGATCGCTCTGGCAACACTGGCACATTTCGCTAGTAGTGACCAAGGCTTCGGGCACTCCTGGCGGTGAGAATGTGAAGCGCCAAGTAGCCGCAGAACTAGGGGTCAAACTGTTGGTGATCGACCGTCCGCCGCTTGCCTATCCTCAGCAGACAAGTGATATTGAGGCGGCAGTAGTGTTTTGTCGCAAGGTCATGGGGATATGAGTGGGCGATCGCTCTGCTCTCATCATAAGGGGGATATGCTTGCCCGTGCGAATGCTCTGCGTCCCACGGGAATTCGCTGATTCCTGTTCAACGCTGTCTGCCCAATACGCAACACCCCTGGTTAAATTGGTGTTCTCCTTAAAACGCCTGGATCCACTCCTTCAGGTCGTAGTCTGTCCAGATGCCATGCTGCCAATAAGGGTCCTCCTCCACGAGGCGGCGAGCAGTTGCCTCATCGGGGGCTTCGTATACTCCAAAGACCTTGGTTAAGTCCTGAGTTGGCCCCAGGGTAACGAGTGAGCCTTCCTGCTTCAAAACAGTCAGGCGATCGAGGTGGGCTTGGCGGTAGGGAGCGCGTTTTTCGACGACATTCTCGCAGTAACTTCCCCACATCACATACTTCGGCATCGTTTCTTTCCTAAGTGCTGTTGTGCCAATGCTAAAAATAACGTGAATTCGGGATAAGCTGAAACCCTTGCTGTTCCGTGCGCGACGCGCACGGAACAGCAAGGGTTTTGGGGCACCACGCCCGGCGCGGTGCCCCAAAACCCGCTTAACCAGAGCTGACGTTAAAAATAAGGGCAACAGATGGAGATCAAAGGGCGTTGCCCCCGTGTGGACAAGTCCCCCATCGCCCTTCTGTACAATCTATCGTGACGAACTATCGTGCGAGTTTTGGAGTGATTCACAAATAGGGTTTGGCCATAAAACTCAGTCAGACGTGAGGATAACGCCCCCAGTCGCGGGTGCAACCCTTGCACTCCGAATTCCCAGGCTGATTAACAACCCCTAATTGACGATGATTGACGACGAGTTGCCCTCAAGGGCTTTGCCATTAAATCTTTGCCATTAAATAATGTACCCGAATGCATTCACCGGAGGATGCGTTACGGCTACCGCCTAACGCATCGGAGATTTGAGTTTCACGGATCATCCTGGGGGAGTCTTTCCCCATTAGCTGGTCTGTTGAGTTGTCTGGCTTCTCATGGTTTAGCTTCTCAGGGTCACTTGGAATTTTTCTTCTAAGGCTTCGCGCACTTTCTGGTGCACTGGGTCAACGTCGGCATCAGTGAGGGTGCGATCGCTTGCCCGATAGACCAACCGAAACGCCAAGCTGCGCTTGCCCGCCGGCACGTGTTCTCCCCGGTATTCATCAAACAGTTCCACCGAATCAAGCAGTGCCCCGGCTGATTGTTGAATTGCCCGCTCAATCTCGGCCACGGAGAACTCAAGCGGGGCAAAGAAGGCGATGTCGCGATCAGAGGCTGGGAAGGGGGAATAGGGCTTGAAGATAGGGGTGATCAGTTCTTCCCGGTCGAGGTGGTCAATTAACACCTCCAGACTCATCTCGAACACATAGACTGCTTCAGGGAGTCCCCGTTCTTGACGGACTTGGGGGTGCAGTTGACCAAAGGTGCCAAGGCGATCGCCCTGGACCCAAAGGGAGGCCGTTCGTCCGGGATGTAGCAACTCGTTGCGGCGATCGGGCTGGTATTCCACGCTCAGCCCCAATTTCTGAAAAACACTTTCCAGCATGCCCTTGGCTTCAAACCAGGTCATCGGTCGCTCACGCCCACTGTTGACCCAGCGCCCCCGGAAGGGGTCACCTCCCATAATCCCAGCAACCATGTCCATTTCGTCCAAGCCCTCCTCTTCCCGCCAGAAGACTCGCCCAATTTCGTAGGCGTTCAGGGGGCCATTCCCCTGCTCCAGGTTGTACTGGAAGGCATCGATCAACCCAGTGAGCAGTTCGGTGCGGAGCGCGGAATATTCAACAAATAGCGGATTCGCCAGGGTGATCTGGCGGTCACTGCCGTTTGGCTTGACGAGAGAATAATGCATCACTTCCGTCAGCCCAACGGCTTTCATGGCGGTATGCACCTTGCGAGTAATGGCTTCTTCAATCGAGAGGCAGCCGAGCAGGTCGCCAGATGGCAAGGTGTCGCTGAAGTTATTGAACCCATGGAGGCGAGCCACTTCTTCGATCAGGTCGATCTCACGCTCTAGGTCGCGGTAGCGGTAGGGCGGCACCGTTACTGACCACACCTCACCCGGAGTGATTGGCTTCAGTTCGCAGCCCAGTGCCGTGAGCGATCGCTCCACATCGTCAGCCTGTAGTTCTCCCAGTTCCTCCTCTTCTCCGTGACGACTTAGGACGACTGGCCCTAGCACTGCGTTGACACGCTCCAAGCGTAGCTCGATAGTGCGACTAGGGACGGATTGCCCCGGACGGGCATCGGCGATCGCCTGCACCCCCACACTCCCTCCGGCTAATTCCTGAATCAGGTGAATAGCTCGACGACACGCGATTGGTAGCTCTGCTTGGTTGACCCCCCGCTCATAGCGCGATGACGCCTCTGTGCGGAGGGCATGGGGACGGGCAGAGCGACGAATGGTGGCAGGGTCAAACCAGGCAGCCTCTAGTAACAAATTAGTCGTTGCGCTAAAGACTTCACTGTCTTCTCCACCCATGACCCCTGCTAGGGCGACTGGAATATCGTTGGCGGTGATCAACAGGGTGGAATCGTAGAGAGACCGCTCCTGGCCATCGAGAGTCTTCAGCACTTCACCACTGCGGGCAAACCGCACTCCAATCGTCAGGTCTTGGCTGGCAGTAATCGTCTGCAGGCGATCCCGGTCAAAAGCGTGCAATGGTTGTCCCCACTCCAGTAAGACGTAGTTTGTGACATCGACCACGTTATTAATGGGGCGAGTACCCGCTGCCTGCAACCGCCGCTGCAACCATTCCGGGGATGGCGCAATTTTTACTCCCTCAATCAGGGTGCCAATGTAAACTGGGCATCCGTTGGTTTCAGTGATGCGAATTGCCAGTTCACTGCTCTCTGGCTTGACAACAACTTCAGGGACTTGTGGCAACTTCAACGGCTTGCCCGTCAACGCTGCCACTTCCCGCGCAATACCTACCATGCTGAGGGCATCTGCCCGGTTTGCGGTTGAAGTCAGGTCTAAAATGACATCATCCAGCCCTAGCAAGGGCCGCACGTCCTGCCCGACTTCGAGTTTCGCCTGGGGAAAAATATGAATTCCTTCTGACTCCTTGGCTAACCCTAGTTCTGCTAGAGAGCAGATCATCCCTTCTGAAGGAACATCCCGGAGCTTGCGCGGCTTAATCTTCAAGCCCTCCTCTCCCACTTTCGGCAAAAAGGTTCCGACAGTGGCAACAGGCACATAGATGTCGGCTCTCACGTTTGCTGCGCCACACACAATTGTGGAAGGCTGGCTTGTCCCGATATCGACTGTGCAGACACTGAGTTTGTCGGCGTTGGGGTGGGGCTGCCGCTCCAGCACCCGCCCAACCACTACGCCATCGGCCCAAGTCCGGCGGTCTTCAATGTCTTCTACTTCAAACCCTGCCATCGTCAGGGTCTCTGCCAACTCTTGGGGAGACAGAGTGATGTCTACCAGTTCTCGAAGCCAGTTAAGGGAGATACGCATTGCCTTGTGTGCTGAAGGTCGAAAGAAGCCTGAATAGGTCGGCAACTTCATCATTTTAAGGCGCGATTTCGCGATTTGATTTCGCGACTTTAAAGATCGAACGCCCCTTAATTGGAATTCAATTGGAAGTCGGGAGCCGATCTTGCGATCGCTTCGGTATGCTGGATAAGCGACTCAGGCAGTCGTCTAGTCCATTTTTTTGCGATCGCCCGGAGGCATTTCCGATGACAAACCGTGATGACAACCGCACTCCTTCGGAGAAACCCCGGCGCAGAAAGCCCCCGATTACTCGTGGCGGGAAATCCAGACCTGTCGGCTCGAAAAACAGGGAATCACGGCAGGGGCGATCGCGCAAAGCGGAGTCCTATGCCGCTGGCCCCCACGATGGCGAACCACGCAGTTCTGGTCAACGCAGTTCCGGGAGCAAATCAGCTATGCCTAAGTTGCGCAGCAGCCGCAAACCAGCCGATCGCAAAGGCGGCAATAAGTTCCGCAAAGCCCCAGAAAGCGATCGAGTCGTCAGACCTAGCAAAGGCAAAAAAGTAATTCCTGCTCCGGCCTCTGCTGGCATCACTGCGGTGCCAGTCACGCAGGACACGCTCGATGCACCATTCGACCACACTCATGATCCGAGCAACCCTGATCAGAGCAGTGATCTGATCTACGGTCGTCACCCCGTTCTGGCTGCTCTGGAAGGTCAACGCACTCTCAACCGCATCTGGGTGATCTCGCGCCTACGCTACGATCCCCGCTTCCATACCCTGTTGCAGGCTGCCAAGGCCAATGGAGCTGTGATTGATGAAGTCGAACCCCGCAGGTTAGACCAGTTGACCGGGGGGGCTAATCATCAGGGAATCGTTGCCCAACTAGCTCCCTATGCCTACCTAGACCTGCCAGATCTGATTCAAAGAGCCAAGTCTGTAACTGAAAATCCAGTCGTGGTCGTGGCAGATGGTATTACCGACCCCCACAACCTAGGTGCGATTATCCGCACCGCAGAGGCTCTAGGTGCTCAGGGAATGGTGATCCCACAACGACGATCAGTTGGAATCACCTCAACCGTCATGAAAGTTGCCGCCGGGGCTTTAGAGTCTTTTCCAGTGGCTCGAGTTGTGAATCTGGGACGAGCTCTGGAAGAACTTAAGGCAGCCGGGTTCTGGATCTACGGAACAGCAGCCAATGCTAGCCAAGTGGTGAGTACGGTCAAGTTTTCCGGACCAGTGGTGCTGGTGGTTGGTTCCGAGGGCGAGGGGTTGAGCTTGTTGACGCAGAAGTCGTGTGATGTCTTGGTTTCGATCCCGCTGCGCGGAAAAACTCCCAGCCTTAATGCATCGGTTGCGGCTGGTATGGTGCTTTACGAAATCTACCGTCAACGTTTCGCTAATATTTTATCGATGGGCACTTTGCAAAGCAAAGCTTAACAGGGTATAACGAGAGCTAAGGCTTTTTAAGATTTGTAAAGAGCGACCGTGGGTATTGGGTCGGTCTTTGCGCTGTGTAAACCAGTTGCTGAATAAAGACTTATGAAAGAAACCTGGACGACAGTTCTGCAAGCGCTGGGCTTAGCCTGGTGGGTTGAGGTGACAACGGCCGTTCCTCACTGCACCTACTACTTTGGCCCCTTCGCAAGCGCTGCTGAGGCAGAGGGTGCAAAGGCAGGCTACGTTGAGGATTTAGAGCAGGAAGGGGCAATTGACATCCAGGCCAACGTCAAACGGTGCAGGCCCATGGTGTTGACGGTTGAAGAGCAGAATGGACGTGGCCCTTCACCTGCCTATACGGGCTAGGGTGTGTTTTGACCGTGAGCGATTCCTCTGGTTGACCCGATGCCTCGGCAACTAGGTGGCCGAATTATGAGGTAGCTAACGTGAGTTCTGGCTAAGCTCACACGCTTGGTTTTTGTGCGCGTCACGCACGGAATGCTAAGAGTTTTGGAGTACCGCTCACGGCGCGGTGCTCCAAAGTTCTCTTAACCAGAACTGACGTTAGCTGGTGATTGGCCGACTCGATCGTTCAGCAGGTTAATGAAACCCCTACCTCCGTCGCTGTGACTTTATCGCCTTGAGAGAGTCTGAGGCGAAGCTTGACAGAATCTTGAACCATCTATCCGTGGTGAAACTGATCAGGAGACTGGGCGGTAACTGCGGCGAGGTTCTTCTCGATCCACTGATCAATGTCGTGCAACACTGTTGTTGGAATCTCCCAAGGAAACAGATGAGCAACGTTGGGGTAAACCCGCAACTCACTGTTAGGTAGATGCTGGGCAGTGAGCTGACTGGACTGGGCAGTGATGTGGCGATCGCTCTCTCCAGCCAACACTAAAGTTGGACACTGGATCTGATGCAGATCAGCAAGGCGGTTGTAGCCTGTGCTGATTGCCGTCATCAACGCACGAGTGGCCTGAGGCGATGTTTGCAGGTAGGCAGGAATCGCTGCTGCTGCAATGTAGCGATAGGTAGCAGGAGTATGACGCTGGACTAAGTAGCGAAAGAGCGATCGCTTACCGAAGGTCTCGATGTTCCACTGCCAACCAGGTTGAATCCAGTTTAGCAGAGCAGCGATCCCCGTGCAAAGATTATCTGCCAGACTAATGGGGGGATGGTTGCCACGGGGATATGCTGCTGTGGCTATCAGGATCAGCCCACTCACGCGGTGGGGATGCTGAAGTGCTAGTTCCATGGCCAGGATTCCTCCCAACGACCAGCCTAAGAGCAAACAGCGATCGATCCCCTGTTGGTCAAGCAGATGTTCTAGGTCTATCAAATGGTCGGCCATGGTAAAGTCCCGTGCGGTGCGGCTGTTGCCATACCCGCGCAGGTCAGGTGCGATCGTGCAAAAACGTCTCGAAAGATGATCCGTGAAGACAGCCATGCTACGGGCTGAACCAGGGTGCCCATGCAGGCAAAGAATCGGGTAGCCTGCTCCTTTTGTCTCAAAGGCGAGGCAATGGGGGGAAGCAGTTACCATCGCAGCCTCAGCCACCAAACCCCCGATGCCGGATGAGATGATCCACGACTCCTTTGACTGCCTGTTTGACCGCAGGTTCGCTCCCTGTGTAATTGATTGCCACGGTGATGATGTAGCGTTCTCCCTGGATGTTGACTCCTACCGTTGTGCCCAGCACTTTGGAGTTTTGTCCTGTTTTTTCACCAATCCATACAGCCGGACGCTTGATCGCCTCGTAGCCCAACTCCCAGTCATACTGCTTGACTAGCGCATCGAGGATGAGATCATCGCCAGGATGCTCATTGTTATAGATCCCCACCATCATATCGGTGAGTTCATCAGTAGTTAGGACGTTGGGACCAGTCCCTAGATTGGCGGGATAGGTGCTTTCGCCTACTAGCTTGGTGTTGACTCTAGTGGTGTTATAGCCGCGATCGCGCATCACCCGGTTGATGTAGTCAAACCCCAGGTAATCAATCAACTGGTTAGTGGCAATATTACCGCTATAGCTAATCATGTCTGCCATGATCGCTCGCAGGGAGTATTCCGATCCCACCCAAATTTTGCCTGCATCCTCTGTCCAGTTGCCCGGACTGACTAGGATCTTGGTTTCTGGGCTGATGTTTTCTGCCGCTAGCTTTGCCATCAGGGCGATCGCCACGGGCACTTTAATGAGGCTGGCGGGACTAGCGGGCGGTTGGTTCCCTCGCAGGCGGCGACATTCCCGCTGCAAATTACAAACAGTTAGGTGGACGCGATCGCCTAAACCGGTACTTTCAGCAATTTTTTTCAGAAACCCTGATCGAATGGTGTCGTAGTAATACCCCACATAGGCACGGTTGGCCTCGTACTCTCTGCGTTTGGCGATCGCCTGTTGACTCAGGAATGACTCTTCCGGGATCTCGCTAAGAGCCGCTACGGCCTGATCCCAGAGCTGATACAGTCGTTGCAGTTCTGCCTGAGTGGCTGAGGTCAAGGTTGTCTTGTTCCCCAAGCGTACTGCTTCCTCCGCAAGCTTGAATGCTTTTGATAAATTCTCTCGCGCCATCTCCTCAATCTCAATCCGGACGGCCACTGCATGAAGTTGGTGAGTAATGGCTGAAGGAGTGGGGCCACCTAGGCCGGATGCAGCCGCAATGAGGGTGGGTGGTTGCTTTTCGATTTCACTCAGCAGGCGATCGCGGATCGTGATCAGGTCCTCCAGGGATTGTGTCGAGGCGAGTGGGACGTGCTGCTGGTCAGCAGATTCCAATACTGGACTAAGCGCTGCGTGGGACTGAAATAAAATGGCGCCCGTAATCACCCCCACAGCAGTCATTGGGGCAACGAGCAGATACCAAAAAAGCCGCATGGAATACCTCACACCTTGTGGTCTCACACCATCAAGAATTTTTAGAAGACCCATCAAATCATACAGAATCCGTCTTAAAGTAGCCGTTTGTCGTGGTGTAAAACG
>DVEB01000242.1 GCA_015295905.1 Synechococcales cyanobacterium M55_K2018_004
TTGCGCGTCAAGTGTTGGAACTGGAGAGTCGCCAACTCCAGCGCTTGGTGAGGGTGTAGTCTCCACGCTCAGGGATGTTTTGCGGTGCAGGGGCCAAGGGTCAGAGGAGACGGGGCGATCGCTCAGTCCCTGAACTGACGTTGATGAGGATGGGCTGGTCGCTAGAATCGATATTCCCCTTCCTAAACGGCTGAAGGACGTTTATTATCTCTAGGAAGAGTGGCTTCTGATCAGTGGGTTTTCTGTGCAGGAAACCCTGTTTGGAATGCATGACCGAAACGCATGACCGAATAATCGATAGAATTCTAGCTATGAAGATTCTACTAATCGAAGATGACCTGCCGACCAGTGACCTGCTCTCAGCGACCTTAGAGACAAATCGCTATACCATCGATGCGATCGCCGATGGGGCAATGGGACTGGATATGGCGCTCCAGTGGGATTATGACCTGATCCTGCTAGATATTCTGCTGCCCTCCCTAGACGGCATTGAGGTATGCCGTCGCCTGCGGGCTAAGGGGTGTAAGACCCCCATTCTGATCCTGACGACGCAAGACTCCAATGAAGCGGTAGTTGCTGGTCTAGATGCAGGGGCCGATGACTATGTGGCTAAGTCCTGCGCGCCTGACCAACTGCTGGCACGAGTGCGTGCTTTGCTGCGTCGCGGCGGTCAATCGGCCTCGCCGATTTTAGCGTGGGGAGCGCTGCGTCTAGATCCCGCTTTAGCGCGAGTCTTCTACCAAAACCAGATTGTTAACCTGCGCCCCAAGGAATATACCCTGCTGGAACTCTTTCTGCGTAACCCTCAGCGCATCCTAAACCGCACCCTCATTATTGACCACCTATGGTCTTGCGAAGAAACGCCAGTGGAAGGGTCGGTCACCAATTTGATCAAGGACCTGCGGCGGCGATTAAAATCTGTGGGTATGCAGGAAGACTTGATTGAGACCGTATACGGCTTGGGCTATCGCCTACATTCTCCCCCGGCTGAGACACCGCCGACGGTTCAGGCTGGCTCAGTGACCGATTTTGTCAGCGATGATCGCAACGCCCGTGGCAGTGCCCTGATCCTAGATGCCACTGAACGGTTTCGACGCTCGTTAGCACAGCGAATTGCTGACCTAGAAGCGGCAAGTCGATCCCTCCAGGCTGGCACATTCACCCTGGAAGCACGCCAAGCGACGAGCCGAGAAGTCCACAAACTGGCAGGCGGGTTGGGAACCTTTGGCTATGGCAACGCCTCGGTGGTCGCCAAGGAAATTGAAGATTTGTTGGGTGCTAACCTGGGTCAGGAAAAGCAGGTCGCCACACGACTGGCAGATTTGTTAGACAATTTGAGACAGGCGATCGCCGAACCGCTGTCTCGCTGAGCGCTATGCCAACAGCCCGACCCTGGAAACTCAAACACCTGCGAGCGAACATCCCGCTGCGGTGGGTCTTGACTGCGCCTTTTGTGGTGTCCACCCTGGGAGTGGGTGTGCTGGTAGGCCAGATGACTTACCGCAGTAGGCAAGTGGCTATGGAGAATCTGGGCTATCAACTGGTTGAGGCCCACCATGAGCGCGTCATACAAGCACTCAAGCACTACCTGAAGACCGCTCCCTTAGTGAATCGTCTGAATGTGGATGCCGTTCACCAAGGACAGCTTGATCCTAACCGGGTCTCTGCCCTGGAAGCGTCGTTGTTTCGCCAGATCAATCAGTTCGAGCAGGTCTCTGCGATTTTGTTTGTCAGTCCCCAAGGGCGCTTGCGGTTTGTTGAACGCTTTCCTCAGTTCTATTTGGGGGCCGCCGACCCAGCCCGCCCTGATCGAATCCAGATCTATGAGCTCAACCATCAGGGGCAACCCGGCAAACGGGTTCAGGTGGTGAATGGCCTAGATGTGCGGCGCGATCGCCCCTTCTATGCCCGGGCGGTTGCCTCTGGCAGACTGGTGTGGAGTGATATCTTTCCCTATGGCAACACGAACACCCTGACGTTAAGTGCATCACAACCTGCTTACGACCCCCAAACCAAGCAACTAGTCGGCGTTTTTGCAGTGCACCTGCGCCTCGACTATCTGAGTGAGTTTCTGCGCCAGTTAGCAATCAGTAACGCGGGTCAGGTGCTCATTGTTGACCAGGCCGAAAAAATGGTCGCCACGTCAACACGAGAAACGCTGTTTGTGGCTGGAGACTCGGCTAACCCACGAGACAAAGGGCGACCCCTCAGGATCGATGAAAGTCAGGATGCCCTAACGCGAGCGATCGCTCCTGCTCTCCAGCGCTACTCCACCCTTACCCGCCCGCAAACAACGTCTCAAACGCTGCCGTTTTCCCATCAAGGCACTCCCTACCTTGTCACCATCACCCCTTTTCAGGAACTCAGTGGGCTAGACTGGCGCATCATCACGGTGATACCTAAAGCCCACTTCATCGGCCCGATTGAACACAGCACAGCGGAAACCCTACTCATCAGCTTACTCACCGTGGGCGGCACGTTGACCCTGGGGCTGCTGGCGGCCAACCAACTCACGTCCCGCTTTGCCCAACTCGACCGGGTCAGTAAAGCCTTGGCTGCTGGCAACCTGAACCAGCAACTGCCGACCGATTCCCCCATTGCAGAACTGAACAGTTTGTCCAGCACATTCAATCAGATGGTAGACCAACTGTGGCAGTCCTTCAATCGCATCACCGACGCCTTGGAAGCATCGGAGGCAAAGTTTACGACGATTTTCCGCACCAGTCCAGACCCAGTGGCGATCGCCAATTTGCCCGAATGTCGTCTGCTGGAAGTCAACGACAGTCTGTTATCTTTCTTTGGCTATAGCCGCCAAGAAATGCTGGGTCAGACAGCGCTCGACCTGCACCTGTGGCACGACGCAAGCCAACACGCAGAGTATTGCGCCCTGCTAGAAAAAGACAGTAGCGTCCGCAATTTAGAAGTGCAGGTCCAGACCAAATCTGGTGACGTGAAAACGGTGCTGCTGTCTTCTGAGGTGCGCACCTTGGAGGGACAAGCCTGCGTGATTGTGATGTTGCGGGATATCAGCGATCGCAAAGCCGCTGAACTGGCCCTCCAACAGAGTGAAGCCCGCTACCATGCTGTGGTGGATAGCCAGACAGAAAGCATCTGCCGCGCCCTACCCGATACGACGGTCACCTTTGTCAATGACGCCTATTGTCGTTACTCAAACGTGCGCCCAGAAGAGGTGTTGGGGAAACCCTTTATTGCAGACGTGCATCCCGACGACCGAGCCTTTGTGCTGCAACACCTGCACTCTGCCACCCCAGAAAACCCCACCCTGTTCAGCGAAAATCGCATTATCCGCAATGGCCAAACGGTGTGGATGCAATGGATTAATCAAGTCTTTTTTGATCAGCAGGGTCGTGCGACTGAAATTCAGTCAGTGGGGCGAGATATTACTGCATCAAAGCAAGCTGAAGCAGCCCTCAAACGCAGTGAGGAAAATTTGCTCAAGGCTCAGAAGATTGCCCGGCTAGGCAGTTGGGAGTTTGACGTTGCCACTAAAACAATCACCTGGTCGGAAGCACTGTTTGACATGTTTGGCTTGCCTCCCGATCAAGTGGAACTGTCCTACGACGAAGTGATGCAGAAGCTGCCACCCAGCGATCGACATCAGTTAGCACAGGCAGTAGAGCAAGCGATTGCTCAGGGGACGTCCTACGAAATTGAACACGCCATTTATTATGCGGATGGAACAACGCGCTATGTCCTCAGTAGAGGACAAGCAGTCTTAAATCTGCAAATGCAAGTGGTGAAATTAGTAGGGACAGCGCTAGATATCACTGAGCGCAAGCAAGCTGAAATTGAACTGATCAAAAGTAAAACGCTCCAGCGTGCCATTCTGGATGCCATTCCTGATCTGATGATCCGGATGCATCGAGATGGAACGTACCTGGAAATTAAACACGCCACCGCTTTCCGATCTGTGTTGCCTAATCTGGTTGTGGGCGAGAATGTCCGGAATGTGCTGCCGCCTGAGGAGGCACAAAAACGGTTGGCAATTACTGAACTGGCGCTGCAAACTGGAAACCTGCAAGTTTATGAATTTTCCCTCCAGTGGGAGGACCGCGAATCTTGGCAAGAGGCGCGAGTCATTCCCCTGACGCAAGAGGAGGTGTTGATTCTCGTGCGCGATTTGACCGCACGTAAGCAGGCTGAAAATGCTCTGCGACAGAGTGAGGAGCGCTTCCGTCAGTTGGCCGAAGCAGTGCAGGAAGGCTTTTTTGTGTTTGAGACCGCCACCTCGCGGTATTCCTACCTGAATCCGGCTTGTATGGCGCTGACTGGTGTGCCCCTGCCTCCTTGCCAAGACGACCCTCCGTTTGTGCAAGGAATGATGCACTGGTGGAATCGCATTCACCCCGATGACCGCGATCGCATCAAAGCTGCCCTCATGCAGGAGCAGCAAGGCCAGCAATTTGACCAGGAGTATCGCTTTCTTTACTCCGATGGCGAGGTCCGCTGGTTGCGATCGAAGGCATTCCCACTGCGAGACGAGACGGGGGCGGTGGTGCGGATTGTGGGCACCGTCGATGATGTGACGGAGCGCAGATCATTTGAAGAGGCATTGCAACAAAGTGAAGAGAAATTCCGCAGAACCTTTGATGATGCACCGATCGGGGCCTCACTGGTGTCTGCGACGGGCCAGTTTTTGCGGGTCAATGCCCGCTACTGCGAACTCTTGGGCTACACCGAGGCAGAACTCCTCTCTATGTCCTTTCAAGACATTACCCATCCCGACGATTTGCTGGCCGATCTGGAGGGATTTCATCAGATGGTCGCAGGGGAGATCAGCGCCTTCCAGATGGAAAAACGGTATCTCACAAAACAGGGAGAAGTGGTGCCTGTGTTGCTGAATTCTGCCCCAATTCGTGACCCGGATGGGCAACTCCTCTACGTCTTAGGCCACGTCCAAGATATTCGCGATCGCCTCAAAGTGGAACGCATGAAAGATGAGTTTATTTCCGTCATTAGCCATGAGTTACGTACTCCACTCACGGCCATCCGTGGGGCGCTGGGATTGCTGGGGTCAGGGGTTTATCGCAACCGTCCTGAAAAAGCAAACCACATGCTGCAAATTGCCATCAATAGCAGCGAACGACTGGTGCGGCTCGTGAATGAAATCCTCACCTTTGAACGCCTGAAATCAGATAAAGCGCCTTTACTGATGGAGCGCTGTCAGGCTGAGTATCTGATGCAACAAGCGGTGGATAGTGTGCAGGCGATCGCCGACCAGGCCAAGATTGCCCTCATCGTCACCCCCATGCCAGCAGTTCTCTGGGGCAACCCCGATGCCATTATCCAGTGCCTCACCAACCTGCTCAGCAATGCCATCAAATTCTCTCACCCAGGCAACACTGTCTGGCTCAGCGCCGCCCTCTGTCCTCCCCCCGCTGCCACCACTAGCTCCCTGCAGTTTTCCATTCAAGACCAAGGCCGGGGCATTCCCGAAGACAAACTTGAACTCATTTTTGATCAATTCCAACAAGTTGATGTCTCAGACTCTCGCACCAAGGGAGGGACTGGACTTGGCTTAGCCATCTGTAAACAGATTGTGCAGCAGCACAAGGGCAAAATTTGGGTAGAGAGTGTTTTGGGGAAAGGCAGCACATTCCACTTTACAGTGCCCCTTGCCGATAAAAGCCATGAGTAAATGGATTCTGGTTGTGGATGATGAAGACGAGATCCGGGAAGTGGTGCAGGCGGCGCTCGAAGAATTCGCTGGCTGGCAAACGATCACTGCCACATCGGGTAAGGAAGGCTTGCAGGTGGCCAAAACTGAATCTCTGGATGCCATCTTGTTAGATATCTCCATGCCCGATATGGATGGCTTTCAATTGCTGGAACAGTTGAAATCAGATCCGCAAACTCAGACGATCCCGATTATCATCCTGACGGCAAAGGCACTGCCCAGCGACCAACAACGCTTTTCTGAGTTGAATATTGCAGGCGTCATTCTTAAACCCTTTGACCCAATCACAATTTGTAACGAGGTTGCTAGGCTGCTTGATTGGAGTGTGTAATCCGGAATCCCCGGAACAGCAAGGGTTTCAGTGTATCCCGAATTCACGTTAAAAATCATTCCCAGTCCGGTTCATATCAAATTCCTATTTTCTTCCCCTAGTCTGAGACAACAAGGCACTTTGCTAACAGGACTGGTCTGTCTGGAGCAACCTGTTGTAGAACGAAATTGCTCCAAATTCAGGAAAAAAGTGTGATTCACGCCCTTGCCCCCTGAGTGCTAGACAGATTTGTGATCGATTGAGTCTGAGAGCGTCAATGTCTAGGAGCATCAGGATTCTTACAAAAATAACTTGACCAACTTTTTTGTGAGTGGGCCGCAGATCCGCCCATTCACAAAAAGTGAATCGCTTTAATTTTGTCAGAGTTCTGAGTCTCTTAACGGAGGAGGATGCGATGAGTGCATGTCACGTTTGCCCTCACCCTAAAATCCCTCTCCCAACTTGGGAGAGGGACTTTGAGAGGCTCAGCTCCCTTTCTCCCAACTTGGGAGCAGGGACTGGGGGATGAGGGTCTGCAACGGTGACATGCTCTCCTGTGCGATCGCCAACGTGTTTACTTGCATGAGGAAGAGAATCTATGATTCATGTCAACAAAATCAATTTTGCTGATCGAATATGAAAGTCAGCTTCGTGAAGTATTGAAGACTTGCCTAAGTGAATTAGGTCATTGGAAAGTGACTCCTTTGAACTCAGTTTCTCAGGGGGTGGAGTTGTGTCGTACAACACGTCCAGATGCCATCATTCTCGATACTTCTACACCAGAAATGGATGCAATATTATTTATTGAGCAGTTGAAAAAGTATTCAATGATACATTCTATTCCCATTCTGTTAATGAGTTCACGAGCCAGTTGGTTTACCTCTGCTCAACTCAAAGAAATGGGATTTGCAGGAGTCATTGCAAAACCTTTCAATCCTGCAACGCTATCTCATCAAGTTTCAACACTGTTGGGATGGAATGACGAAACGTAGTTCTGTCGAGGAAATTCAGTATGTCCACATTGACGGTTTGGAAGTTTAATACTCCCGATGGTGCTGAAAAGGCGCTGGCCAAGCTGGAGGGATTGCAAAAGCAGCAGCTCATTGAAGTACTCGATGCAGCGATTGTGAGTTGGCCCCAAGGACGCAAAAAACCTAAGACCTACCAAGCGATTAACACAGTCGGAATTGGTGCGCTTGGGGGTGCGTTTTGGGGAATGTTGTTTGGCCTGATCTTCTTTGTGCCGTTGCTGGGTCTACTGGTGGGTGCCGCTGCAGGGGCTATTTCTGGTAAGTTTACCGACTATGGAATTGATGACGGCTTCATCAACGATCTCCGCACCAAGGTGACTGAAGGGACGTCTGCGCTGTTTCTGCTGACAGGGAAAGTCACCCTGGATAAGGTCGAAGCGGCTTTCACGGCTGAGGAAAAAGGAGAACTGATCCAGTCGAACCTGTCTGCTGAACAGGAAGCAAAACTGCGCGAAGATTTCGGCGCAGAACTCTAAGTCTCAGTCATCAACTTGGTTCCCGCCATTGTTGTGGTGGGGACATCTCTCACCACAACAATGTAAAAACTGACTAAAGAGACTGTAGCTCTAAAGATTGCGTGCTAGTGCAGCATCAATAAACCATGACTCAGGTATAAACTCATGAACAATAACATGACTAATAAATTGACAATACTAGCTGGACTAGCGATCGCCTCTGCCACGCTGATTCCCGCATTCAACCAGGCCACACAGGCCCAGGCCCCTCCGGTTCAAAGTTCAAACTGTGTCTATCTGCGAGAAGTGACCACTGGAAAATCTGTCATCCGTAAGGTGGTTGCTACTGCAAACACAAATGCAAACGTAGACTTCGCTGTCCCTTCAGGGATTCCGTTCAGAAGCTATATCGCTGAGTTTCTCCCTGAAAATAATGCTCGTTTCCGCGTTGCAGTCAACTTTCGGTTCGCAGATAACACAACCTCGAATGCAATTACCCGCGACTTAAACCCAGCGCGACGGTTCTTCCTCTACAACGTCCAACTGGTCAGCTCCACAGGTCAAATACCATTCCAGGTCAACACCAACGTCGTAGGTCAACGCAATACAGCCTATTCAGTTGCTGTGCTGGCTTGCCAGTAATTCATCCCACCCTGATGGTGCACGACTCCGCCTCACGCTCGTTTTCTGTTTTGACCTGCTCCTGAGCGGCTCTAAAGTCGCCCACGGTGGAATTTAGTCCCATGCTTTTCAGGGTGGCGATCGCTGTCTTTAATCACGCCAAATCAGTACACAACTGCGCCTTTGCATCTGCAACAGTTGGTTGACTGGCGCAGCTTGCCATCAAAATCACTGGGATGGACGCCAAATCCAGGCTAAAAACACGGCTTAAATTCATAACTTAAATTCATAATTTAGCTCCAAGTCTAACACCAGGCAATTCAAGAGTTGAATTTACGAAAGATGATAATATGACATGATTCTATGAAAATTAGAGGAATTGTTAATGGGAAAAAATCAAGCGATGATCGTGAATCAATTCATTCAGGGTTGATATCAGTTCATAGCACTGTATGCGTTGATTAACGCTAACTCTGTTGGTTATTAGTTGGTTATTGGTTGGTTATTGAGTCGGGTTGCTGTGGCGTAAAGCGTGGTTGCGGCGCACATTTGATACCAAGTCTCCACTAAGTCTCAAAACCAGGGTGACAGAGAGCGCGTTTCTCCTATTCCCCCCCTTCATCCGACTGTGTAAATGTTTGAAGAATTGGTCAGTGAATTTCAGTGCGGAAATCTCTTAAACTCGGAGGAAGGTAGATTTGGGCACTGGAGACAATGGACAAACAGAAGCGATTAGGCATTCTGACCAGTGGCGGAGACTGTCCTGGTTTGAATGCTGTGATTCGGGCGATCGTCAATCATGCCACGTTGACCTATCACTGGCAGGTATTGGGAATTCCCTACGCCACTCAGGGGTTGCTGGAGAGAAAGGCCATGCCCTTGGAAATGCACGGCATGGACTTGCGGGGGATTGACCCATTGCTGAGTATGGGCGGGACGATTCTGGGCAGTATCAACAAAGGCGATACCCTAGCCAAGGTGGATGAGATTGTCGAAGGATACCATGCCTTGGGCCTTGACGCCCTGATTGGTATCGGTGGAGATGGCAGTATTGCCATCCTGAACCATCTTGCCATCCAGGGGAACTGGCAGTTCATCGCCGTTCCCAAAACCATCGATAACGATATTGCCTTGACCGAACGGGTGATTGGGTTTGATACGGCGGTCAACACGGTAATTGATGCCATGACCCGTCTGACCTTTACTGCCTCTAGCCACGATCGCATCATGATTGTGGAAGTCATGGGCCGCGAGGCTGGTCACCTGGCCCTCCATGCTGGAATTGCTGGAGGAGCCGATGTCATTCTGATTCCTGAAATTTCCTATTCAGTGGTTGAGGTTTGTCAGCACTTGGCAGAATTGCGCGATCGCTGGGGCCGTAAGTTTGCTATTATTTTGATTGCAGAAGGTGCTCATCCCTCCAACGATGCAGGGGAGCCGATGGCTCAGCCAAGGCCCGCCTGTGGGATGGGACAGTATCTTGCGGATGAAATTTTGCGCTGTAGTGCTTATCCGGTCGATGTTCGTGTCTCTGTCCTAGGGCACACTCAGAGGGGGGGCATTCCATCGGCGCTCGATCGGCTGACAGCTGCTGCTTTTGGCAAAACAGCGGTTGATCTAGTCGCACAGGGGCAGTCTCAGCAAATGGTGGCGTGGCAGTGTGGGGGGGTAGTGGCAGTGCCCTTGCAGGAGGCGATCGCCCAGAGTCCATTGCTGGTCTCTCCTCAAGGCCAACTAGTACAAACAGCCCGTGGCATGGGGATTTATATCGGCCAGATGAGGGACTAATGCATTAACGTCAGTGCGGGTTAAGCAAGTTTTGGGGCACTGCGCTGGGCGCAGTGCCCCAAAACTTGCTGTTCCATACGTGTCGCGCACGAAACAGCAAGGGCCTCAGCGCATCCAGAACTCACGTTAACGTTCAAAATAGTTGATTTTTAAAACATTTGTAACTTCTTCACAAGTTCCTCATCTTTTCGTTTTACCTGTTGGTTAGGAGGACAAATGATTTGATCCTTCAGTTCAAAGTTAAGAAATTTATCTTTTAGCGCTGAAGTCATCTTTTTTATTTAAAGCCTTTGAACAGGAGGAATTTATGAAACGATTGATTGGCTGGCTGGGTCAACTGAGCTTGCTGCTCCTGATCGGTGTGCTCAGTCTGAGTGGTCTGATCTGGGGGTCTCCTGGATCGGCACTACCCCTCAGCACTGCCCCTGTCTCCACTGGTTTGGTGGCAGTGGCGGCTCCTAGTCCGGAAACCCGAGGGGCATGTGCTGAATTTGGGCAAAAAATTGATCTCAACAATGCCAACGTTGTCGCGTTTACTGATTGTCCTGGGTTTTATCCAACCCTAGCACGGTTGATTGTCCAGAACAGTCCCTACCAAAAGGTGGAGGATGTGTTGAAGATACCAGGACTGAGCGATCGCCAGAAACAACTACTGACTGCTAATCTTGACCACTTTACAATTACAGAGCCACGGATTGCTTTAGAAATGCGAATGCCTCCTAGACCCATGATGAGATAATGTTTTGATAATTCAGGAGGGAATGATTGTATGAAATCAAACACGCTACTAGACACCTCCCAGGCTATTCCCGAACGCCTGCAACAAAAGCTTGATCAACTCTTTCCAGGCAAACCCCTGAGTGATCTGATCATTCGTTACTACTCCAGTGTTGAAGATGTGGGGCGCGAGTACTTTGCAGAAACAGTCTTATCTGCCTGTGGCAATCGTCCTGCGGCTCATTTCCTGGAGCCATTTATCTCCTTTGTGGGCTTGGGAGAAGCGGTGATCCTGGCGCAAAAGGGGACAGTGATTTACGACACGGATCATGATAATGATAGTTGTACTGAAACAGGCCCCTTCTGGTTTGTCAGAACTAGAGACTCGTGATTTGGGGCTTTAGATGTTCGATTTTGAATGTTAGGGTATGTCCAAACTTCAAAATCAAGTTAGTTCCAGCAATTGATGACTAGAAAGGTCGAGGTCTAGGATGGATCTATGTATTCAGGGCAAAATTATTGCCCTGTGGTCGGTGTTTCTGTTTGGCATGGTGTTCCACAGCCAGTTGGCTATGATGCCCCTGCTCTATGGTGAAAGCGTGGAAATGCCGGCCTACAAAGGGAAAATGCCGCCTTCCCACTCCTGGCTGATGTTGGGGTTCTTCTCCATCCCAATGGTGATGATTGCGATCACCGTCTTCAATGATGCCCCCCTCTACCGCATGATCCATCTGGGCATTACCGCCATTTACAGCGTCCTAAATTTCACACACGCGGCAATGGACCTGATGGTGAAACCCATTGAGTGGTATCAAATCGCGTTAATGGTGCTTGTGTTTGTCAATGGGATCTGCCTTAACCTGCTGGCGTTTCAGTGGGTTCAGGCCATCTGACCAGGAAGAAACCAGTCAGGAATGATGCCAGCAGGAGGTCATACACCCATGAACAAACGATTTTGGGGCCTGGCGTTGGTGACGTTGGTAGGGGCGATCGCCTTCAGTTGCATGGCTCCCCCCTCTCCCTCTCCCGCAGAAAAAGTGCAGGTCATGGTCAGCATTGCGCCCCAAAAATACTTTGTGGAGCGAATTGGGGATGGGTATGTGAATGTTGATGTGATGGTTCCCCCCGGAGCAGAACCCCACACCTTTGAACCCCGCCCTGAACAGTTGAAAGCCCTCAGCCGCTCCGATCTGTACCTGCGCATTCGGATCGAATTTGAGGATGCCTGGATGGACAAACTACGGGCGGCCAATCCTCGGATGCTGGTGGTCGATACGACTGAAGGCATCCAGCGCCTCCCCCTGCCTGATGAGTTTCGGCAGGCGGGTCATGCAGGAGAGGCCGAAAACCTCGACCCCCACATCTGGCTATCACCGAGATTGGTCAAAACCCAGGCTCAGACGATCTATCGCGCCTTGGTGCAGGTGGATGCAGAGCACCAAGCGGCTTATCAGGCCAACCTGAGTCGCTTTCTGGCAGACCTGGATGCCCTGGATGCTGAGATCCGGCAAAAACTCCAGGGGGTTCAGTCGCGTCAGTTCATTGTGTTTCACCCAGGGTGGGGCTACTTTGCGCGAGACTATGGGCTGACCATGGTGCCAATTGAGGTGGGCGGACAGGAGCCGAGTGCGGCGGAGTTGGCGAGGCTGGTCACGCGGGCGAAACAGGATCAGATCAAGGTCATCTTTGCAGAACCGCAGTTCAGTCAGCAAACAGCGACTACGCTCTCTCGAGAAATTGGCGGTAAAGTCTTGTTGATTGACCCCCTGTCGCCTGACTGGATGAATAATCTACGCCAGGTCGCTGATACCTTTGCCGCAGTCCTGGGCCAGAAACCAGAAGTGCCTACTAGATTTCAACCACCACCTGCATTTATCGCTGAGTTCCTCTATGCTCCACTCTCCTGGTTATGAAGCAACCACAGGTCGTCTGGCGGCCCTCGGTGAACGCCCCGAAGTGATTGCCATTCGACATCTCTGGGCGGGATACAACCACGAGCCAGTGCTAGAGGAGATTAATCTCTCGGTGCGGGAACTGGACTTTATTGGGTTGATTGGTCCTAATGGCAGTGGCAAAACGACGCTATTCAAGGTGTTGCTGGGCCTACTGCCGCCCATGCGGGGAGAGGTGCGGATTATGGGGAAAAGTGTCCGGCAGGGACGGCGGTATGTCGGCTATGTGCCCCAAATGGTGGAGTTTGACCAGGAGTTTCCCATTAGTGTGTGGGATGTGGTGATGCTGGGGCGGTTGGAGCAGCGGCGGTTGCTGCAACCCTTTACCTCTAAAGATGCCCGCATTGTGGAGGCTGCTCTGCGGAGTGTGGATATGCTGCACTGGCGCGATCGCTCAATCAGTGACCTGTCGGGCGGACAGCGCAAGCGAGTCTACATTGCGCGGGCCTTGGCGACGGAACCTCGCATTTTGTTGCTAGATGAACCCCTGGCTGGCATCGACCCACAGATGGGTAGCCATATCTATGAGCTACTACAACACCTAAACCGAACGATCACGATTTTGATGATCTCGCACGATATTGGGGCGATCGCCTCTTGCGTCAAAACCATTGGTTGTCTGAACCGCCGCTTGTACTATCACGGCGAAAAGCAAATTACTCCAGAAATGCTGGAACTGGCCTACAAGTGCCCGGTGGACCTAATTGCGCATGGCATTCCCCACCGGGTGTTTCCCGCACATCCCATGGAACACTCCCCCAGCCCCTACCCCCCTGCTTCCAAACCTGATGAGAACGGTTGCCATGATTGAAGCGCTCCAGTTTGACTTCATGCGGAATGCCCTGATGGCAGGGGTGCTGGTCAGCATTGCTTGCGGGGTGATTGGCACGTTTGTGGTGATCAACCGAATTGTTTTCATTAGTGGAGGGATTGCCCACGCCGCCTATGGCGGCATTGGCCTGGGTTATTTTTTCCGCTTCAGTCCGACTTTGGGGGCGATCGTGTTCAGTGCCGCTGCGGCGCTGGGGATGGGCTGGGTGGAACGGCGGACACGGGAGCGCGCTGATACCATCATTGGTGTGATGTGGGCGATCGGCATGGCGATCGGGATTATTCTGATCGACCTGACGGGGGGCTATAAGGCCGACCTCATGAGCTACCTTTTTGGCAGCATCCTAGCAGTCTCATCCAACGATCTGCTGGTCATGCTGATCCTGGATATCGTTATTATTCTCTTGGCAACTCTGTTTTACAAAGAGTTGTTGGCAATTTCCTTTGATGAAACGTTCGCTACGGTTGCCAATGTTCCCGTAGATGCTATTTATCTCACTCTGATGGGCATGATTGCCCTGACTGTGGTGATGATGATGCGGGTAGTCGGACTGATCATGGTGATTGCCTTGTTGACTATGCCTGCGGCGATCGCTGGACAGTTTGTCAAGAGCATGAAGAAGATGATGATCGTTGCCAGTGTGCTGGGGATGCTGTTCACCAGCCTGGGGCTATGGCTGTCTTACACCCTCAACCTCACCTCTGGTGCCACGATTATCCTGGTCTCTGGTGTGGGCTACCTGCTGGCGGTTGCTGTGCGCCCCCTGCTGAAGCGCTTGCCCACGACTCATTTGACTTCGACTTAACGGATACGGATTAAAGCACACAGGAGGATTGGATCAATCGAGATCTGCCGTCCGATGAGGCGCAATTTGTCACCGGATCAGGATTGAACCTTGATAGCGGCTAGACCACTCGTTAGAGCTTGGATTGGTGCAAGGATTTGTTGACAGGGGACATCTCCCCGCTAATACACTCAATCGGATTGCAAGAGGAGGGCAAAGGATATGAAAAAGTTAATGCGAGGACTACTCAGTTTAAGCCTGTGTCTCAGTGTTTTGCTGGGCTGGTTTATGCAGGGATCACCTGCTCTGGCGGTCAGTTCTATTCGCTCAGGCGAGGCTCTGGTGATTGCGGTTGAGCCATCACCCAGAAATATTGTCGATGAAAAACTGTCAACGGAATTTGGCCGCAAGCTAGATCTCAATAACAGCAATATCCGTGCGTTTCAAAAATATCCAGGGCTTTATCCCAAGCTGGCACGGATGATCATTCAGAATGCGCCCTATCAAAAGGTTGAGGATGTGTTGAAAATTCCAGGGTTGACGGAGCAACAGCGTGAGCTATTGCAGCAAAACCTGGAGCACTTCACGGTCACAGAAGTGACACCAGCACTCGTGGAAGGAGGCGATCGCTACAACCCCGGCATTTACAAATAGACCGGAAATCGGATTGCCCATGCTGGTGTGCCGGGTGTAGGAGCATGGCTCCCAGCGTAGGGACGCATTCCTGCACCCCCACGGCACGCCAGGGGGCTGAGCCATTAACGCACCCTGATTCACGTGAGGTGATTATCATGACAGCGATGTTCCGAGAAGAGACGAACGAGGACCGCAACCCAACGACCACGCCAGAATTTCTAGCTCTCCTGAAACAGGGAGCCACCCTCTGGAATCAGTGGCGGCAAGCCCACCCAGACATCAATCCCTGTTTGAATCGATGTGATTTGAGAAATTTGGATCTCAGCCATTACAACTTCAGCGAAACCGATCTGATTGGTGCCGATCTAAATGAAGCGAACTTAAAACAGGCAAATTTCCAAAAGGCTGACCTGTGTAAGGCTATCCTCAAAGATGCGGATCTCTACAAGGTTGACCTTACGGGTGCTATTCTGTGTGCGGCAAATCTCAAAGGGGCTGACCTCAGCCGTGCCAACCTGAGTGGTGCAAATCTGACGGGGGCGAACCTGGCTCAGGCTAACTTGAGTGAAGCCAACTTGAGTGGTTCCCATTTGGATCAGGTGATCCTAGAGGGAGCGATTTTCCACAACACAACGATGCCGGATGGTACGGTGAGAGGCGACTAGTCAGGGGATTGCTAGGTCTAGGCGACGATATCTTGTCAGTGAATGGTTTGTAGTGCTGACTTCAGTCAGCCCCCTTGTAGTGAGGACCACACACTGAAAGAGTATGGGCTGAGGCAGTATACGTCGCAGACAAGGAGAATAGTGGTGAAGTATCTGATTATTTACTTTTCCTTTTCTGGAAACAATCGACTCCTCGCCGAGTACCTTGCCACCCAGATTGGCTGCGATTTCTGCCCCGTTGTTGAAAAGAAGCGTCGCACAGGGGTGACAATCCTGCTGGATACGCTATTTAGACGGGAACCGAAAATTCAACCCCTCGAACATTCGGTGTCAGATTATGACCACATCATCCTGGTCGCTCCAATCTGGGATGCGAAGTTGGCTCACCCCATGAAGACGCTGATTAAACAAGAGAAGGCAGCACTGACTAGCTATTCCTTCATTTCGCTCTGCGGCTATGAGCGCCCGCAACAACAGGAAAGCATCACACAAGAACTCTTGTCCCTCAGCGGACGGCTGCCCAGCACAGTCTGCCAACTGAGAATCTGTGATCTGTTTCCGCTAGAGAAAAGGAATGATGTTCCTACGATTTCGCGCTATCACGTCACCAGGGATGATCTCATCCAATTTGCATCTCAAATTGCTGAATTTCTCAGAGCACACCCACTACCGTCCCCTGCTGCCACCGATCTCGGCATTGCATCATCTGGAGATGACTTGTTGGCATGAGCGGCGTACTCTGGGCGCCGCTCATGCAATCTGTTCATCCTGCAAATCAGCACCCCCGCAAGCTTTTAGTAAAGAATCAGGTTTCGGGCAGTTTGGGTCGCGGAGCCTCGCGCTAGGGGCGTGGCACATCGGTGCAGTCTATCAGCACAGTCTAAGGGATGCTCTGCGGTAGGTTCGCAGCGGTCAAGCGGATGGACAAACGGGTCGGTGGGGTGATGGGTGACGGCTCTGAGCATTCCTTACGTTTGCTGCTGTTGCGTTGAAAGTTGCGTGCGGAGTTTCGCTCGAAACTCGAGCATGGCATCCAGAATTTCCAGCACCCCTTCCAGATAGGTGACTCGATACCAGAGGCTATTTCCCAGTGTTTCCAATAGCGCCTCATACTGCTGCCAGCTCACTCCGCTGGTGATAAACCGCTCTTCTTTACTGTTAGACAAAATTCATCGGGCTATACCGAATCCGGATCAACCCCCAGTTCTTGCAGCTTGGCCCGCAACCGCTCATTGCGCTGGCGTTCTGCCTCTGCGATTTCCTCTGGACTGGGCACCAAGTCACCCTCAGCGGTGAAAAAGCGCAGTTGGTTATTGTGGATGCCTAGGTACAGTCCCAACTGCTGACTCCAGCGCCAGCCTTGCTCCGTCGGTTCTAAGGGGCGATAGGTGCCATCCACCAAGTGAAAGCCTTCAAACTCCAGACTGTAGGGGTCAAACCAAAAGTAGTCTGGGGTGCGGAAGGTGTCTTGATAGATTTGCTTTTTCAAGCCTCGGTCGGTGTTGGCGGTGGAGTCGGATAGTAACTCGATAATGACATTGGGATACTTGCCGTCTTCTTCCCACACCGCCCAACTCTTGCGGGGACGACGCTCAGTACCCAAGACCACGAAAAAGTCTGGCCCTCGGAAGTACTCAGACTTGAGTTGGTTGGGGCTGTAGTAGATGGTGAGATTGCCAAAAGCGTAGAAGTCTTGGCGATCGCGCCACAGCGTTTCCAAACATTGAATCAGCAGCAGAATTTGGCGCAGATGGAGTTCGGTTTCCAAGGGGGGTTCGTTGCTGTAGAGGTCGCCAGGGGGAAACACCACTCCATGTCCAGCCGAGGATGTTGCCGTTGGGGACGGATCGGCGGCGATCGCAGGGATACTGGATTCCTGGGCTAGGGTCATGGTCACTCTGGGGTGGCAGGTGCTTTTAGTATAGCGATGTGAGCAGCACTGAATAGGACAAATTCAGCACAGGAAATCAGCTTCGCTGTGTAACGCGCAGGGGCAACGCTCCTTAATCTTGGGGGTTGATATCACCATAGTTGCCTCACCCCTTTCTCCTTAGCGTTAGAGGGTGTTTGAAAAGTCTGACGGGGTCAAAAATTATGCTAATCGCCTGACC
>DVEB01000206.1 GCA_015295905.1 Synechococcales cyanobacterium M55_K2018_004
TGGGTCACCGCGCCCGGCGCGGTGACCCAAAACCCGCTTAACCAGAACTGACGTTCACTAGGTATCGCTTTTGTGCTTGATGTTACCTTTGCAGGCCCTCATCCCTCAGCCCCTTCTCCCAACTTGGGAGAAGGGGAGCCGAGCATCTCAACGTCCCTCTCCCAGCTTGGGAGAGGGATTTAGGGAGAGGGCAAAGGTGACATGCACCCGCTTTTGTGCTTGATGTTACCTTCCTTGCCCAAAGAGATTACTCTAAATTTTGTATGTTTTGGGTGAGACACACAGCACTCTCAGACCAATGCAGAGCATTCAGACTCTACAACTGTTGGTTTACGCACAACGTCTAGAAGAGGTGCTAAAAACTTACAGGGCCTTAAATTTCTAGGGACGATTCGTGAAAACTGAGTAGTTACATTCCTTCACGGTGGACAATCACACTCATTAGGGATTTAGATGGTAGAGCGATGTCATCCAGTTCAGGATCTAAACCTGTCGCGTTCCTATCGAGAAAACCGTCAGGTCTGAGGTTCTGAGGTTGTCACCAACTTAGCAGGACGCAAACAGGAGAATCTCGAAGCCCATGTACGATTGCATTATCGTTGGTGCTGGCCCCGCCGGAGGGAGCGCAGCCTATCACTTGGCCAAGCGTGGACGCTCAGTTTTAGTGCTCGAAAAAGAGGCTTTACCCCGTTATAAGCCTTGCGGTGGGGGAGTTTCGCCCCAGGTGGCAGACTGGTTTGATTTTGACTTCAGCCCTGCAATTTCGCTCAAAATTGACACTATCCGCTACACCTGGAAGATGGAAGACCCAGTTGCCACCAAGTTGAGCGGACTGGAACCAATGTGGATGGTGCAGCGGGATGTGTTCGACCACTTCTTGATCCAGCAGGCGCAGGCCCAAGGGGCAGAATTGCACGATCGCACCGAAGTGACAGGCATTGAGTTCCAGAGCGATCGCTGGCAAGTCAACACTGCAAATGGTCCAGTCATGGGTCGCTACCTGATCGCTGCCGATGGCGCCAAAGGTCCGATGGCCAAGTGGTTGGGCTTTGCTGAGCGGAAGCGGCGCATGGCAGGCATTGTGGAAGTCCAGAGTACGGCGATGAAGAGTGATGCGGCTTGCTTCGAGTTTGGCCTGCTAAAAAATGGTTATCTATGGAACTTCCCTAAGGCAGATGGCCACTCGATTAGCATCGGAACCTTTCGCGGCAACGACTCCCAGGAGTTTGGCAACGTCTTGGATGACTACGCGACTCGCTTCGGGATTGACCTCAAGTCGGCAAAGCACTATACCCATCCCCTCTGCTTGTGGGACGGCGACCAAAAGCTTCATACCCAAAATGCGTTGCTGGCCGGGGAGGCTGCCTGCATTCTTGACCCAATGACCGCAGAGGGAATTCGGCCTTCCATGTTTACTGGCGTCAAGGCGGCGGAAGCGATTGACCAAGCACTCGCTGGCAGTACCAACGCCCTAGAAAACTACACAGCGATCGTACAAGACCAGTGGGGCAAGGATATGGCCTGGGCGCAACGCCTAGCAGGGCTGTTCTACCGCGTCCCAGCGGTGGGATATAAGCTGGGGGTGAAGCGCCCCAGCGCCAGCCAACGCATGGCAGAAATTCTCTGTGGCAAGTTACGTTACAGTGATGTTGCGGCCCGCGCCATGAAACGCCTCAGCACTAGCCTGATTCCTGGCATGGGTGGGTGATAGGGCGCCATCAAAGGAGTGGGGAGGCGTTGCGCCGCCAAACTCCTGAATCAACGCACACAGCGTCACAGATGGGATGGCGCTACGCGTTCATGATGTCAAAAACGTTTTGTGGGAACTCCTGCTGTGCGGGGGGTCCCACAAAGCGCGTTGTCCCAACCGATGCGTGTAGCGCTATAGCAGCCTGACGGTGCCATGCAGGCAACGTAGGCTACTGGCTGGCTTCTGAGAAGCGAATAAATAGCATCGTAAAAAACTCAAGGCTGATCATCAGCAGCGGGAATGCTATGCCCAGCAGCCCTAACCATCCAGCAAACTGCCCCACAAAGAGCCGCAGCCCCCGATTGGTTTTGTCGGCCAATTCGTTGGAGATGGCCACAAAGCGAGAACTCATCCCCAGGATGAAGGCTCCACCTACGCCTAAGGGCAGACTCATTAAAAACCAAGTGTTCCAGCGATCGCCAGGATCTATCAAGTTCAGAGCTGGAAACACAACAAATGCCACAAACTCTAGAGAAAGCCAGATGCCCAGTGCAATCAAGAAGTCTTTGCGGGCAAGATCATCGCTCGAAAAGTAGCTCATGGGGCATGGTCTCCGCTAAAAATCATGGGTGAGCAGCAGGCAATCAGTGAGCAACCCAAAATTGTTCCTAAGCGTAACATTGCTTCATTTACTCTGAAAACCGTAGTGGCTTACGCAAGAAGCCTCATTTAACGTCAATTCTGATTAAAAGAGCTTTTTAAAAGAGCTTTGGGACACCGTGCTGGGCGCGGTGCCCCAAAGCCCTTGATTTTCCGTAGGCGTCACGCACGGGAAATCAAGGGCTTCAACTTATCCAGAATTCACGTTCATTGGGTGATGTCAAACGCGTTGTCTAACCTATGCGTGTAGCGCTACAGGACACTTTCGGGGGGGATGGCGCCCTCCTTACCATCCAAAATCGCAGCACAACTACCTGAACCGCAAACAGGAAAATGCGACTGATAAGTGTGGCGACGCTGCCCAAAGAGAGCATAGCGGTTGTCGCGCACGTGTTCGTAGAGGCGATCGCCCCCCCACTTGAATCCAGGCACCGCCCGATAGATTTGCACAAAAGCTGCACCCAATGGCAAGAGCCGACCAATCTCTTCAGCAGCCTCACTGCCCTGCCAACGCTGCTCAGGCGACTGAGCATCAATCAGCAGCATACCCAGTTCACAGTCCTGTGGCGTAATTTCAAACTGACGGAGCAATGCTTCATCCTGCATCGGTGCGTACTGAAACCGTTGCCCTTGGTCAAGCGTCTCCAGGAGACAGACAAAATTGACACACAAGTTACAGTTGCCATCGTAGATGACATAGTAACGACGAGACGTGGGCTTACTCTCCGCAGACCTGCTTAGGTGACTCATTGAACCTCGTCTCCATGGATCAATCTCTGTAAAGCGGATCGTCCCACCCGTAGACTTCTTGATTGCTGACGGTTTGGTTACTGACGGTTTGGTTGCTGATGGTCTGAGCTGAATTGTTTTTGGCAGAACGGCTGACTCCTGCCCCATTGACGCCGGATCCACCGTAAACGGGCGGTCGCTGAGACGGTATGGCAGTGGGTTGTTTGGGCGCATTGGGTGACCTCGTTTGACTAGCTGAGGGGTCTCCCGGAACCGGAGTTGGTGTTGAATCTAGCGTCGGGAAAGGACTGGAATTTGGCATCCCAGAATACCGCCTCACGGCAGGAGAAACGCGACGATAACCTGCGGTGTCGTTGGATGGGTCACTTGCGGTAGGGTGATCTCGCAGCGGGCGAGCCGTTGCAGCGATCGCCCGCTCTACAGCCGTAGGCAAAGTGTCCCAGCTAATCTTCTCGTTGTTCAGCAGCAGGCGCATCCGGTTCAGTACCTCCTGCATCATGGGGGACTGTTTCGCTTGGAGGGGCGCCACTGAGCGAATGGGATCTCGTTGGATCGCCATGATCGCCCGATGAACCGCCTGTCGAATTGGCGTCGCATACTTCATCCTGCCCCGCTGAAGTTGATACTCTAACCCCCGCTCGCTAGTGGCATAGAGGGATGGCAGTTGATTGAGAGCAAAGGCCACCAGTTCTAGCCGATTAAGGTAGGATGCAGCCTTTGGTGGCAGGCTCTTGAGCTGTTGCTCAACCTCCTGTTCAACCAACGTTTCCATTGCGTTAATGTAGGTACCCATGACCCTTATCCTTGTCAGAAGTAGTTTCCCAATTCGCTCAGAGAGCGATCGCCCTCTGACACCCTGAAGCCAAAACTCTGGAATGCTTTGCGGAAAGTTTGTGAAAGCTGTAGAGGAAAAGATTGGACGCTCCGCCGGAATCGTCGTCCCCCTCGCTGTAATAAAGCTAGACGCCCGCAAAGACCAGCACCCCTAACCAGCACCCTCAAAGAGATGGCAAAAGACCAGAAAACCACCATCCCTCCCAGGAAAGATGATGATGAAGCGAAGGAAAGTATAGAACCTTGGGCAATTCGCACTCGAAAAACTGCCCACTGCCCCTGCTGAGTAAAAGCTGTACACCTGAAGAATACTCTGGGAATCCATCTACAAAGGCCCCAGAGGTCAGATTACTCAACAAGCCTACTGAGTCCTAAGAAATTTTGTAATTTTCTTAAGAAGGGATTCAGTAGTTCTACATAGACCCTATCATAGCGCAATCCTTCCTAGAGGCAAGCAGTTGCGACAGGTTTAAAGAGACAACCCATCACCTCCTAGCCTCCGTCGGCAGTCCAATTCTCAGGCTGAATTAGGACGACGCCACTCAGGCAAGCCGCCAGTTTGAGCAACGTCAGAGAGGATGGTTTTCTACGCTCACATGCTTTCACTGCACGTATCCGGTAGCTCCAAGCTTCCAAGGTAAAGATTAATACTTGTGGATATGGGGGATACACCGCAGGGAAATAAAATGGCGCTGGGTTGAACGCGCTGTCATGCTGACGGTGATACGGCCAAAGAATCCGCTGATTGACTGAGGAGAGATGGGCGGAATGACGGACAGCCGACCGCAGTGAACCAATCGACAATAGAGACATCAGCAAACGATGTCTCAGCAAATGTATTAGCAAACATTGCTGGACTCACGCCAGCGGTTCATTCCCGTTAACTAATAATTTTTTGAGGAGAGGTAAACAGTGCACGCCGCTCACTCAGAGAAGTTTCATTGGAATTAAGCAATGCCTAGTTCTGTGGCTTTTTCCGTCACTTTAAGGGTTTTCCTCAAAGCAGCCTACACATAGGAGTCATGATGACTGATATTCGTATTTTTCAACCC
The DNA here is from genome assembly GCA_015295905.1 of Synechococcales cyanobacterium M55_K2018_004. GTDB lineage: Bacteria > Cyanobacteriota > Cyanobacteriia > Elainellales > Elainellaceae > DVEB01. Next base: position 4,987 of record DVEB01000206.1, read on the forward strand.
GTTCGGATTCTTAGTGCTGCTAGTGCAGGAGACTTAACTCACTGGGTTCGTTCTCAGTTAAAAGCAGGTGCTCGCTATTTCGTGATTGACCTGAAACAGGTCTTGTTTATGGATAGCAGTGGGTTGGGGTGCCTCATTCTGGCTCAGAGAATGGTGACTCAAGTCGGTGGAGTGCTGGCTTTGTGCTCCCTCAGCGGGCAGGCTCGTATGTTGCTGGAGATGGCCAATACCGAGCAAATGATCCCTGTTTACGACTCTGTGGAGGACTTTGAGAATTCTCTCAAGCTGACTGCCCAAGCTTAATGAATTTGTCGCCTGTTGCATTTGGTCTCCTGCATCTCGCTAGCACTTTGCCTCATCTGTCTGCCCCGTGAACCGGACTTTGAACTAGTTTCACGACTTGAGTCGCGCAACACCTTACTCAGAGCACACTTCACAACATCGATTCTCGAAGGTATAGAAGCATTATTAAGTCCCAATTAAGTCCCAACTGCACATTGTGCGACACGCCTCAAAGGGTGGTTGAGCGCGTACCCCAAGCTGCGATCGCCACGCCCAGCAGGATCACCGCTGCTCCTAACCACACCCGTGTACCAGGATTCTCCTGGAAGAACAGCAATGCCAGCACACTAGAGCCGATCGGTTCCGCGAGGATCGTTAGGGTCACCAGCGTCGGGGAGACCCAGCGCACTGCCCAGTTGAGGCTGGTGTGACCAATCACCTGAGGGAAGAGAGCCATCAGGAGAATATAAAGGTATACCGGAGCAGGATAGCCGCGATAATCAACACCGAACAGGAGGGGGAGGGGCAACAGCACCAAGGCTGCCACTGTATAGGTTAGGACTGCATGGCGACCAATGGTAAGACCCCTGCGTTGGGCTTCTCGCCCTAACAAAAAATAGAAGCTCACCGCCCACGACCCTAGCAGCGCTAGACCATTGCCCAACAGGGGAGCTGTCCCGACTGCTGTCGGGGCACTACCGCTCAGGCTAATCAGAATACTACCCAGCAGAGCGATCGCAATGCCAGTAATGCTCAGAGCCGACGGTTTTTCCTTAAACCAGACCCAGGAGAGCAGCGCTACCCAGACTGGATTTGTGGTCACGAGCGCGGTAGAGGCTGCGACAGACGTGTAGGACAGAGAGGTAATCCACGCCGCAAAGTGAACGGCCAGAAAGATCCCTGCCGCGGCAGAGTAGGCGAGGGCAAGACGGTGAAACGATTGTCCTCGAAACTGTGCCCAACTAGGTAGCAGCAGCAGCGCCGCAGTTGTGAGACGAGAAGCCGCCAAAAACAGGCTGAACCCGACACCGTGCTGGTCAGCAGCAGCGATCGCTAGACGGATCAACAAAGCTGCCGTTGACACCGCAAGGATGCCAACGGCAAGCACTAAACTGACCCTCCAGAGCGGAGGTCTAGCTGTTGTGGGCATGCCTACAGATAGGCTGGACTCAGGCCGAGCAACTGTAATTCAGCACAGCCGCCAAGGCCGACTGAAAGGAGCAAGCAGCATTCCTCAGGTCTTCATAGCTGTTAAAGTGATCAAACCGATGGATAACAGTGCCCCGATCTAGAAGCAGCACGGTGGGTAGCGAGGTTAATCGATAGGTATTAGCCAACTTCAAGTTTTCGTCTGCATTCACACTCACCAGTTTGATTTGCCCCTCCCACTCAGTCTGTAGATTACTCAACAGCGGGGTCATCATGCGACACAGACCACACCAAGGTGCCCAGAAGTTCACTAGTACTGGGGTGGAAGAGCCTAAAACTTCATTTGAAAAATTTTTTTCATTCACGGTCAACACAGCGCTATCTCCCAAACTTTGATTTAAATCTTCTATTTGGGATCACTTTACCAGCCCACGTTCTCAGTTGCACGGATCAACAGGGGGTGAATCCACCAAAGTAGCAGGATAAACCCGGTTACGCCGACATAGGCTGGGCGCAGAAACTCTTTCAGCTCAAGGGTTTGCCGTCCCTGCAACAGAGCTAAAAAGGGAATAACTGATGTGCGAGATTTTAAGGTTTCAAAGGATTCGCCATAACGTTGCTGCAGGCGGCGATCGCCATGCCAGACTGCAAACAGATGGTGCAGGATCAACCCGGCGGAAGTCACCAGCATAAAGGTTGTGCCCACCCATAGGGTATGAGCAATACACCAAATGACCTGCCCCACCATTTGTGGATGACGGGTGATACGAATGATCCCACTTTCATAGAGATGCACCTGCGGTTTCTGGACTGCCGCAATCTCTAGCAAGTTAAACGTCGCCGGATACAGGAAGAAAAACGAGAGGGCAGACAAGCTCCAGACGATCGCCTCGATCCCCGGACTTCCCTGCAAATTCCAGAGTCGCAAACCATCGTATCGATGACCGATGAAGTAAATGATCAAGACCGTTGCAAACGGGATGCTGACCAGGGCAAACAATACCCGGTAGAGCCTCGCGCCCATGATTTTTTCGCCTTGAGGACGTAGAGCCGCGAGGCCGCTGTGGGCGATCGCAAACCCTAACAGCAACGTAAACATCACAAAATGACTGGGGGTGAGCCAGGAAGCCGTCATAGGGATGGTGGATGAAGGGATGGTGGATGAGAAGATAGGGAACAGGAGCGATGCTGTGCAATCGCCTCAGCTTTTGCCTCAGACTTTTAAGCTACACGCCCGTGTGATCTGCAAGCGGGGATCGCTGGGTTATCTAAGCAGCACTCATCTCCAGCATACGTTGGATGGGGCGTAGGGCGCGCACCCGAATGTCATCGGGCACCGTAATTTCAGGGGTGCGGTTTTTCATGCAGAGGTAAAGTTTCTCCAGCGTGTTAAGGCGCATGTGGGGGCACTCGTTGCAGTTGCAGTTTGAGGTAGAAGGCGCGGGAATAAAGGTCTTCTGAGGTGCGGCTTTCTGCATCTGGTGGATGATTCCCGGTTCTGTTGCCACGATGAAGGACTGGCGATCGCTCTGCTGGACATAACTCAGCAACGCCGTCGTCGAGCCAATGTAGTCTGCATGGCGCAACACTGGCGGTTCACATTCGGGGTGAGCAATCACCTGGGCATTGGGATGGTGCACCTTCAACTCCACAATCCGTCGTTCTGAAAAGGTCTCATGGACGATGCAACTACCATTCCACAACACCAGTTCGCGCCCGCTCTGTTGCATCACATAACGTCCTAGATTGCGGTCGGGCGCAAAGATAATGGGCTGATCCGTCGGGATCTGCTGCACGATCTTCACTGCATTGGAACTGGTGCAGATAATGTCACTCTGCGCTTTGATCTCAGCAGTGCAGTTGATGTAGGACACCACAAGATGATCGGGGTACTGTGCTCTAAAGTGGGCGAAGGCATCGGGTGGGCAGCTATCGGCCAAGGAGCACCCCGCTGCCAAATCAGGCAGTAATACTAATTTGTTGGGATTCAGAATCTTGGCTGTTTCTGCCATGAAATGGACGCCCGCAAACACAATCACATCGGCATCGGTTGCGGCGGCCTGCTGCGAGAGACCTAGAGAGTCTCCAATGTAATCTGCAATATCTTGAATATCGGGATCCTGGTAATAGTGCGCCAGGATGACCGCATTAAGCTCATGCTTGAGCTGGGCGATCGCCCCAAACAGATCAGTGGGACGATCATCCTTTAGGGCCGAATTTTGGTAAGAAAGCGCAGTTGCAAAAACCATGATCCCCATTAGCCCGTAGAGGCTCGCAAAAAAGACCAATCTAATTATAGTTGTTTTCACCAAAACGACCAACACGACTCTGGAATCTATCGTCAGTTCTGGTTCAGCGGGTGTTGGGACACCGCACTGGGCGAGGGGCCAACACCCTTGATGTTCCGTGCACGTCGCGCACGGAACATCAAGGATTTCAGCGTATCCGGAATTCCCGTGAATCGAGTCCTGTCTGATTGCTGGAATCGAGTCCTGTCTGATTGAAGGTTTGATTGAAAGATCTAAGCAGCGCTGACGCTCTTCCCAACAGCGCAGAGGATCCTCCTTCACGTCAGCCCGCTACTTTGGCAATTGGTGACGGCTTTAGATAGCTAAGGCACACTAGAAGTAAACGATGAGCAAGCGAAACCAGCGATCGCCCTACATTCCACCCGCCCAACGCTCCGCCAACCAACGCTCAACCTCGGATACTGCCATGATTAAAATCAGCAAATCGACGTTTCTGCTCATTGCTGGGGGAGTTGGTCTGTTTCTCCTGGCAACCATGCTCAAGCCCTTCACGATCATCGGTGCAGGAGAACGGGGTGTGGTTATGTCTTTTGGTAAAGTGCAAGACCAAGAACTGGGGGAAGGGATTCACCCCATCCTGCCGATTGTCACCTCAGTGCGACGCCTGAATGTGCGTGTGCAAAAAACCGATGTGCAGGCCCAAGCTTCTTCCAGTGACCTGCAAGAAGTGACCACCAATGTTGCGATTAACTGGCATATTGACCCTGAGCGCGCCAGCGAAGTCTTCCAACGAGTTGGCGACCTGGATACGGTCGTGAGTAGCATTATCAGCCCTGCGGTTTCTGAAGTTGTCAAGGCCGCCACTGCGCGTCGTCCAGTGCAGGCCATCTTGCAACAACGGGTTGACCTGAAGAACGAGATTGACGATGCCCTAGCCAAACGCCTCGAACCTTACGGAGTGATTGTAGATGACGTATCCCTGGTTGATTTTGGCTTTTCGGCAGAATTTAAAGCCGCAATCGAAGCAAAACAAGTAGCGGAACAGGAGGCCCAACAAGCTGCCTTCCGCGCCAAGCAAGCCGAACAGGAAGCCCAGGCTGAGATCAACCGTGCCAGAGGACAGGCTGAAGCTCAGCGGCTGCTCCGACAGACCCTCACCCGTGAGATTTTGCAACAACGAGCCATCGAGAAGTGGAATGGTCAGTTCCCCGTGGTCATGACTGGTGAGGGCGGGGCGCTGCCCTTCATCAACATTGATCCCAATACCCTACGGCAACAGCCGCCGGCTCAGCCCCAGTAGCTGTGCGTACTCATCGCTTCAGATTCATCGCTTCAGATTTATCTAAGATTCAGATAAAATCGCCCCAGAAATCGCTCATCCGTTAAACTGCGTGAATGTGCTTTGCAAAACTAGAATATAGAGATTAGCGTCTTTCGGGTTTCTTATGTCAGTTTTGGCGGCGATCGCGGTTTTGGCGGTCTTAATCGTAGTCCATGAAATGGGGCATTTTCTGGCGGCACGGCTCCAGGGAATTCATGTCAATCGCTTCTCGATTGGTTTTGGGCCAGTCCTCTGGAAATATCAGGGACCAGAAACAGAATATGCGCTGCGAGCGTTTCCCCTCGGTGGCTTCGTGGGCTTCCCCGATGATGATCCGGATAGTCCCATTCCTCCGGAAGATCCTGACCTATTGCGCAACCGTCCTGTGCTTGACCGGGCGATCGTCATCAGTGCCGGGGTAATTGCCAATCTTCTTTTCGCCTACCTAGTTTTTGTGGCGCAGTTTAGTGTGGTGGGAGTGCCCAACGGTTTTAACGTTCAACCGGGAGTGCTGATCCCGCAGGTGATGTCAGCCGATTCTCCGGCAGGGCAGGCCGGAATTAAAGAGGGAGATGTCATTCTGGCTGTGGATGGTGAGAGCCTAGGCGAAGGGGAAGCGGCAGAGAAGAAGCTAATGGCCGCGATCGTCGCTAGTCCCAATCAACCGCTGGATTTGCAGGTGCAACGGGGCGATCGCCAACTCATTTTGACCGTTACCCCCAAGCCCGACAATCAGGGCGTTGCTCGTATTGGCGTTGTGCTCAACCCTAATGGAACGGTAGAATTTCGCCGACCCACTGGCGTTGGTGAAATTCTTATCCTCTCTGCGAAGGAATTCCAGAGTATGTTCACCCGCACGGTGGAAGGGTTTGTTTCTCTGGTGACCAACTTTTCGTCTGTCGCTGGACAGGTTGCTGGACCGGTGAAAATCGTGGAGCAGGGAGCTAGCCTCGCCTCCACTGATGCCTTCAACCTGTTTCCTTTCACGGCCATCATCAGCATTAACTTGGCCATCATTAATATTCTCCCTCTACCCGCCCTAGATGGTGGACAATTGGCCTTCCTACTGGTCGAAGCAGTGCGGGGAAAACCCCTACCCAGCCGTTTCCAGGAAAATGTCATGCAAACCGGCCTTATGCTTCTCTTGGGTCTGGGCATTTTCCTCATTGTGCGTGACACCACCCAGTTAGAATTTTTCCGCAGGCTGCTGCAGTAGGGGTATGGTGGTCGGCATGGAGCGATAGGAAGACTCCTAGCCCCGTGTTTGATAGGCCCACCATGGCCGCTTGGCTATCGGCCATGGATTTGAGTGTGCATCGGCTCTCCCTCCTCTCTCAAATCTTTGATTTTCTTGGATCCCAGTCCTTTCTCTGCCTTTCATCCTGTGACCACCACAAAGCGACGCACCACAAAAAAGCAACGTGCCCTCGAGATCCTGGTCCGTCTGAAACGGATGTATCCCGATGCCACCTGTTCCCTGAACTACGAAACACCTGTTCAACTATTAGTCGCCACCATTCTTTCTGCCCAGTGCACCGATGAGCGTGTCAACCAGGTGACCCCCGAACTGTTTCGTCGTTTTCCCGATGCAAAAGCCCTGGCAGCGGCAGACCTCAGCGAACTGGAAACTCTTGTGCGTTCAACAGGGTTTTACCGTAACAAAGCGAAAAATATTAAGGCAGCCTGCCAGCGCATTGTGACAGAGTTTGGCGGTGAAGTGCCACAAAGTATGGAAGCGTTGCTGACATTGCCAGGGGTCGCCCGAAAAACAGCCAATGTTGTGCTGGCCCATGCGTTTGGAATTAATGCAGGCGTCACCGTTGATACCCATGTCCGCCGCCTCAGCACCCGTTTGGGAATGACCAACCACGATGACCCCATCAAAATTGAACGAGACCTGATGAAATTGCTGCCCCAGGCTGACTGGGAGAACTGGTCCATCCGTCTGATTTACCACGGGCGGCAAGTCTGTACAGCTAGAAATCCAGCCTGCGATCGCTGTGAACTAGCAGACCTATGTCCTTCAGTAGACCTAACAAAAGTAACACCGCCTACTCCACCTGCTATCACCTCTCTGGCCAAGCAGAGTGACCTCCCGTCAAAGCAGGAAGATAAGGCAGCCAGCAGCAGGCCGACCATACCACTGACATAAACACTACTGACATAAACACTACTGACATAAACGTCGATTTGGGTTCAGAGGGTTTTGGGGTAGGTCGCACGATATGGGAGTGTTGCCCCCGCTGGGAGCAACACTCTGACCTCTGATGTTTATGCTGAGAGTTTCTCTAGCCTGGATTGGCTGAACAGCAATATGAAAATCAGAAGTGAGATGTTCGCACCCTACGGGTGCGAACATCTCATACCGACTCAATAACCGACGGAGTCGGTATCACACGAGAAGTCCAAAATGAGAACTGCTGTTGGCTGGAGACGGGACTTGACAATCTATCAAAAGATTTGTAATGATGCTTATTTGGCTGTTTATTTTGGCTCGGACCAGGTTGGAAAGCAGATCAAGGCATTGACTGGCGATCGCTACCTGTACGGCCTACCCAGGATCTATCATGACTTACGCAATTATTGAGACGGGCGGAAAGCAACTCCGCGTTGAGCCAGGTCGCTTCTACGATGTAGAGCGGCTGGCAGTGAATGAAAACGAAAAGGTCACCATTGACCGAGTGCTGTTTGTTGAAAACAACGGTTCCATCTCTGTTGGCCAACCCCTGGTCGAAGGTGCAACCGTGGAAGCAACCGTGCTTCGCCACTTGCGCGGACGCAAAATTATCGTCTACAAAATGCGGCCTAAAAAGAAAACCCGCAAGAAGCAAGGTCATCGTCAAGAATTGACCCGCTTGATGATCGATGCAATTCATCTGGGCGGTCAAGCGGTGACCGCAGCCGTCGCCGCAGACCAGCCGATGGTAGAGACTTCAGCGGAGACCGAGGCCACAGTCGAGCCTTCAGCAGAAACCATAGCGGAGGCTTCCGAGGTGGCGGAGGCTGAAGCCGAAGCTTAAGGAATTTGCCGTTAAATAAAGTATCTGCCGTCGAATGTGTTGGGCGGTAGCTATAACCCATGACGGAGAGTTTATTTTTCCTGTAAGTTCCTTAAGTGGTCAGATTAAGTGGTCAGATCCTTTGCTAGGGTGAAATGAGAAGAAGTTAAGACGTGATAGGTAGCGGAGGCAATTATGGCTCATAAGAAAGGCACAGGCAGTACTCGCAACGGACGCGACTCAAATGCTCAACGATTGGGCGTAAAGCGCTACGGGGGGCAGGTGGTTAAAGCGGGCAACATTCTGGTGCGTCAGCGGGGCACGAAGATCCACCCTGGTTCTAACGTGGGCCGAGGGAGCGACGACACTCTGTTTGCCCTAGTGGATGGCATTGTGACCTTTGAGCGTAAGGGCAAGGGGCGTAAGAAGGTCAGTGTATATCCCCCTGTTGCGGCGGAAGCTTAGAGTTCGCTGTATAGACTGCGTCAGCCTATAGCCTTTAAGATTGTGATCTCCTCTTGAGTGGGCTGACTGAATTCATTACTACAGCCACTTCCGGATCAGGTGTGTTTAGACGAAGCTCCCGGTGTCTTTAGAGGCAGCGGGAGTCTTTTTTATTGAATTGCAGCGAAACAGAAATAAATTGCTCATTATAGAAGAGGTGCTGGGGTGCATGTCACGTTTGCCCTCACCCTGAATCCCTCTCCCAAGTTGGGAGAGAGACGTTGAGAGGTTCGGTTCCCCTGCTCCCAAGTTGAGAGCAGGGGCTGGGGAATGAGGGCCTGCAAAGGTGACATGCTCTCAAGTGCTGTTGCAGAGATGCAACGGGGTTCTGTCAGTGGTGGACTGCATGTGTATTGCCGTCCCCCGGGCTGAACGGTTCGGTTGCATCTCTGCCCTAAATCGTGATGCATTGAGTAGTTTCTTGAAAGTCTTTACAACCCTTGATCCGACGATTCAGAAAAACCTGCTTGCTTTATTTGCGGCTGGGCTTTTGTTCTGGACTTCGCTAGCCTCATTGCTGCCTGTCCTCCCCCTCTATATTGCTGAGGTCAGCCGTGATGCCCAAATCCTTGGCCTTGTGATGGGCTGTTTTGCCATTGGCCTGTTAGCCTCACGTCCTTTCTTTGCAAAGCTGGCAGACTTCCGGGGCCGCAAAGTTGTTCTGATGATGGGCATGGCGGCGGTGGCGATCGCCCCCCTCGGCTACATCCTGACGGATTCGATTCCTCTGTTGATGCTGGTGAGGGCCTTTCACGGTTTGAGCATCGCCGCTTTTGCCCTGGGGTATAGCGCGCTGGTGGTGGATCTTTCCCCACCGCAAAACCGGGGCGAACTGATTGGTTATATGAGTCTGGTGAACCCCTTGGGGATGGGAATTGGGCCAGCGCTGGGCGGCTTTTTGCAGGAGGCGTTTGGCTACCACCTGATGTTTTGGGTTTCAGCATTAATTGGTTTTGTGGGACTGCTGCTTACTTGGCGAGTGCAGGAACCCCAACAGGCTGCGATCGCCCTTGAACAGCAACCTGCTCCAAAGCACTTTTGGCGCATGCTGCTGAAGCCTCACATCCGCATCCCGGCGCTGGTGCTGTTGATGATTGGCCTCTCCTTTGGCGCACTCAGCACCTTTGTGCCACTGCTGGTGCGCGAGGCTGGCGTAACGCTCAATGTAGGACTGTTCTACTCAGCAGCAGCGATCGCTAGTTTTACCATTCGTCTGGTGGTGGGGCGAGCATCGGACCGCTTCGGACGTGGCCCCTTCATTAGTATTAGCTTGCTCTTTTACACTGCGGCGATGGTATTGCTGTGGCGGGCGACTAGTGCCGCCACCTTCCTAGTGGCTGGAGTGTTGGAAGGCGCTGGGGCTGGCGTGTTGATTCCTATGATGGCCGCATTAATGGCAGACCGCTCTCAAGCAAACGAACGAGGCCGAACCTTTAGCCTCTGTATGGTGGGGTTTGATCTGGGCATTGCTTTTGCAGGGCCGGTTTTGGGAGCCGTTGCCACCCAGACTAGCTATCGAGCAGTTTTTGGCATCTCCGCTGGACTCTCTCTGCTGGGCTTCCTGTTTTTTCTAATGTTGTCGGGCAAAACGCTCCAGCAATCGCTCCGTTTTGCGCTGGGCCAGGGACGGGATGTCTACGCTGTTGATCGTTCCCTGAGGCGATCGCCAGTACCTTAACTTGTGACAACAATTTGTGACAAAGAGGGCACCCATCTAAACGATGAATGCCCTCTCTGCTAGTCAGGTTAAAACGGGCAAGGAGGGATTCGAACCCCCGACACCGTGGTCCGTAGCCACGTGCTCTAGTCCACTGAGCTACATGCCCGCGCAACCTTCTTATAGTAGCATAGCAGATACTTGTGACACAACAACCGATGACTCAGGAAATTGACCCTCAAACCAAGCTGACCCATCTGGATAGGCAGGGACAGGCGCAGATGGTGGATGTCTCTGCTAAGCCTGTGACGGTGAGACGGGCGATCGCTGCGGGCAGCATTCGCATGTCGTCCGAAACGTTAGCAGCAATTGAGTTGGGCAATGCACCTAAAGGAGATGTATTGGGTACAGCGCGACTAGCCGGCATTATGGCAGCCAAGCAAACAGCCAACCTGATCCCGCTCTGTCACCCCCTGCCCATCCAAACAGTGGAAGTCAATATTACCCCTGATCGAGCATTGCCCGGTTACCACATTCAGGCAGAGGTAAAAACGAAAGCGGAAACGGGTGTAGAAATGGAGGCATTAACAGCAGTCACTGTTGCAGCCTTGACCCTCTACGACATGGCAAAAGCCCTTGAAAAGGGGATGCAAATTGAAAAGATTTATCTCGTCAGCAAGACGGGTGGCCAGTCTGGCGATTATCAAGTCGTAGAAGGTAACCGACTGTAACGATATTGCCAGCAATTCTCATTTTGAACTTCTAATTTTCATGCTGAGGATTGTGGCAATGTTGCAGATAACAATGCTGCATCAGCCCACAATTTTTAAGCTTGTAGTGCTTCCTCAAGTGAGGTGACTCAGAGTGAACTGACGGAAGTCAGCACTATAGACAATTTCCTAACAAGGGACAACTCCTAAGGATAACGTTAAGCCTGCTAATTTTTCTGGCAGCTTGTGTTAGCCTACAAACATTTCCTTCGTAGGGAATTCTGCTTTTTCACCCCTTTGCAGTCTGTCAATTGTCTTTAGGCAATTGTCCTTAGGGCGTGGTTTCAAACTGCCTGAAAACCTTGTTCTTTTCTACACAGAGCCCGAAGAAACAAGATTTCCACCAGACCCTAGCAGGTTGACTCCCCTTAGGCTTTGTGGGTTAGCCGGAATGTGTGCGACACCGCCTGCCCCCTCCTTAGGGCAAGAGCGCTAGTGGGTCATGCTTGTTGTCATCTCATTAGGAGAATGTCTATGCCTCTTCAAGTTCCTCCTCCACCCTCCATCACCCCCCAACAGATGAATTTGCTACGGATTGTGGCTGCTATGGCATGGTCTGACGGCAATTTAGAAGAAGGGGAGGTCGATTTATTACTTGATCGTCTCAGTGGACTTTTCGCAGCAGACGCACCCCAGCAACAGGCTCTTCGCCAAGAATTGCGTGATTACCTGATGCAAAACCTGCCCCTGGAAGAACTAGTGCCCCACCTGCAAACCCCTGAAGAGAAAGAGTTTGTCGTGAAGTTGGGGTATGAAGTGATTCAGGCCAGTGCGCGGACTCCCAACGAAGCGCGGATCAACGCGGAGGAAACTGCGGCCTATCACAAATTGATTCGATTGATGGGGTTGGCGCCCGAAACAGTGCAGCGTTTAGAAGCGGAGGCTGCTACAGAACCCTCACACGGGCAAGATTTGGTCCATTGCCTGACCCGTAAGCTCGAAACCTTTTTTCGGATCTGAAGCTTGCCACAGCTTGCTTTGACCCATCATTTGAACTTTCCTCAACGTTGTATAGCTGTTACTAATTCAACGTGAATTCCGAATAAGCTGAAGCCTTTGATGTTCTGTGTGCAACGCACACAGAACATCAAAAGTTTTGGGGCACTATGGCGAGCGCGGTGCGTCAAAATCCTCTTAACCAGAACTGACGTTAATTCAGCCTATAATTGTTTGAGTGAGAGGTATGCTGCGTGATAGTTCGATTCCCCTTCTCCCAAGTTGGGAGAACTTGCAGACGCCCTTAAACGGCAACATCCAAGCTTTACTCTCTGAGGAATTTCCCTAAATACCTCAATCACTCTGGAGTCATGCCAAATCTGAGATTTAGCCTCTTACTCCCATGGATTCAACGCAGGGAAATATCAGATTTCAAGTTGGATGTTGCCTGGTCTATTTGAGAAGAAATCAATTAAAATTAGCAGTTGATTTTTCCTCCTAAGTAACTATCTTTTGACCTTAGTGGACACCTGCAATTGCTTACAGGGAAGCTTTTCAACTTCAATTATTAACTTATCAACTTTTCAGGGAGATGTCCTCTAGATGACAAATAAGTTTACTTCGGAATGAGCTTTTACTCATTTTTTGATGCAATCGTGTGGGGTTGTATGTCACG
>DVEB01000289.1 GCA_015295905.1 Synechococcales cyanobacterium M55_K2018_004
CCCAAGTTGGGAGAAGGGGCTGGGGGATGAGGGTCTGCAAAGGTGACATGCTCTCGAAAATCCTTGGATCTCTTTTCTAGTAGTAGCGAGGAACGAAAAGATCAAACTAAATGATGATCAATAGCCGCTTGCAGTGGTATGGTCACAGATCACATAACTCAACCCCTTAACTAGGGGGATCTTGTGCTACGCGACTATCTCTCATAACGATGAAAATTACTATTAGCGTTGAGTTATGCAATAGTTTAGGCTAAATTATTCTCTAAGCATGGACAAGGTTTCATCCCGTGGTTTGACTAGGAGAAGTTCTTTGACTGCAACTGCACAAACCTTTTGGCTGGAAAATCTTAAGGCAGCTAGTCATTACAATGCTTGGATTTTCTCTCAGATTCAACCCTGGCTGGGAGCTAATGTTTTAGAAGTAGGTTGTGGAAATGGTAATTTCTCTGAACTGATTGTTCGCAGGTGCCGGCATTTGGTTGCACTCGATTTGGAAGAGCAGTACGTCCAATTGACCAAGCAGCGGCTCCGACGCTACGACCATGCAGAAGTTCTCTGGGCAGATGCAACTCAACTGAACTGGAAACGGTCTTTTGACAGTATTGTCATGTTGGATGTGCTGGAACACATCGAAGATGATGTAGCGATGCTGAAGCAGTTGCGTCGTAATCTGCGAACAGGTGGATGCTTGATTCTGAAAGTGCCGGCGCTAGAAAGCCTCCATAGTCCAATGGATCAAGTGATTGGGCACTATCGGCGCTATCGTAAAGAGACGCTTCAGCGGGTTTGTCAACGCGCTGGTTTTTCTAGTGTCAAGCTCTGGTATTTTAACCTTGCTGGGATCCCGGGCTGGTGGCTCAATGGTTGCGTTCTCAAGCGTAGTACGCCTCCATCCAGTCAGGTCGGATTGTTTGATCGGTGTGTGCCATTGCTGCAAGCATTTGAATCAGTATTTCCACCGCCCGTTGGATTGTCGTTGTTTGCGATCGCCACACCCATTCATTGATTAACGTGAATTGATAGCGATTAACGTGAATTCGATAGCCGCCCTCCCATCATCGCCTGATCCCATCTCCCCCCTCACCTGTCGTCGGAAAGCGCTGCCCAACGGCGTTGGTCTGTTGTCGGGTGCGATTGTAATAGAGGGCGAACTGGTATTTGTTGACTGAGAATGGTTCTCCCACACGGACGAGGCACTGTCCAAACTGGGTTGTCTGATCGGGAAATTGGTCGAACCAGCGGTCTTTCGCCAGCAAGATGCGATCGGCAGCAAGTGCCCGCTCCGCACAGCGATCACACCGCACTCCCTGAATCTTCTCTAGCGGCAGTGGTGTCACTGAGCAACTCATACGGTTCTGGTTATCGTGGGGGGTACAGCTCAATCCTATTGGATCAGTGCTGCAAACGTTGTAGGACATCCAGTAATCGCCAATTACCCCTGCCGGCGCAAATTGAGTCAGGGGACGAAAAGTCTCTACGGTTGCAGGTGGCTTCTCCCTGGCAAAGACATACCGGGGCAGAGCAAGACTACCTGCGATCGCCGCCACCAGCAGCAACACCTGTACCCGTTTGGCATTGACCGGGGTCAGGGCCTCTGCCAGGAGTAGCACTGCCATCCAGCCTGATACATAGGCGACGACAAAATAACGGAAATTAACGTCATTTTGGTAGACCCACTGCGACAGGATCAGCATTCCAACGCTGAGCACTGCATTTGCCCCAAGCACATAGAACCATTCTGAGAGAGCATGGTCGGTTGACGTCCGTTTGAGCCGCTGCTGCCACAACAAATACACGGCGTAACCCAATGCCACCAGCAGAAGGACTGCAGCAACCGTTTTGAAGGGATCTGTCTGAAAGGTCAGAGTGTGGACTAGGGACGTGGCGAGCCTGAGCATCACCGTTCTGACCTGGGTGGGCGAGTTGAAGTTAAATAAAGAGCCAGAGTACCCCCCTAAGTCCGTTGCAACTTTCGCAAAGACAATAAATGACAGACCCAGAAATGCTGTCGTCATCACGGTGACCAACTCTGGCCTGATGTTCCAGGAGACATGCCACCACCCGCCCACCTTGTTGACTTTGAGAGGAGAATGGGTTTTATTCCACACCAACCAGAGGAGTAGCCCGATTGTTACAACCGTAAAGTCAGAAGCCCATAGGCTAACCGTCAGGCATAGCACCGTTGTCACAATCAGACCGTGTTTTTGCCATTGATTGAGGTTGGCAAGATTCGACAACAGATGATTGAGGAGCACAATAGCCATGCCCAGGAAAGCTAACTGAGCAGCGTAGGGCTGGCCAGTATACACAAGCTCGATAAACTCTGGTAAGGGCAAGAACCAAGCAAAGGCTAGGATCACTTTTGAGAGGTTGTGCCTGAGCAAACTAGCAAAGCACAGATAGCCCACCAGCAATAGCCCATACTGTACGAGGGAAACTGCCACCACTGGCGAGAGCGGCAATATGGTCAGCAACCCCGCAGACAGGAGAGGAACAATGCTACCCAGGCGGTTCTGTCCCCAGTAATAAAGGTCTTGTGGCAACTTCAGGTCTGCGGCCATCAACACATGGATCGCCCGGTCAGCATTGAGGTTGGGAGTGTTGAGGGGGGCAAAGGCCCGATAAGAGCAGAAAAACAGGATAGCGATCGCCACAATTGTAAAAAATCGCTCCAGTTGTTTCTGTTGCATCATAAGGAATCACTGAGTTGGGCGTTTGTCTACAGAAGATTATGCTCGAGAAGGTTATGGTCGAGAGGGTTATGGTCGGCTGGGCAAGGTGTAACTTCGTTTGTAGGGAGCGACTGTATACCCTGCAATTTCACGGGGCACGCCAACCTTCACCAGGCATTGCCCAAACTGCTCAATATTGGGTGGAAAAAACTCGAACCACTTATTCTTCACCAGGTAGATGGAGTCTGAAGCCATTACCGCTTGCGCACACCGCTGGCAGCGCACACCACCAAACGGCCGAGCTGGAACCCCTGGCGCAGGACAGGGCGATCTCCCTTGATTGTCGAAGGGAGTACAGTGCAACCGGTCGGGTGCAGCCGCGCATAGAATGTAGGAATTCCAATACTCACCAATAAACCCTGCGGGGGCCAGATCGTTGAGCGGCTGGAGAGTTTGAATTTTAGAAGGCGGAAATTGACCTGTCAAAATTGGGGTTCTGAGGGTTAAGGCGCTAACGATCGCAACCACTAGCAGAAAGCCTCCCAAGCCTTGTGCTTGCAGGAAAGGAGCAGACTTTTTGGATTTGGCACGAACTGCCTCTACCAACAACAGGATTGCAAACCAGAAGGAAATATAGACTACGACAAAATAGCGAAGAGGCGTGCCATTGCGGTAAGCCCAGTCGGACAGAATAATCGCTACTAGGCTGAGCAACCCGTTAACCAGAAAGATCGGACACCAGCGTGACAGACCCACTAGGAAAAGTTGTCGTTGCCAGAACCGAACCAACAGATAGCCGACCAATCCTAGGACGAGCAGGGCGTGAATTGCGAGAAAGAAATTACCCTGACTGACCTGAAAGGTAAGCGTGCGGAAGAACGCAACTCCCATACGAGAGAGGGTATCCCCAATTTCAGCGGGACTGTTCAACTGGTAAAGCGAGTCCTGCGGCCCTGCATAGGCTTTGGCAGTGCGAATCAAGGCATACCCCAGGAGCGAGACTCCCGCAATTGTCCAGACGACGCTGGGCAGTTGAGCCACCTGCCGGAGACGAGGTGGTTGCGAAAATGGAGGGAAACTGTCTCGCTTCTCAAGCACAGCAACGACAGCGACAGTGAACAGCGTGGCAAGCGTCAATTCACTCACCCAAAGGCCGACAAACAAACTGGCAACGGCGATCGCCACCATCAAATGAAGACGCAGCGGAGGCATTTGCCCGGAATGATTAAACAGCCAATCAATCACGACGATAGCAATGCCCACAAAGGCGAACTGGACACCGTAGGGGTGTCCAATAGACACCATCATCTGAAAGGAAACCAAGGGCAGAAACCAGGCCAAGGCTAGGATGATCCGCGATAACCACCGCTTAAGTAAGCTGGCAAAGCAGACATACCCAACTAACAGGAGTGCATATTGCACCAGGGAAATGGCCAACACGGGGGCAAGACCCGAAACCCGGATCAGCAGATGGCTCAGAATCGGCAGAACACTCCCCACCCTTGCTTGACCCCAAAAATAGAGGTCTTCCGGCAGTCTCAAGTCATAGGCCATCAGAATGTGGACTGCATGGTCAGAACTGAGGCGAGTTGTGTGGACTGCTGCCAGACATCGATAAGACCAGAGGATGACTAGCGTGATTGCCAGAACACTCAACAGAGTCCCGGGAAATTTTACCTTGGCCATGGAGGGCGACCCACTAAAACAGGTTGTATCTCACAATGCAGTAGATCGCGCGGAAACCATCTCGCCAGCCAATCTTTTTGCCTTCCTTATAGGTTCTGCCATAGTAGGAAATTCCCACTTCGTAGATGCGACAGCCCATCTTTGCAACTTTTGCAGTAATTTCCGGCTCAAAGCCAAAGCGGTTCTCCTGGATCCGGATCGCCTGGATCACTTCTCGCCGGAATGCCTTATAACACACCTCCATATCCGTCAGATTGAGGTTCGTGAACATATTAGAGAGGGTGGTCAAAATTTTGTTGCCCACCATGTGCCAGTAGTAAACGACCCGGTGGGGCTGGCTACCCACGAAGCGGGAGCCAAACACAACATCCGCCTTGCCGTCTAGAATCGGCTGAATCATGGCCGGAAACTCTTGCGGGTCATACTCTAGGTCGGCATCCTGCACAATCACAATGTCTCCGGTTGCTGCGGCAAAGCCTGTCCGCAGGGCTGCACCTTTGCCACGATTCACCGAGTGGTAAAGCACCTGATCAACCTGGGGTTCGATCTGGCTCTTCAACAAGGCACGCGTCCCATCTGTGGAAAAGTCATCCACAATGATGATCTCCTTTTCCTTAACGGGCGATGCTTTGACAGCATCGACCACCTGTTGAATGGTACCAAGTTCGTTGTAGCAGGGAATAACGATGGAGAGTTTCATCAAGCTCGAAAGGTTGGGAAGTTGGTCGGAAGACAAACAAATCTTAATTCAGCAGCAACTTTATCACGAAAGGTAAAGGCTTTATCAAGCCAGTGTGAAGATTTTGCGACTGGTCTGCTGCACTTGGCAGCGACCTTTTAGTTGACCGCTTCTGGTCTGACCTCAACCGGGATTCTATAGGACGATCGCCCTTGTGGCTGTGGAACTTTCCCAATGTTTTGCAAGAGCAGGTCAAGCACTAGCGTATACTTGCCCGGCTTGGTGGGGAAGGAAATTATGCCCAGGGCTGCTGCCTCAGTTCCTGGTGCATGCACTTCACCCTCCACATGCAATAGCCGCCTGAAGAACTGTCGGAACTGAAACTGTTTCTTGTTTCTGTCCAAAAATCTTGCTCTAACCTTTAGCTCTCCCGTGTCCATGCCAGTCAGGTAACCATAGAAGGGAGTAGGGCCAGTGTTGCGCACAGTTGCTCTCAACATCTTTTGTTCAAAGACAGTTGCCATAATGGGTTGAGAGATGGGCCGACCCGCTTCATCGCTGATGTTGATGATCTGCCCACGGCTTTGCCGACGATAGGACTTCTCATCCCGGATGGGCTCCGCAATCCTATACACGATGCTGCGAGCCGTCCGAGCTATTTGAGTGTCCTGCCAGTCCCAGAGTCGCTGCGAGTACCAGAGTCGCGGCCAGTAGTCGTAGGGAGCCACTTCCCAGGAGCGGTAGTTACCAAAGGCTCCGATAGCCTGCACTGAGGTCGAATAGATGGTTAGCAAAAACACCAGGGCAGTTGCCGCGATCGCCCGCCTACTGGCCTGTAATGGCAACTGCCCACCGTTGGTCATCTGTCGCCACTGGTTGGTCAGGTAGTAGGCCGTGAGATAGCACAACACCGGCAATAGATCCGTCAGAAACCGGGTGCCGTAGGTGAGGCTGGCCTCCCAGGGGTCATAGAAGCAGTACTGCAAAAAGATGGTGAAGCAGGCGATCGCCAGACACAGGATCAGCCTTTCGTCTTTTCCGGCCCTAGCGCGGTAGACCTGCACCACCCCCGGCAGCGAAAACAACAAAATCGGGGAATAGATAAACAATCCCCGACTGGGACTGATCAACAGTCCCCAGAAAGCATTCCAGAAGAAGGGCAGGTTGAAATTGTAGGAAAACTCATTCTTCAAACTGTAGGAAAACTCATTCTGCGCGTATAGCTGTGAGTATCCCCCCAGCAAGCTGCCAAAGTAGTAGTAATTCCAGCCCATCGCCAGCAATGCCGAGGGTAGCCCCAACACCACAAACCACGCTTCTTTGCGGTAGGTAAACAGGCAGTAGACCAAAAGGGCGATCGCAAACAGCGCACTAGTGGGACGAATGCCTGGAAGTAGCCCACAAAAAACACCCACCACCACCAACAATATGCGGCGCTGATAGCCAGTTGTTCGATTTGCCTTAAACAGACAGAGCATCGCTGCCACTAGCACCAGATTAGAAGCTGTATGTTGCCAGACTCCTTGGGAACTGATCGTCCAACTAGACGTCGCAAAGGCGAAAATAAAGGCAAACAAGAGCGCTAGCCCAGGGTGCGATCGCAGCCTGACTAAGTGGTAGAACATCACCACAGACAGCGCCGTAGCTCCCGCAGCGGCGAGCTTCTGGTAGCGGTTGCGGTGATAATTGAAATCCCCTTCAAAAATGTCGGGCAGATTGGGTGGAAAGTCAAAATGCCCAGTTTGCAGCAGTCCTACGATTTTCAGGTAGAGAGTAAACAGGACGTAGAAGGGGAGCGTTACAATGGCCGTTCCAATCGGATATACCGACGTCAGATGGCCGTTGGGAGCCTCTACAAAATACCAGGGCAGTTCGCTGTCAACAAAATTGGCCCGGAAAGCGTCAAAGTTTAGCGTGCCATAGCGTAACCAGTTAAACGCCAACAGCGAATTGGGTAAGGTGTCGTCAACGATGACGAACTGCGGGTTCATCAAGTAGACGTATGCACAGAGAGCAAATAGTAGTAGCCCAATGAATGCGTGTGGTCTCTTTTTAATCAGGGGGAAGGAAAAGCCTCTTCCCTGAAAAGAGACCACTGTTTTGTGGGGCAACTTAAAAAAGTTATGCTTGGCTGGCTTCAACATTGGCGAATTGGACTGAGTTGCACTCGGCTGGAAGGGGATTCAAATGGAACGGGATTCAAACATTATCTTGCAGGTAGACTATCCTGCTGTGACCTTAGGGACTGGGGGTGCATATCACAATTGCCCTCACCCTAAATTCCTCTCCCAACTTGGGAGAGGAACTTTGAGATGCTCGGCTCCCCTTCTGCCAAGTTGGGAGAAGGGGCTGGGGGATGAGGACCTACAAAGGTGACATGCTCTCGGACGGGTGTGAAGATAAAATTTCCACGATGCATTACGGCTACCGTTAACATATCCTACGGGAAATCGCCGTGATGCATTATGGCTATCGCCTCAGGATCCTTAGAACACTCAGTTAGAACCATGCGTTGCTTGACTCCCTTTGGGCTTGGACTCACGACGATCGCAGTCATTGCGATCGCAGGCTGTGATACTGTGACCACAACCCAGTATCAGGCAATCGCCATTACCCGCTACACCTGGCTAGTGGATTACTACGATCAAAATCGGTCGAGCGATCGCCCTCCCCGGATTGAGGCGTTCGCTTCCACAGAACTAACCAACGAAAACGGACAACACCCCCCAGATGCCGTCACCGGGCCAGATGACCGAGGACTCTGGTGGCCTGCCCTACCCCCCCGCCCTACTGTGGATGAACTAGAAGCCCGCCAGCGCCCCCAAGAGACCATTGGGACTCCTCGACTCAATAAAAGCGTGGAGTACTTTGTGACCTTCCGAAACCCTGGTGAACCCAACCGCACCCTGCCAACTCGCTATGAGATTTATCGTCAGGTCGTACGCTCCTACGAACAGCGACAGCCGCTTCAGTTCGTCCTAGGAATCAACAACGGCTCTGTCGAAAATGTGGTGCCCCAATAGGCCCCAATAGCCCAAATAGACAGAGGCTGGAGAACTATCCATAGCAATATCTACCTACAGAGATATCTGCCCACAGATTCTACCCACAGATATAGTGGAATAGTGCATACGAACTCTCCCCAACTTCCATATCTAGTGTCATCATAGGGGGATGGATCATATCTGTGGGGGTTTCCTGCAGAACTGTACCCCATCTGGAAGTTGGCAGTATGACCTACGTTCTCTCCGCCTCAAAGTTACAGACCTACTACCGCTGTCCGCTGTCCTACTACTTCCGCTACGAGCGCAAGTTACCTGGCGCAGCTTTCTATAGCTCAGCGGCTCTGGGGACGTCGTTGCACCAGACTTTGGCAAAAGTCTACGACGACTGGCACTATCAGGATCCGATCCCCCGCTACGAATGGGTTGAATACTGCTGGGCCCAATATACAGGAGGGCTGACTGCGAGTCAGATCAACGATGGGCGGAAAATTCTGCGGCGCTACTACGATACGTTTATTGCCTCAGAGAGTGCGATTCGTAGGCCGCTCGCGGTGGAAGGCCGGATCCAGGGGACGCTGCGAGTCCAAGATTTAGAATTTACTCTATCAGGACGGTATGACCGCCTCGATTACCTGGATGATGGTTTGGAATTGATCGACTACAAATCCAGCAAAGAGTCGGAATCGCTCATTAACGATGAAGAGTTAGATTTACAAATTGGTCTGTATTATCTGGCACTTGAGCAGCGCTATCAGAGACACCTAAAACGTCTTAGCTTAGTTTACCTACGCAGTGGAGACAAGCTGAGCTTTGACGTCACCCCTAGCCATCGCAACCGAGTTGAGCAGGTGATTGGTGAACTCGCGCTGCAACTGCGCTATGACCGCAACTGGACTCCCTTTCCTGGTGAACAGTGCGATCGTTGTGCCTACAGTCGCTTTTGTCCAGCCGTCCGGGCTGAACCCGATCCCCTGCCTGAAGAGGCCAAACCGGAACCAGGGCTGCAACTGGTGTTGAGCTTGACGTGAGGTGCAAGTAAAGCGGCGGGTGCTGGACCTGCTCAGGTGCTGGTCTGCTTGTTGAACGTCAGTTCTAGTTCAGAGGGTTTTGGGGCACTGCGCTGGGCGTTGTGCCCCAAAACCCTTGCGTTTCCATGTGCGTCGCACCCAGAAAAGCAAGGGTTTCAGCGTATCTGGAATTCACGTTATTTAATTTAGATGAAGTAATACCTCATCTCTTTGGTGCGTGCTCGCGATCGCCCCCTTCGCTCCACACGTCCTTCTGCTCTGGCGTAAATGGTCTAAGATCAAAGTCTCAGCACTCGTAGCAACATTATCAAACTCAAAACTCGCTTCATGACTGCCACTATTACTCCTACAAATAATCCCCTCTTAATTGGTAAAGGGCTGCCTCCCTTCGATCAAATCCAGCCCGGACATGTGATTCCTGCCATGACGCAGTTGCTGGAGGAGGTAAATGCCCAACTCACTCAGCTAGAGAGCCACGTCCATCCCACCTGGGAAGGGCTGGTTGAGCCGGTTGAAGCCGTGGCGGAGCGAGTCTCCTGGAGTTGGAGCATAGTCAATCACCTGATGGGTGTCAAGAATAGCCCAGAACTACGGCAGGCCCAGGAAACCATCCAACCAGAAGTCGTCAAGTTTTGGATGCGGTTGAGCCAGAGCAAGCCGTTTTACGAGGGATACAAAGCTATTCGCGCAGGAGCAGATTGGCCCCATCTGACAGATGCACAGCACCGCATCATTGAAGCGGGTATCCGGGATGCAGAACTGGCAGGGGTTGGCCTGGAAGGGGAAACGCGCGATCGCTTCAACGAGATTCAACTGGAACTGGCCAACCTGGCCACCAAGTTTTCCAACAACGTGCTGGATGCCACCAAAGCCTTTAGCCTCACCCTCACCCAACCTGAAGAAATTGAGGGACTGCCCCCCAGTTTCCTGGCCCAGGCGGCTCAGGCCGCGCGGGCGGCGGGGGAGGAACACGCCACCCCAGAAGCTGGCCCCTGGCGCGTTACGTTAGATTTGCCGAGCTACTTGCCCTTTATGCAACACAGTCGGCGACGCGATCTGCGCGAGAAGCTGTACCGCGTCTATGTCAGTCGGGCATCCCAAGGCGAGTGGGACAACCAGCCCATCATAGAGCGAATTCTGGAGTTGCGCCAGGAAATGGCGAAGATCCTAGGTTTCGAGAGCTATGCCTGCTTGAGTCTAGCCAGCAAGATGGCTCCCAGTGTGGCTGCCGTTGAAGCGTTGCTGGAGTCGTTACGGAAGCCTAGCTACGATGCTGCGAAGAAAGAGATGGAAGACCTGCGCGAGTTTGCCCAGAGCAAAGGTGCGCCAGAAGGAGCAGGGTTGCAACCTTGGGATGTGGCCTTCTGGTCAGAGCGAGTGCGGGAAGAACGGTACGCGCTCAACGCGGAAGAACTGCGTCCCTACTTTCCCCTAGAGCAGGTATTAGAAGGCTTGTTTGGGCTAGCCAAGCGGATTTTTGGGATTGTCATTACCCCTGCGGATGGTGAGGCTCCTGTGTGGCATCCTGATGTCCGCTACTTCCGGGTGAGTGATGAAGATGGGGGGGCGATCGCCTACTTTTACCTGGATGCCTACAGCCGCCCCGCAGAAAAGCGGGGGGGAGCCTGGATGGACTTTGCGATCAACCGCAAACGCATTGTTGAAGATGGGGAAAGCAAACTGCGGCTGCCCGTCGCCTACTTGGTGTGCAACCAGACCCCTCCAGTAGACGACAAACCAAGCCTGATGACCTTCACCGAAGTGGAAACCCTGTTCCACGAATTTGGTCATGGGCTGCAACACATGCTGACCACGGTAGACTACAGCGGTGCAGCGGGAATCAACAACGTGGAGTGGGATGCCGTCGAGTTGCCTAGCCAGTTCATGGAAAACTGGTGCTACGACGCCACAACACTGTTCAGCATGGCCAAGCACTACCAGACGGGGGAACCGCTACCACGGCACTACTATGAAAAGTTGCTAGCGGCTCGCACCTTTATGAGCGGAACCGCCATGCTGCGGCAGTTGCACTTTGGTTTTGTGGATATCGAACTGCACCACCGTTACCAACCAGGCGGCCCCGAAAAACCAAACGATCTGCGCAACCGCATTGCCCAGACGACGATGATCCTGCCTCCCCTGCCCGAAGATGCGTTCCTCTGCTCCTTCAGCCATATCTTTGCTGGAGGCTATGCCGCCGGATACTATAGCTACAAGTGGGCAGAGGTACTCAGTGCCGATGCGTTTGCGGCCTTTGAGGAAGCGGGCTTAGACAATGAGGCGGCGATCGCCCAAACGGGTCGGCGCTTCCGCAACACCGTACTGGCACTCGGTGGCAGCAAACACCCCATGGAAGTTTTCAAAGCCTTCCGAGGACGCGAACCCAGCCCTGAGGCCCTGCTACGTCACAGCGGTTTAGCAGCTTAGACCGTTAGGAATGGGCAATTTTGGGCGTGCCCAGGGCGCCCAAGATTGCTGTGCTTGCTCCCTGTCACGTCTTCGCGTTCAATAAGTGCAGGACGTTTTCTCATTTCCCATGCTTACTGTTGCTCTCCCCAAAGGAAGCCTGTTGGAAGACAGCATCCGCACGTTGAAAGCGGTTGGGCTTGACTTCAGCGCCTTCCTCGATCCCAAAAACCGTCAACTCGAAATCTGGGACACGACTCACACCGCCAAAGCACTGCTGGTACGGAACTACGATGTCCCTGTTTACGTGGAGTATGGGCAGGCACAACTTGGCATCATTGGCTATGACGTGCTGCGCGAGAAGCAACCCCGCGTGGCTCACTTGGTGGATTTGGGCTTTGGCCGCTGTCGCCTCTCAGTTGCGGTAAAAGCCTCCAGCCCCTATCGCTCTGCGCTAGACTTACCGCCCCACTCCCGCATTGCCTCCAAGTTCGTCAACTGTGCCCACGAGTACTTTGAACGTCTAGACCTACCCGTGGAAATTGTGCCTCTGTACGGGTCCGTGGAGTTGGGGCCGATTACAGGCATGTCAGAGGCTATTGTGGACTTGGTGGCAACGGGAAAAACCCTCAAGGAAAATCACTTGATGGAGATTGAGCAACTGTTTGAAAGTACGGCTCGGTTAATTGCTCATCCCCTCAGCTATCGCCTAAACCAGAACGGATTGAAGGATGTGATTGAGAAGATTCGTCACACCGTTTTGGCAGCAGCACCACAATAGGCAACTGACCTACAGCGCTTGGCGCTGAGATCAAATGTTGTGCCTCACGCGCCTGAAAAGCCCTGTATCTGCTGGTAAATCTATATCTGCTGGTAAATCACAGACATTTAGTCAATCACAAACAGTAACGTGACCCAATCTCGGATTCTGGTCTGGTTCCGTAATGACCTCCGTCTGCACGATCACGAACCTCTGCATCGTGCCCTACAGCAGGGTGTAGAAATCATTCCCTGCTACTGTTTTGATCCTCGTCATTTCGGCACAACTGCCTTTGGTTTTCCCAAAACAGATGCTTTTCGAGCCAAGTTTTTGCTGGAGAGTGTGATGGATTTGCGGCGATCGCTCCAGCAACGATCCAGCAATCTCCTCCTTCGCATTGGTAAACCCGAGGTCGTCATTCCGGAACTGGTAAAACCACTTAATCTCACATCAGTCTATTTTCATCAGGAAGTCACCTCTGAGGAACGGATCGTTGAACGTCAATTAGCCACGGCGTTGCAACCCCTCGGCGTTCAACTCCAGTCCTTTTGGGGGCACACACTCTATCACCCCGATGCTCTCCCATTCGATCTCCGACATATTCCTGAACTATTCACCAACTTTCGCAAACAAGTGGAGCGAGATGCATCAATTAATCCTCCCCTGCCTACCCCGGTCAACCTTCCGGCACTACCTGAAATTGATCCGGGTGACCCTCCCAGCCTCTCTGACCTTGGCCTGGAAAGTCCGGCTGTGGACAGCCGCGCTCGGATGAAATTTGTTGGTGGTGAGACGGCAGGTCTGGCACGGGTGCAGGCTTACATTTGGGAGAGCGATCGCCTCCGCTTCTACAAACAGACTCGCAACGGCATGTTGGAAGCTGACGACTCCTCCAAATTTTCGCCTTGGTTGGCGCTTGGCTGTCTCTCGCCCCGCTATCTCTACGCCCAGGTGCAGGCATACGAAGCCCAACGAATTAAAAACGATTCCACCTACTGGCTGATTTTTGAACTGCTGTGGCGTGATTACTTTCGGTTCATTTGTGCCAAACATGGCGATCGCATCTTCCACCCTGCTGGACTGCAAGGCATCGACCTGCCCTGGCGGCAAGACTGGCAGCGCTTTGATCTGTGGCGTCAGGGGATGACGGGCTACCCGTTGGTGGATGCCAACATGCGCGAACTAGCGGCAACAGGGTTCATGTCCAACCGGGGACGGCAAAACGTGGCTAGCTTTCTCACCAAAAACCTAGGCATCGATTGGCGCATGGGAGCCGAATGGTTTGAGTCCCTGCTGATTGACTACGATGTGTGCAGCAACTACGGCAACTGGAACTACACCGCAGGCGTGGGTAACGATGCGCGCGGCTTTCGCTTCTTTAACATCATCAAACAGTCTCAGGACTACGACCCCGACGGCAAATACGTCAAACACTGGCTCCCAGAACTGGCTAACCTTCCTGCTGCCAAAGTCCACACACCCTGGAAACTGCTCCCCGTCGAACAACAGCGGTTCGGAGTCCGCTTAGGCGTCGATTATCCCAATCCTGTTGTAGACCTGTTCCAGTCTGCCAAAGCCAATGAGACACTGTACAATGCTGCGATAAAGTCCGCATCGCGGCCAAGTTATGGCGTCACGAGTTAAGCATTGGGTAGGCTAGCGTGCAGCTTGCTAAAAATGAAACGCCGCACCGCCCCTCACTCACCCTCACTCAAACAATCGGATTTGGACTCAGCAACGCCCCAAAAGCCAAACTCTAAAGTCCAAAATCCCCAAGCCGTACATCTCCCAACCGTTGGGCTTGCCGCTGGAAAGTAAAGTCGGTTGTGAGGCGGAGGTCCAGGTCGGTGTTAGGGTCAATCACAACCACTTCAACCTCGCGAGGGCGGCGCAGCAGAATTTCTCCCAACACCCCTAGGCCAGCTCCTGCCAGCACTTCCCCCAGGTCAATGCGACCGAAAATCTCTGCCAGGATTGCCGCCGCTGCTGCACCGATGGCGGCTCCCCGCAGGATGTTAGGATTGGAACGACGGGTAATGGTTTCCGTGCGTGTAATCACATCAGAAGTGGCAGCAATCGGGAAACGACGATTGCTGCTTGCTGGAACCAGGGTTTCAGCGAAAAACTGAGAGCCACCATCCACCGGGCGAATTTCGCCTTCGATCGCGCTGCCCCGCCGAATGAGCACGGTTCCTCGCTCAGAGAGCACGTCTTCTGCGACGGTTAGGGTGAGTTTGGCGGTCTCATCGGTTTTCACAATAATGCGTTCGGCAGCATTGTAGGTGGTGCGGATAAGCGTGCCCTCCCGGAGCACAGGACCGTTGCCATTGCGAAACAGTTGTGCGGTCTGCTGAGGGACAACACGCGCCTCTGCCACACTCCCCATGAGAGGGATGGCGCTGGTTACGCTGAGGCCCAGCGCTAGGAAAAAGCTGGTGGTCTTTTGCCAGGGTTTCGAGGTCAGCATTGTCGTTTGCTCCACAGGCTGCGAATGATATCCCTCGTCAGGGCATTGTTTGTAGGGCTAGTGTTTGTAGTGCTAATGTTAGTCAACCCACAAGAGTGGGACTACAAACTCACTACAAGCTGAAAAATTTTGAGCTGACGTGGTATGGGTGGGTTGACGGATTTCTGACCTCCAGGTTCCCCTCATGGCATTGCAGATTGAACCCATGATGTTTTGAGGCAGCAGCGCAGGGAGTATGCCTCTGCCTCAACGTATCGTATTGGGATGCAGCATTGGGATGCAGCAATGCTCTCCTAATTTGAGGCAACTCTCTGGAATTCTGCCTTTCGATGTATAGGATCAGAGTGGGTAGACTGAGTAGCTCTAGCCCTAAATCCTAACTATTTGCCCTATTTGCCAAACGAACTGTTTACCAGAAGATTCACGTTGCTGCTGTTGCATTCCTGACCTCACCCCCACTCCCGTGACCTACGAACCGCTCCACCACAAGTATCGTCCCCAAACTTTTGCTGAGTTGGTTGGCCAGGAGGCGATCGCCGCTACCCTGACCAATGCTCTGCGGCAACAGAAGATCGCCCCTGCTTACCTGTTTACTGGCGCACGCGGCACAGGTAAGACTTCCAGTGCTCGCATTTTTGCCAAATCGCTCAATTGTCAGCAGAGTGACACCCCCACGGAAACGCCCTGCGGAGTTTGTGACGTGTGTCGGGCGATCGCCAATGGTTCTGCCCTGGATGTGATCGAAATCGATGCCGCCAGCAATACTGGGGTGGATAACATTCGGGAGTTGATTGAGCGATCGCAGTTTGCCCCAGTGCAATGTCGTTACAAAGTCTACGTCATTGACGAGTGTCATATGTTGAGTACCGCAGCGTTTAATGCGCTACTCAAAACATTAGAAGAACCCCCTCCTCACGTCGTCTTTGTCTTGGCAACAACCGATCCTCAGCGAGTGCTTCCCACGATCATCTCGCGCTGTCAACGGTTTGATTTTCGGCGGATTCCACTGGAATCCATGACGGCTCATCTGACGAAAATTGCAGACAAAGAAGCGATCGCCATCTCCCCCGATGCAGTGCAACTGGTTGCCCAGATCTCGCAGGGCGGACTGCGTGATGCGGAGAGCCTGTTGGATCAGTTGAGTCTGCTGGAAGGCGAGATTTCCGTTGAGAAAGTGTGGGATCTTGTCGGTGCGGTTCCCGAACGGGACTTATTAGCAGTGTTGCGGGCGATCGCTGCCGACGACCCGGAAGCCCTAATCGAGCGGGTGCGTCACCTGATGGATCGTGGACGTGAACCGCTGATCGTGCTGCAAAATTTGGGCAGTTTTTACCGCGACTTGTTGATTGCTAAAACGGCTCCCCAGCGCAACGACCTAGTCAGCATCACCCCCCCCACCTGGAACCAAGTGTGCGAGTTTGTGCAGTCCTTTGAAACCACCTGGATTCTAGAAGGACAGCGCCATCTGCGGGCTGCTGAGGTGCAGATTAAAAACACCACCCAACCTCGTCTGTGGCTCGAAGTGACCTTGATGGGGCTGTTGCCTACTGCGATGTCTACAACCCCCTTGGAAAACGCAGCAGTGCAACCCCCAGTCAGTCCATCTCAACTTATTAAACCACCCGCACCCAAACCCTTAGTCACTCCAGCGCCTATCAGTCCCTCAGGGGAAAAACCGGCAGAGGCGCCAGCCGAGCCGGTAGTCGAAGCACTCCCCCCCACTCCCCTCCCCTCCTCCCCAATTACCGCAGCCCCGGCTCCAGAACCCGCCGCTTCAGCCGCCGCAACGGCTGCCATGACCAATCTGGCTGAGATCTGGCAAACCGTTCTGGGACTCGTGCAGCCCAACTCCACGCAAATCTTGCTGCGTCAGCAGTGCAGGCTCCTGGGTTTTGATGGACAGGTCGCTCGCATTGGCGTGACGGCCCAGCCGTTGCTGGGCATGGCGAAGAGCAAACTGTCCAATATCGAGGCCGCCTTTGCCAAGTATGCCAATCAGGCGATCCGGGTTACTTTAGAGGTGAGCCCAGTGGATGAGGCCGAAACAGCATCCGCGACTGTGGTGCAACCACCCGTCCAGCCCCCCCACAGGGCACAACCGACCGCCTCCCAGGAACTGTCACCACAGCCGCCAGTACAACCAGTCTCTGTGCCGCAGACGTCGCCCGCGATCGCCCCGCAACCTCCATCCGAGCCTCCAGTCCCCACTCCACCCACTCCCAAGCAGGCTACACCCGCCGAAACTCCCCTCCCTTCTACCTCCCCTGCGCCCCAAGACTGGGAAGCGGAGGATGAAGTCCTGCGGGCTGCCCGCAGTCTAGCACAGATGTTTAGTGGTCAGATTGTCAAGCTGCATGCAGAAAAAGACATCGACTCGCAAATTTCAGGAGATGACACTGCGATCGCTCCATCACACACTTCAGGTGACACAGACGATGACGATGATGATGTACCTTTTTGAGTCAATTTTTTGCGCTTAATTGAGCCCAAATCCTAACATCGCATGACAGCTCTGGTTAACCGAGTTTTTGGGCATCGCGCCAGTCACAGTGCCCCAAAACCCTGGCTTTTTCAGGCGCGTCGCGTACGGAACAGCAAGGGGTTCGGCTTCACCGCGTGGTCAACTTCCTGGTGAACTCATTGCTGGGGTTGACGGCCAACCCCAACCCGCTGCCCTTACCCTAGAGGATAAAGGCTGGTTCATCAGCTTATACCGACTCTGTCAGTTATTGAGTCGGTTTGTTGTGGTGTGAAACGGGCGCGCA
>DVEB01000083.1 GCA_015295905.1 Synechococcales cyanobacterium M55_K2018_004
CGCGCCCGTTTCACACCACAACAAACCGACTCAATAACCGACGGAGTCGGTATTAAGTTATAGCGCTCATAATGTAAAACACTGGTTGTGGGAACCCCCACTGCGCAGGGTTTCCCACAACCAGCGTTATCCTAACCTATGCGTGTCGTGCTTTATCGTTTGACGAACAGTATTCGGTAGACAGGTTCGCCTTTGTTCTGCGTTGCGATTTCCCGTTCTGTGGGGACAGGCATCGGGTTCTCGGCTAGCCAATCGCCCTGACGCACAAAGGCGAGATTTTCCTGGAAGCGATCGCCCATCTCTACAGCCACTTCCCACACATCGGACTGAAGGAAAACCTCGGCTCCGGTCGGCAGAAATTCCGCTAGATCGCTGACCAGTTCCGGTTGCACGACCCGTCGCTTTTGGTGACGCTTTTTGAACCACGGGTCGGGAAACTGAATGCTCACCCGTTGCAAGGTTTGGGGTGGCAGGGAAGCGAGGAGCGATCGCAGCGAGAGATTAGCGTTACAGAAGACGTAGTGCAGATTCGTCAGCCCCCTCTCATCGCGGATGCGGTTAGCCTCGATTACTAACGGTTCGCGAATCTCTAGCCCCAAAAAATTCCATCCGGGTTGCAGTTCGGCCATCTTGAGCACAAATCGCCCCCGCGCACAGCCAATGTCCAAGTGCAGGGGCAACTGTGGATTGGCAAACACGTCCGACCAGACCGGTGGCTGCGTGGGTTGCTGATACTTCTGCGCCAGCGGATTGACGTGCTGTCGCACCCGAACAATAGCCATAGTTCTGATCCCAAACGGTCTAATCAGTATTCAGCGATCGCCCGACCTCACCAACTGAACAGCAATCGCCGAACACCCACAGTCCTATAGCGTTAGGGACTGCGGGTCAGTTTCAATCAATGTTGCCAGATCCTTTAGGAATGCGGCAACGTGGGCACCGTAGATGACCCGATGGTCACAGGTGACATTCACCTGCATCTGCGTCTTAATCCCCATCATGCCATCCGGGGTGGCCACCACTTGCGGACGAGATGCACCCACAGCCATGATTGCACCCAGTCCAGGCGTAAGGATGGCATCAAACCGATCGACCCCAAACATACCCAGATTAGTGATTGAGAAAGTCCCTGTTGTGTACTCTGGGGGTTGCAGTTGTTTAGTGCGGGCACGGGCCACCAAATCTTGCCAGGAGCGTGCCAAGGAGTAAATATCCATCTGGTCAGCATTTTGCAAGACTGGTGTGATTAGCCCCCCATCATCCATCGCCACGGCAATGGCAACATTGATATTGCTGTTGTACTGGATGCCCTGCTCGGTGTAGCAGGCATTCATGATGGGGTGCTTCTTAATTGTCATAGCCACTGCCTTGGCCAGCAGCGCCGTCATCGTCACCCCTTTCGTTTTGATTTGCTTGTAGAGTTTGTCGAGGTTATCAGTTGTGATGGTGTAGCCAACGCGGAAGGTGGGCATATCCAGACTAGCCACCATGTTCCGCACTACGGCATTTTGTAGCGTAGAGAAGGGTACCACCTGACCAGGAACAACCGGAGCGGGGGCAGGAGCAGGAGGCCGGGGAGCAGCAGCAGCGGCGGGTGCAGCCACGGATGCAGGAGCGGCAACAGGAGTGGGAGTCACCGTAGGCGGCGGGGTGATGGGAGAAGTCACTTTTCCGGCAGCGGCTTCCAC
Organism: Synechococcales cyanobacterium M55_K2018_004; assembly: GCA_015295905.1. Lineage (GTDB taxonomy): Bacteria > Cyanobacteriota > Cyanobacteriia > Elainellales > Elainellaceae > DVEB01. The sequence continues at coordinate 1,689 of DVEB01000083.1, forward strand.
ATCTTCTGCCACAATTCGACCGTGGGGGCCGCTGCCTTTCACCGTTGCCAGGTCAATTTTGAGTTCTTTTGCTAATTTGCGAGCGCGGGGAGAAACCACCACCCGGCCACTACCGTTGCCACTATCGGGCAATGCTTCTTCAGTGGCGATCGCCGTTGTCGGGGTCGCGGCGGCAGGGGCAGCAGCAACAGCAGCCGCAGGCTTGCCACCAGCAGCAACCTGTTTGGCTTCTTCGATTTCGGCTTCTGTCTCGGCAATCAGGGCGATCGCCTCCCCCACAGGAGCAGTTGCCCCAGCGGGCACAATAATCGTTGCCAAATAGCCCTCGTAGAAGGACTCTACATCCATGTCAGCCTTATCGGACTCGACCACCACAACCGTTTCGCCCTTCTCAATCTTGTCACCGGGCGATTTGACCCAGGAGACAATCTTGCCTTCGGTCATTGTGGAACTTAAAGCAGGCATGAATACTTCACGAATCATGGGGCGGTTTCCGAATCAGGGTGAATTAGCACAAGATACTATTGTATCCGGGGAGGGAGCCAGAGAAAAGCGCAGGTACGCCTTCTCAGCGATGCTCATTTTGGGCGTCTGGTTTTTGGGCGTCCGGTGTGGTATCAGCCCGCTACAAGCAGACTGATATGGTGCTATGCGCTCATGATGTAAAACGCACTTTGTGAGAACCTCCGCTGCGGGGGTTTCCCACAAAGTGCTTCGCCCTAATCTATGCGTGTAGCGCCATACCACACTAGACAGCAAAGATTCGCACCCTACGCGTGTGCCCTTCTCAAACTTGGGTGAGTGGCAACCCACAGGATGGATTTGGATTTTAGCTAGACCCCCAGATCTGCCAAGATGTCAGCAGCGTGGGTATCCGTCTTCACCGAGTCGTACACTCTAATAATTTTGCCAGCACCATCAATAACGTAGGTAACTCGCTTGGAGTAACCGCCCCCATCAACATCGTAGGCTTTGGTCAGGCTGCCGCTGGTGTCGGCCAGTAAGGGGAAGGGCAAGTTGAACTTGCTGGTGAACGCCTGGTGAGAGGCTTCATCATCCATACTGACCCCAAACACCACAATATCCTTACCCTGGTAAGCACTGTAGTTGTCCCGGAAGCTACAGGCTTCTTTGGTACAGCCAGGCGTGTCGTCTTTGGGGTAGAAGTACAGCACTACTGTTTTGCCAGCATAGTCAGAGAGTTTAACGGTGTTGCCGTTGGTATCTTTTACCGTGAAATCTGGAGCCGTGGTACCGACAGAAAGTGCCATGTTCCCAATGTCCTTCTCAGTTGAAGTTTTCGTTACAAATTCTACCTTTAATACAGAATCCGTCTGTAAAGTAACAGTTTGTTGT
>DVEB01000207.1 GCA_015295905.1 Synechococcales cyanobacterium M55_K2018_004
CAACAAACCGCTACTTTATAGACGGATTTCGTATCGTATCTTCATGGGGCAATTTCTTGAATGGCTTCGATACGGCTAATCTCCCACGCATGGTTGTCGGCCGTCGCTTGCCCCCGATTGCAGCGGCGAGCGAAGCTACAGGTTGCACAGTGTCCTGCGGCCTCATGAACCTGGGGGAGGTTCTTCCCGTTGCCGTAGTCATCTAGCCATTGGGTGAGCTGAGTGAGCAGGGCGGTCAGATCGGCCCGATTTCTTTCATGCAGAGTGCTGTTATAGCGAAAATGAGCGGAAGCTGGGGCCGGAGCAGCTTTTCCCGGTTGAGTGGCCCGGACAAACCAGTAGGTCATGCTAATTTGTTCAGCCTGAAATGAACTGGTCTCCGTCAGCACGAAGGGATAGAGGCGAGTCTGCCAGTCTGCGGCCAACCATTGGGGCGATCGCGGCTTTGCGTAGGTCTTCCAGTCCAAAATGCGAGCTTGGTGCTCCTCTAAAATCACCAAGTCATAAACCACTGTCAACAGGTAATCCTGTAACTCTAGGCTGCGGCGGTGCTCGCTCTGACGAAAGTGGTTGGGCTGCGATCGAAAGAGATCGGGAGTAGCCTGGATAAAGCATTGGACACACTGCTGAATCGGATCGGATCGTGCTTCTGCCCCCGCAGGGGAAAACACAGGTAACCCCAATTCGTATTGCTGCATCAACCGGTGAAACTGATTCCCCCAGGCGAGGTTTTCCTGCTGTTCGGGTGTGATAGGGGCACTGAATTGATCCAAAAAGAGGTATTGAAACCTGCGGGGGCAGAGGGCAAGCTGGTTCAGGTGGCTCTGGGACAGCCGCATCCGCATGAAACGTTACCTCACTTTCGTCAACACAAACACATTACCCTCGTTCCCCCTGCCAATCCGCAGGTCGTCATCCAGGTAGGTCACCTCCAACCAGCCCTGCTGGCGATCGCTATCTACCTTGAGATCCAATGCCCTGAACTTCTGTCCTGCCTCGATTTGAGCGACAAACTGGGCTGGGGTCTGGTAGCCCATCAGCCGTTGTGGGCCAAGAATTAGCCTGCCGAATTTGACGTTGACCCGCCGGTCAGAGACCGGCTCGAGCCACTACGCTTACAATTCCCTCTAAGAAAGGCAGACCCAACACCTCCGCAATGTTATAGATCTGAGCCAACGAAGGATTGATGAACTGATAGATCTGCCCCAACTTCAGCAGGGGAACCTGGTCAATGCGTAACAACTCCTGACTGGTGGTATAGAGCAAGCGCCAGTTTCCGGCCAGCTTTTCAGGGGAACGGAGGGGGTTGGGGGTTGGGTTGTGGTCCTCTAACTGAGCGATCGCCGCTAAAATTGCCTGCTTATCGGTAGGGGTTGCCAGGATGCCCCGGTTCTTTCCGGCAATCGCTTCCAACAGTTCTGCCTTTCCAAACATTCCCGACCTCCTTTAGAACCCAACCCATCTCAGGGCGATGCGGTGAAGTGGGATCCCTAGAGATGCCCCCGGATGTGTGGCAAAAGAGAAATTTTGCCCCTAAATCTAGGGTAATTCACTCCACACGTCTTGACATGAGTTAAAAATTAAGCTATCAGTATGCGGCAGATCCCTGAAACGTAGAAATATCCGTTATTCTTGTCTTCTTCCTCAGGCTGCTGCTGGGTTCAGTCAGCGGTAGTACTAATTTCATTGTGAATTTTTCTTCGCAGTGGCTTTATCTCGATTACGCTGAGGTGTTGCCTGTCAGCAGATTTCATCAGAGATCTCGTCAGGAAGGCTGGTTTTAGGGTTTGTATCAGTGGGTGCGTGTCACTTCTGCCTTTAGCCTAAATTCCTCTTCCAGCTTGGGAGAGGGACTTTAAGATAGGCGGTTCCCTTTCTCCCAAGTTGGGAAAAGGGACTGGGGAATGAGGGCCTGCAAAGGTGACATGCGCTCGTAGCAGTTCGGTTGGTATTAGTTCTGATTAGTACTAGTCTGATTGGTATCAATTTTGTTATCAATTACCTCTAATTGATTCAGAGTTGTGATAGGTGTTGCTCAGATTACTCGTATCTCCAGTTTAAAAGCTGGCATACTAATTCTGGAAAGCCTTGTCTTGGCTTTGAAATAAGTGTTTGTGGTGTGTGGAGTGAATTACCGTTGTGGATGCAAAATTATCACCCGGCAGTTCGCTGGGGTTATCAGGAAAAGGTTTGTTAGTCGGGCTAGGTGGTTTTCTCTCGGTGGCAGCGGTTGTGCTTGACTGGCTGGCTGCTCGTTCTCCCTGGCAGCCCGCATCGTTGACCCTACCGTTTGTTCTTTGTGCTGGGTTGACCTGGACAGCCGGAGTGTGGGTGGTGCCCATACTGCGATCGCTCAAAGCCGGCCAAGTGATCCGAGAAGACGGCCCCCAGGCACACCTCAAGAAGGCTGGCACTCCAACGATGGGGGGTATTTTCGTGATCCCTGTTGGGCTAGCGATCGCTCTCCTGATGACACGCTTCAATCCTCAAGTCATGGCTGTCTCCGCGCTGACCTTCAGCTACGCTGCCATCGGCTGGCTCGATGACTGGCAGATCCTCCGCAAGCGCTCTAACAAAGGCATCACTCCCCGGCAAAAGCTCTTGCTCCAGATTGGTTTTGCTACACTTTTCTGCCTCTGGGCTTTCCTGCAACAGCCACCCAATCTCACCACGGTTCTCCTGCCGTTTGGCCTCACCCTGCCGCTGGGCGTCTTCTTTTGGTTTGTGGCTGGCTTTGCCCTGGTGGCTGAGAGCAATTCGACGAACCTCACCGATGGTTTGGATGGCCTTGCTGCCGGGACTGGGGCGATCGCCCTGTTGGGTCTGGGTGCCTTGGTTGCTCCTTCCCACCCCTGGTTGATGATCTTTTGCGCCTGTCTGGCTGGTAGCTTCCTGGGCTTCCTGGGGCACAATCGCAACCCTGCCCGGGTGTTTATGGGCGATACTGGTTCCCTAGCCCTGGGGGGGGCATTAGCAGCAGTGGGGATTCTCAGTCAATCCCTGTTTGGCCTGTTGCTCTTGAGTGGCATTTTCCTGATTGAAGCGCTCTCCGTCATTGCTCAGGTTGGCTACTACAAAGCGACGAAGGATGCTCATGGGATTGGTAGGCGTCTGTTTAGGATGGCTCCCTTCCATCATCACCTGGAGTTAACCGGATGGTCGGAAACTCAAGTCGTCGGCTGGTTTTACACAATTGGTGTATTGCTTGCGAGCTTCTGCCTGTTGCTGTTCTCAGCTTAAAGATTGCCGATTTTTGCCAGTTTAAGGTGTGAACACCAAATGTTGGAGGCTCGTACTCGGTGGGTACGAGCCTCCAACATTTGGTGAAGTCTTAGCCCACCACAGGCAGGCCAAACCCCCACCAAAGGCCCAACACGAAAATGGCTGACCGCTTATTGACTCATTGACGATGCGTTTGAACCACTAGGCGCCAGTGGATCCGTTTCCAGGCAGACGAGGCATTTCGAGGGATTCCCGGAACCGCTCAACCTCGTTTGTGAAAGCAATGGGTAGCACCACTTCCACATTCTCGTGCGGACGGGGAATAATCACCCAGGTTTCCAAGGTGCCACCGGGTGTATTTTCTGCGGCCTCAATGCCTGCATCCATCGCCTGCTTGACCTCCGAGACATCGCCCCGAATCATAATCGTGAAGCGAGCACTTCCAGCCCGGATGTAGCCCACTAGGGTAACGCGGCCTGCTTTTACCATCGCATCCGCCGCTGCCAACACGGCAGGAAAACCTCTTGTCTCAAGTGCGCCGACCGCAACGGGCATGGTTCTCTCCTCAGTTTCGATTTGTCAGATACTACTTGCTTGTTGATTGTTGTAGGGCTTCGAGTCAGCAAGACACTACTGATCGATAGGGCCAGATTGGATGCAGGAACGCGATCGCCCTCTTGAAAGTCTCCTGTGCTCAGGCTAGAAGACATTCTAGGCGAAGTTTCTAAGCCGCCCCCAGACATTCCTGTTCTATTCAGGATTGGGTGCCAGGATGGGATGAAGGGTCAGGTGAACCGCGTCACCTTTGAGGTGTACTTGATGGGTAAAACTACTTCCAGGTTTTCAGGAGGATTGGGGATAATCCACCAATCCACCAGTTTTGCGCCATACACCTTACCAACGGCCTCTACCCCGGCTTCCACCGCGGGTTTGACCTCCGAAGTTGGCCCCCGCACCGCTACCAGAAATTCGGCTCGCTCCGCCAGACCATAGTAGACCAGCGTTACTCTTGCTGCTTTTACCATGGCATCGGCAGCGGCAAGCACCCCTGGAAAACCGAGCGTTTGAATCACACCGACTGCCGCTGGCATTGCGTCACTCCTGAACCAAACATTGCTATTTTGCTAGATGAAACCATTGTATGAATTGATAGTCACCATCGAAACAAGAATGGCTGAAATGTTTTTTAAAGTTGAATTGGGATCTCTGATGACTTCCTAAAGTCGAAGCTATAGGAGCGATCGCCACTCCCTACTGGCTATGCTGCTCAATCCACTCCAGGAGCCTGGGGTTGACCAGTTCTGGTGCTTCATCTTGGGGACAATGGCCAACCCCCGCCAGCGCAATAAATGCTTCCACGGTTGGATAATGGGCGTAAGCCCGGCCCTGGTCGATCGGCTCCCAGGGGTCAGCCGTCCCCCAGAGGATGAGGACAGGACAGGTCACCTGGGGCAGCAGGTCTTCCGCAAGTGGTCCTTGAGAGTAGGAAATGAAGGCCAGAAACACATCTGCGGCTCCTGGGTCCCTGGCAGGCCGCAACAGCAGCTCAACCAGCTCGTCGGTCACGGCCTCAGGACGACCATAGGCTTGTAGCAAAATCTTACGGACGACGTTCGGTTTGGCAATCTGAGTGAAGAAAAGATGCCCTAGGGGTCGGTTTTTCAGGAGCATTTGCAGCAGTGAGGCAGAAAACCGCCGATACCAAGGAATTGCCTGTTGCTTGCGTTCGTGCAGTAAACGCAGTGAGCAATTGAGCATCGCTACGCCGCGCACCCGCTCTGGGGCAATCACTGCTGTTTGTAGTGCTGCAATGCAGCCGATCGAGTTCCCCACCAGAAATACGGAATCTTGGACAACGTCCTGACAGAAATCGCGCACCTGCTCGCCCCAAGTCTCAAAGTTGTAGGAGATTGGATGGCCGGGTTGGGGTTTTGCCGAAAGCCCAAAACCGATCAGGTCGATGGCAAAGACGCGGCAGGATTCTCCCAGCACCGGTAAGGTCTTACGCCAATGGTCGCTGGAGGCTCCAAAGCCGTGGATCAGCACCACTGCGGGGCCGCGATCGCCCGCCTGTTGGTAGCGAATGGGGAACCCTCGCCATTGCCAGTAAGCCGTTGTGACCTGAGGAGAGTGAGCCAGTTCCATCGTTCACGCCACCTAGTTGTGTTCACGCCACCTAATTGTCATCAATCTTAATGTCAGCCTAGCACGGTTGGCCCGTAGAGGGAGGGATGTGCGATCGCTCACGGCTTAGGGGATAATGAAGCTCTGTGTATGGCTGTCAATCCTTTTCCTGCAAGCGTTTGTGGATCTTCTTGTCCTGCTCCTTGGCGTTGAATTTTGGACTGCGACTGTTCGCATCGCAACCCCGTTAATTTTCGGGACCTTGGGAGAGCTGCTCTGCGAACGGGCCGGCGTGTTGAACCTAGGCATTGAAGGCATTATGACCATCGGTGCACTGGTGGCATGGGCGGCAGTCTACCAGGGGGCTGACCTATGGGGTGGGGTGCTGCTGGCGGCGGCGAGTGGGTTGGTGTTTGGTGTGCTCCATAGCTTGCTGACCGTTTATCTAGGGCTGTCGCAGCACGTCACTGGCATTGGCATCACTCTCCTAGCCGCGAACCTTGCCTACTTCTTCTACCGGGTGCTGCTGCCCCAAGGCGTGACCACTCCACCCAAGATTGAACCCTTCCAGCCCTACGCCGTACCGCTGCTGTCAAAACTTCCCCTGGTAGGACAGGCCGTGTTTACTCAAACACCCCTGACCTACCTGGCGTTGATCGCGATCGCAGTCGTTGCCTATGGTTTGTACCGGACTCCTGCAGGTCTGGCCGTCCGCATGGTGGGCGAAAACCCGCAAGCGGTTGAAGCTCAGGGAATTGATGTGTTTCTAGTGCGGACGGGAGCAGTTGTCTTGGGGAGTGCCTTGATGGCGATCGCGGGCTCCTTCCTCACCCTCTCTGCCTTCGATTCCTTCTTTGTGAATTTGATTAATGGACGCGGCTGGATCTGCATTGCCCTGGTGGTCTTTGCGTCTTGGCAGCCCTTCAAAGCCCTCCTAGGTGCCTTACTCTTTGCAGGTTTTGATGCCCTGCAATTACGCCTGCAACAGGAGATCGGGGCCGTGATCCCCTACCAAGTTTTCCTGATGCTGCCCTATATTCTCAGCATCGTTGCCCTAACCATTATGTCCCGACAGGCACGGTATCCAAAAGCGCTGATGGTGCCGTTCCGTAAGGGAGAGCGCTAGGTTGTTGTCTATTCAGTCAGCCTGAAGGAAGGTTTGCCCATGCCCAATCCCGATAAAAACACAATTCGGATTGATCCTGGAACCCTCGTCCTCATCATCTCCGTGGGCTTGCTCCTGCCTTTGCTGCTGGCGGGCTTCTTCTCCCATTAGCCCATTAGCGAGAGGTGAAAAGAGAGCACCCCAGTTGTTTGAGTGAGTGGGGCACTTCGCTCCCGGCTCACTCAAACAATGGACTTTTCATTCCTCATGAGCGCGTAGCGCCATAAATTCCTTATGGAAAGGAGCAGCGGGGGGCAACGTCTGCTTGACTCCTAGCGGTCGCTCTAGTTTTTGGAGTGGGTAGGATTGATTTCCTGGCAGAATATGGGAAGATAGAGCATTTGTTCTTGTTTTGATTTCCAGTCTTGATGTCCTGTTGCCCTCTATGACGCTCAAGCCTTCCCAGATCCTGCAAATCCTTGATCAAAAGCGGGATAGTTTTTCCAAATTTGATATCGCGGCGGTCAAGACGCTTCAGCAATACCGCGCCGCTCTAGAGGAATTTGTCGCGATGGCTGAGGAGGAGCGCTTGGATGTGCTGGCACGGCCTATGGGTCAGTTGGGGGCGCGTCCCCTGGAGTCCTTTGGGAAAACCGTTGGCGGCATTTTCCCCGCGGGTTTGGTCTGGCAGAACCGGGAAGAAAGTCTGGAGTGGGTGCGCGATCGCCTCACAGGAGTCACGACCTTTGCGGTGGATGGCTCCCAAATTTACCCCGGCAAAGATCTCTCGATCCCCGTTGCATTGGTGCAGATCGGCTGGTTTGAAAACGCCCACCGACCGGATGGTCGCTACCTCAAGGATATCCGCGTGGATGTGATGACTCCGCAGGATTTGCAAGTCGGCAACAGTGGGGAACCCGTGGATCGCAGGGTAAGTATGCGTCGTTTCGAGATGGAGTGCGATCGCCTGGTGGAATATATGCAAGCCAATCCGGGAGCTGAGCGCTGCCTGCTGTTTTTCGACGGCTCCCTCGTTGCCACCTTCGCCCGTGCCTTTGAAGCCTCTACTCGACAGTTCTACATCGATTGCACCCTGCGTCTGCTGCGGGCTAGTGAGCGCTATCGCGTGCCTCTCATCGGCTACATCGATACGTCCTACGCGGATGATGTGACCGTGATGCTCAAGACCTTGTTTGAACTACCGGATGCCAATACGATCCATGACGCCCAGTTGTTTAACCGGGCAATGCAGTGGGGCGATCGCACGCCGCTGTTTTTGTGCGATCGGTTGGATATCCTCGACTCCTATGCCGAACACCGCGATCGCATCACCTTCACCTACCTGAAGACCACCCACGACAACTTTCCCGCTCGCCTAGAGATTCCCCTCTGGGTTGCGGAATCCGGTCGTCTGGAACAAATCCTCGACTGGGTACGGGCCGAAGTCATTGTTGGAGGCGGCTACCCCTATGCCATCGAAACAGCCGACCAGGCGGCTGTGCTGCAAACGCATGATCGGCAAACCTTCTTCCGCATCCTGCAAGACTGGGCAGACCAGCAACAACTCAACCTCCGCCTCTCCCGCAAGATGGTCAGCAAGGCGCGACGACGCTAGAAGTATGCCTGGCTAGGGCATTGTTTGTAGGGTTGACTGTAGTTAGCCCCCTTAACATAGCGTGAATTCTGGATACGCTGAAGCCCTTGATGTTCCGTGCGCGACGCGCACGGAACATCAAGGGGTTTGGGGCACCGCGCCGTGCGCGGTGCCCCAAACCCCCCCTTAACCAGAACTGACGTTGCAGTAAGTTTTTTGATGCCAAAGAGGCCCTGAGTCCTAGGGAGTTGCCGTCAGGACTTTTTCTTCCTCGGCCTTCACTTCGGGGCTATTGGCCTCGGATGGTGGCACAGCCTGCCAGAACTTCGGCAAGTACTCAGCCCAGTTCTCCAGGATGTGTTTTGCCTTTGGGCTGCCCGTGCGATCGGCATGAGCGGTAATCAGTTCCTTCAGTTGGCCTTCACCAATTGGGCTGCTGATGCGCTGGATCTTGATAATTTCAGGGTTGATCTTGCTGGGGAAACTGCCGTCCTCATCCAGGAAGTAGGCTAGTCCACCTGTCATCCCTGCACCAACATTGCGCCCCACGCGACCGAGGACAACCACCACGCCGCCCGTCATATACTCACAGCAGTGGTCGCCCGCCCCTTCAATCACGGCCCGCGCCATTGAGTTGCGGACGGCAAACCGTTCGCCTGCGAGTCCGTTGGCATACAGAGCGCCACCCGTCGCACCGTATAAACAGGTGTTCCCAATGATCACGTTTTGCGAGGGGTCGTAGGTGGCCTCCGCGGGCGGACGAATGCTGATTTCCCCGCCACTCATACCTTTGCCTACGTAGTCGTTCGCTTCACCCTCGAGGTTTAGAATCATCCCCGACAGGTTGAAGGCCCCAAAGCTTTGACCTGCACTGCCTTTGAAGTTGAGTGTAATTTGTCCGGCGAAGCCCGTGTCCCCATACTGTTGGGCGATCGCCCCCGCTAGTCGCGCCCCCACAGTGCGATCGGTGTTGACGACCGTGACGGATTCCGTCACCGTGGTTTGGTTTTGGATCGCTGCTTGAATGCGAGCATTGGCTAGCAGTTCATTATCCAGCACAGGCCCATTACTGTGGACCGTCTCATGCTGGAGCCAACTGCGATCTTCACGCGAGTCGGGCAATTGGATCAAGCAGGAAAGGTCAAGTGCCTGAGTCTTGGTCAACTTTACGCCTTCGCGGGGTTTCAGCAGGTCAGCCCGACCAATGATATCATTCAGCGAACGATAGCCCAGTCTAGCCAGCAGCGATCGCACCTCTTCTGCAATGAAGTAGAAGAAGTTAACAACGTGTTCGGGGATCCCAGTAAACCGCTTCCGCAGTTCTTCCTTCTGGCTAGCAACCCCAACCGGACAGTTGTTGGTGTGGCAGATTCGCGCCATGATGCAGCCCTCGGCGATCATCGCGATGGAGCCAAAACCAAACTCTTCCCCGCCCATCAGCGCTGCCATCACCACATCCCACCCGGTCTTGATGCCGCCATCTACCCGCAGCAGAACGCGATCGCGCAGCTTGTTTTCTATCAACACCCGATGGACCTCCGTCAGGCCCAACTCCCAGGGACTCCCGGCATGTTTGATGGAACTTAACGGAGACGCGCCCGTCCCCCCATCATGACCAGAGATCTGAATGATATCGGCATTGGCTTTGGCAACCCCTGCAGCAATTGTGCCGATGCCGACTTCTGCCACCAGCTTCACTGACACCTGCGCCAGAGGATTGATCTGGTGCAGGTCAAAGATTAACTGAGACAGGTCTTCAATCGAGTAGATGTCGTGGTGGGGCGGCGGAGAAATCAGGGTTACCCCAGGCTTTGACCGCCGTAGCATGGCGATGTAGGGACTCACCTTGTTACCCGGAAGCTGCCCCCCTTCACCCGGCTTCGCCCCCTGAGCAATCTTAATCTCCAACTGCTTGGCATTCATCAGGTACTCAGGGGTGACACCAAAGCGACCGGAAGCAATCTGTTTGATGGCAGAACTGGCCGTATCACCGTTCTTCAGTCCCTTCAGGTGAGGCAGCAGCGCAGAGTTCCCGGCGGCGTCCACATCGTCTAGCACCTTATAGCGCACCGCATCTTCGCCCCCTTCACCAGAGTTAGATTTCCCACCAATGCGGTTCATGGCGATCGCCAGCGTTTCGTGTGCCTCGCGGGACAGCGCCCCTAGGGACATTCCCCCCGTGCAGAAGCGCTTGACAATGTCGCTGACAGGTTCTACCTCTTCAATGGGAATTGAGGGGCGATCGCTCTTAAAGTCAAGCAGGTCGCGCAGCGCAGTAACAGGCCGTTCCTCCAGATACTTCTTGTAGAGGTCATAGTGGTCATAGCTCTTCTCAGCGACCGCCTTGTGCAGGTACTTTGCCATCTCCGGGCTGTTCATGTGGTATTCTCCACCCGGACGGTACTGGACGAAGCCGTAGTTTTCCAGCTTTTTCACGGTTAGTTCAGGGAAGGCGCGGCTGTGGAAGGACAACACTTCTTGAGCCAATTCCGCCACACTCAAGCCACCCAGACGGGAAGCAGTGCCCGCAAAGCCAAGGTGCAACAGGTCAGGGCCAATCCCAATCGCCTCAAAGATTTGTGCGCCGTGGTAGCTCGACAGCAGCGAGATCCCCATCTTCGAGAGGATCTTCAGCAGCCCCAACTCAATCGACTTGCGGTAGTTCTGCTGAGCTTGCTGAACCGAGACTGCGGCTAGTTTGCCCCGCTCCATCAGGCTTTTCGTCTTGGGGTCTTGGTGCCAGTGGCGGACGGTCTCAAAGGCCAAGTAGGGACAAACGGCACTAGCTCCGTACCCGATCAAGCAAGCGAAGTGATGGGTACTCCAACACTGGGCCGTATCGACTACCAGAGAGGCATGCATCCGCAATCCCTGCCGGATCAGGTGGTGGTGAACAGCGCCCACCGCCAGCATGGGGGGAATGTAGCTCACGTTAGTAGTCAGCGTGGTCGAGGTCCCGTCAATGGCGTGGCGATCGCTCAGGATCAGAACTTGCTTGCCCTCTCGCACTGCAGCCGTAGCCCGTTGACAGAGATCGGTGACCGCTCGTTGCAACCCCTCTGGACCTGTGGTGATGTCGTAGAGCGTAGAGAGGGTTGCGGCTGGAAGCCCCGATTGCTGAATTTGCACCAAGTCCGCCTCACCCAAAACAGGCGAGGCAAGGCTCAACACGCCTGCGTCCTCCGGCTTTGCCTCCAGCAAATTGCCCCGCTTACCCAGATAGACATTGAGGGACATAACCAGCCGCTCGCGCAGGGGGTCAATCGGCGGATTCGTCACCTGAGCGAACCGTTGCTTGAAATAGTCGTACAGCAGGCGCGGCTTCTCCGACAGCACCGCTAGGGGAATGTCGTCGCCCATACAGAAGGTTGGTTCTGCGCCCTTGGCTGCCATTTCCTCGATGATCATCTCCACGTCTTCGGAGGTGTAACCGAAGGCGATCTGGTGGCGCAGCAGGGCAGGAGTATCGTACAGCAGCGTATCGCCAAAGGGCTGTGGCTCATGACTCTTGCGGTATTGCTGAAGCCATTGTTCGTAAGGCTTTGCCTTGGCAATGCGTTGTTTGATCTCCCAGTTTTTCTGGATTTCGCAATGTTCTAGGTCAACGGCGATCGCCTGCCCTGGACCTAGACGACCCTTTTCAACGATCTCCGCCTCTGGCAGATCCACAACCCCTGCTTCAGAGGCAACAATGATGTAGCGATCGCGGGTGATGACATAGCGAGCTGGTCGTAGACCATTGCGGTCAAGGCTGGCGCCCACCTGTTTACCATCGCTGAAAACGAGGAGCGCAGGGCCATCCCAGGGTTCCTGGAGGCCACTGTAGTACTCATAGAAACTCGTGATTTCGGGATAAGCGTCGAGATCAGGCTGATTTTTGTACGCCTCTGGCACCATGATCATGAGGGCTTCCAGGGGTTCGCGCCCGGAACGCACCAACAGTTCCATCACGTTATCCAGGTTGGCAGAGTCGCTGTTTTCTGCATTCACCGTCGGCTTCAGATCCGCCAGCTGATCGCCCCAGATAGGATGCGCCAGATCTTCTTCCCGCGCTACCATCCAGTTGATGTTGCCCAGCAGCGTGTTGATTTCGCCATTGTGCCCAACTAACCGCATCGGTTGAGCAAGCGGCCAGCGAGGCATGGTGTTGGTGCTGAAGCGGCGATGGTAGATAGCAAAACCACTCTCGTAGTCAGGGTTTTGCAGATCAAGGTAAAAGCCACCCAAGACGGCAGAGCGCACCATCCCCTTGTAGACGATTGTGCGGCTTGAAAAAGAACAGACATAGAACTCACGCAGAGACTTAGCGTGTTCTTCAGAGAGGCTCGCTTCAGCGTTTGCTAAGGCGCGGAGGATGCGTTTGCGAGCTAAGTAGAGCAGGCGATCTAACTCGTCGCCTGTGCCCTCCCCTTTAACAAAGACCTGTTCAATCTGGGGCTGGTTTTCCCGCGCCTGAATCCCCAGTAGGTCGGGTTGCACTGGAACCAAACGCCAGCCCAATACCGTCAACCCTAACTCAGTGAGGATTTGATGGGTAATAGTTCGGGCCAGTTCTGCCATCTCAGCAGCTTGGGGCAGGAACACCATCCCCACAGCTGAGTGACTGGTATCTAGCTCACCCAACCCCTGCTCCTGAAACCATTGATTCAGCAACTTCCACGGGATTGCTGTCATCAAGCCTGCACCGTCTCCAGAGTCTTGGTCGGCACTACAAGCGCCCCGATGCTCCAAACAGGTCAGCGCTGTGAGGGCTTTAACCACTAAGTCATGGCTGGCACGCCCCTGTAGATCGGCAATAAACCCGACTCCACAGGCATCACGCTCCTCGACCAACCATCGTTGCCCCGCATAACCACTGCCCAGATTATGATGCACCGACTTACCTTGAACCACGCTTGTATCACCCATAGAATCAACTGCTTTCCAGTGAAAGAGACGAACAAAAACTTTGAGAGCTGCTTGTCGATTGCCAAACCGTAGCCAGAAACACCCCTAAATGATTCACTCACACTCGAATAACGAGGAAAACCTTACCGTCAGCCGTATTTTGAACTCGCCTTCTCTGAACCCATCTTCTCTGTCGAGAGGCAAAGAAGCCATGTTCAGGGTAGGGTCATGACAAGCAGTCCTAACACTTGTCTAACTAGCCATATCACTAGCCATAGGAGGATAGGAGTCGTGGAGACATCGCCTGAAAGCAGCGCGGCAACCGTGCCCTGCTATCAATCTAACCAGAGCGCCCAGCCAGTCTCTCCTCGTTTGCTGCATTTGCGTTTGAGAAGTGTGCAGAGATATCACCGCCTGTTCCCTAAAATCGCTCACCTGTGAACTTAATCTTAAAGAGCAGATCAAAAATGTAATGGAAATTGCACAAGCTTTGCAATCCCTGCGCTAGCTGGTGAGGGGATGACATACCGGAGGGCGATCGCTTAGGGCTTTCCCGCAGTCCCCTCCGAGTATGCCTTCTGTCCTTGATGCCAATTTCAAGCATATCAACTCTGATGCTCTGATCTGACAGTCTGACTAAGCTTGACGGTCTGATCAGGTTCCTGTTGGAGGCGGGCAAGCTGAGATTGGCGGTGACGGGAAACAACAGCGTCCTCGGAGCATCTATCAAGAATTTGCAAAGTCTTCTCCCCAGCCGATTGCTACGCTCCATAATACAAACACTCGAAAATACAAACACTCGAACCCCACGTTAGGTTGCTCTAAGTTTGCTCCAATTGCGGTTTTGCTCCAATGAGAACTCATCACACTCGACGGCCTGGTCTGCCAGCCTATGTTTCTAGCCAGCCATTCTCCGGCCAGCAATACCTCGCCTTTTCCTTTGCCTCAATTGTCTGGTATGTCCTTTCGAGCATTGGGCTAGCTCCTCCGAAGCCCTCACCAGCCCCAGCCCCACCCCCCGCTGTCGCCTCTCCTATCTCAACGGTAGATGCCCAGCCTCTCCCAGTTCCGTCCCCACCCACACCGACGATCCAGCTAGCCCAACTGCCAACCCTCAGCCGAACTGACCAACAGGGGAGTCAAATTATATTCAATGGGCGATCGCTCCCGGTGGCCTGGAGTGTTCGTCAGGGCAGGATAGGGATTGCTGATGCAGGACTGATGCAGACCTTGGGACTGTCCCTCCTGGCTAACCAGGATCTCAACCGCCAACCCGTGCAGTGGTTTACCGATGTCGCAACCGAGCCGTTGCTGCTCGACACCTGGCGCTCCAGCACCTTTCGGTTTTTGGATATCACGAACCTAAGCCAACGGTTTGGCTGGCAGACCAACATCGTGGGGGACACCCTGCAACTCACCACCCCCCCGGCTCGAATTTTAGGATTGCGGCAGGGGCGACAGAGCTGGGGCGATCGCATCGTGATCGACCTCGACCGTCCGATCCCCTGGCAGCTCAGCGAGACGACTCAGGAATGGACGGTGACGTTAGATGGGCAGATCGATCCCACCTTGGTGCAAAACTTTGTGCCCCTCCCCGGCAATCGTCTGACTAATTTGACGGTTGGCACAACAGCAGCACAGACCGTCATTCGGATTGGCGTATCGGGTAACCTCCGGCCCCGCGTCTTGACGCTGATCAATCCCCATCGCCTGGTCATCGATGTTCGCCCAGACTTCTTGGTGGAACGGGAAATTCACTGGGCACCGGGAATTCGCTGGCGACAACAGTACGTGAATCTAGACAGTCAACGCTTTCCCGTCACGTTACTGGAAATTGATCCACGCACCTCAGGGATGTCCATTAAACCCATCTGGACAAATCCTGACACTGCCACAGGCACCGCTCCCCTGATCACAACAGCCCTCCGCTGGCAGGCGATCGCCGCTATCAATGGAGGCTTCTTTAACCGCGATAACCAGTTCCCTCTGGGGGCCATCCGACAGAACGGACGCTGGATCTCAGGGCCAATCCTCAACCGGGGAGCGATCGCCTGGGATACCAATGGACAGGTTTTTGTCGGCAATCTCAGTGTTCAGGAAACACTGTCTGTCAATGGTCAAAGACTTCCCATTCGCCATTTCAACAGTGGCTTTATCACCGCTGGACTAGCCCGCTACACCCGTGAATGGGGCACTGGCTACACCCCGATTAGCAATAATGAACAGATTGTCACTGTCCAGGCCGATTCCCCTCGCCCTGGAGCACAGGAGCGCATTGTCAATCAGCAGGGAGGAGGTGCCGCCGGACAAACGACCTTCCCCATTCCTGCTAATGGGTATCTACTGGTGGTGAGAGCAGATGCCAATGCTGCCACCATCCTTACCCCTGGCTCCGAAGTCCAGCGCCAGTTTACAACGCTTCCTTCAACCTTTGACCGCTATCCCAACATCATGGGGGCAGGCCCTCTGCTGATTCAAGACCGGCAAATTGTTCTTAACCCCCAGGCCGAGCAGTTTTCGACGAATTTTATCACTCAGGCGGCAGCCCGTAGTGCGATCGGACAGACTGCAACGGGTACACTAATGCTCGTCACCATTCAAAATCGTTTAGATGGCCCCGGCCCCACCTTGCATGAAACAGCCCAACTGATGCAACAGCTAGGGGCAGTTCAGGCGTTGAATCTCGATGGCGGTAGCTCAACCGCTCTTTACTTGGGCGGACAACTGCTGAATCGCTCTCCCCGCACCGCAGCCCGTGTCCACAATGGCATCGGGATTTCCCTACAAACTATTCCTTGAGGAAGATTTGTCCTGATAGCGGTGTGCAGCTTCGTTAAGTACAAAAGGTAGTACTGTGGGGCGCGACCCCTACAGTACTGTCCTGAATCAATACTGAATCAACGTGCCCAACGCTATGAAACCCCGGCTAACACCACGTAGAAATAACGTCAGTTCTGGTTAAACGGGTTTTGGGGCACCGCGCCGGGCGCAGTGCCTCAAAACCCTTGCTGTTCCGCGCGCAACGTGCAGGGAACAGCAAGGGTTTCAGCTTACCCGGAATTCACGGTAGAAATAGTCAATAGTAATCAACAGTGAAGCCCCCCTAAAGCACTTGAGTCTGGTTTAAAGATTTGGTGTAATCACCTGCTTTTCTAGTGATTACCACAGCCGCTTCCAGGAGACATCTGTTATTCTGTTGCTCGCAGTTTACAGAAATTGGGGAAGTGAACCCTCGCGATACTCCACGAGCAGAGTGTTGGTCAAGTGAGCAATTGCTTACCGGGTGGTGCACTTCACCGTCTAGTCATCTGCAGCAGAGAAAAAGGCTCGGAAGTGGCAAAAGCTTAATTCTATCGAGGGTTCAGGGGTTTGCAGTCTACGCTTGGTCGGATCTATTGTTGTTAACTTTTTGTATTGAGACCTTTTTGCAAAGATTCAAGGAGTAGGTGTTGTGGCTCAAACTCAAGAAGCGGCTCAACCAACCATCTCAGCTATGCTGAATCCCGCGACTAAGGGCGTTGCGGCAACTGAGCTAAGACCCTGGGGGTCTTTTACAGTGTTAGAAGAAGCACGTGGTTACAAAATTAAGCGGATTGAAGTGAAGCCCGGACACCGTCTCAGCTTGCAAATGCATCACCACCGGAGTGAGCACTGGATCGTTGTTTCGGGGACTGCGCGGGTCGTCTGCGGAGACAGCGAAACGCTGCTGTTTAGCAACCAGTCTACTTATGTTCCTCCCTGCACGGTTCATCGTTTGGAAAACCCTGGTGTGATCCCCCTAGTTCTGATTGAGGTTCAGAATGGCGAATACCTGGGCGAAGACGACATTATTCGCTTC
Source organism: Synechococcales cyanobacterium M55_K2018_004 (assembly GCA_015295905.1). Taxonomy (GTDB): domain Bacteria; phylum Cyanobacteriota; class Cyanobacteriia; order Elainellales; family Elainellaceae; genus DVEB01. Next base: position 16,771 of record DVEB01000207.1, read on the forward strand.
CAGGATGACTATGCTCGTACTGAAGACAAGTGAATGATTTTGGTGTCTCGTGGGAGACATCAACACTCCTCGCAGATACGGTGATATGGAGTAGGGCAGGGGCGATCGCCTCTCCGCTTGGCTTTCTCGTGACTGCGCTCTCTCGCAGCCATATAATAGCACTGCACGCATTTTCCTCACCTATGCGTGTAGTGCTATACCGATGCGGAATAGCGTGTGAAAAGAGTGGGCCGAAGAGTGTCCCGACAGATGGCTTTTCCCTGCCTGTAATAAGATCAATAAATAGGGTTCCCACTGATCTAGTAGAACGCCTAACCTCTCACAAGAGAAGCCGGTTGTCTATTCATTTTGCCCTCACCCTATATCCCTCTCCGAAGTTGGGAAAGGGCTTTGAGGTGGCTCGGCTCCCCTTGTCCCGAGTTGGGAGAAGGGGCTGGAGGATGCGGGTCTGCAAAGGTGACGTGCTCTCAGAGAACCCTCTGACAACGAGCCTATTGAACGTGAATTCGGGATAAGCTGAAACCCTTACGTTTCCGTGCGCGACGCGCACGG
>DVEB01000127.1 GCA_015295905.1 Synechococcales cyanobacterium M55_K2018_004
GATAAGCTGAAACCCTTGCTGTTCTGTGCGCGTCGCGCACAGAACAGCAAGGGTTTTGGGGCACCGCACCCGGCGCGGTGCCCCAAAACCCGCTTAACCGGAACTGACGTTACTTCTATCCAATCCGCCGTGAGAGTTTGAAGAATTGGTATGACCAGAGTGAAAACAGTGAATGGTTAACTTTTGTTAAAGGAACTGCAATCGCCACTGGGAATATTTCATCTTTTCTGGATATTTCAAACAAGTTTCACTACACTAGAGGCGAGATCAACCGCCAGGGAGAGCGGTTTTTCTTTAAATCGTCCACTATGGGCAGCGTTTCCTTCTGCTTTCAGGCGGCTCCATAGTTCATCAATCCGCAGAAGTTGAGGTTGGCAGGATGGCGAGTTCTCTGTCATTGCATGATGGTCTGAAAAAAGTGGCCTTGGGTCTTGGGTTGGCGATCGCGACCCATCCTGTTCTGACGACGGTGTTGCTGAGTGCGGCGGTGGTTGCCCAAGAGGGAGTGGCGATCGCGGCAACGCTGACCAACTGGCAATTTAATGCTGAAACTCAACAACTGGAATTCACCGTCCCTGAAGGCACGACACCGCGGTACTTTTTGGCGGCGCAACCAGCGCGAATTATCGTTGATTTGCCCAACACTGAGGTCGGGAGCCTTGCAGGGCAACGCTCCTACAGCGGGGCAGTGCGTCAAGTTCGCGTGGCTCAGTTTCAACCCGGCCTCACTCGCATTGTCATGGAGCTTTCACCGGATGCGGTGCTGGCCTCAGGACAAGTCCAGTTAGAGCGGGTCGATGCTGCTAGGAACCGCTGGGTGGTTCGTCCGTTGCTGACCGACTCATCCGGTAGTGTTGCGGCTCGTCCGACTGCGGTTTCCCGACCTGCGCCTGCAACGCCGCGATTGGATGCCCCCCCCTCGGTGGAGCGATCGCCTGCCCCCGACGACCAATTGCCTCTGACCGATGCTCCTCGTCCAGAGGAGGCAATCCCGACTCCCGTCTCTCCGATCGAAACTACAACGTCTGAACCCCCTGGAACAGTTACCGCTGCCGCAGTTTCCCCCCCCACCTCCGCAGCTCTGCCTCCCCTAGAACCGGGTGCGACGGAAATCCCGATTCAGCCCCCGCCGCTGGAGCCTGCGCCGGTGAGTCGTCCAGCAGTTCCAGGCACGCCTACGCCTGCGCCTGTGCGTGCAGAGACTTCTACAATTCCTGCTCCCGCCGTTTCTCAGACAGCGCTGCCCGCCAGCCAACCATTTAATGCTGACTCCACTGCCGTGGTGGTGCCCCCACCTGAGACGCCGAGGCCAGCGATCGCCCTGCCCCCCGCAGAACCTCCTGCACTGCCGCCAGCATCATCGCTGCCAGCAACTAGCGCGACAGTACTAGCGCCGCCGCCAACCACTGCGACTCCCAGTCCATCAGCCCTGAGTCAGCCCTTGCCCCCCCCTAGCTTGAATACCAATCCCACCGTTGCACCACCCCAGATCACTGCCGTTGCGCCGACCCGGCCTAATGTGTTGCTGCCAGCGGGGACAGTGCTGACGCTGCGTTATCCCAGGGCCACAGAACTGGCCCTACCGGCAGATAAGTCCTGGCAGGAAGTGTTGGTGCTGGATGAGCCTGTGCTAGACGGTCGGGGCAATGTGGTCATTCCCCGGGGGAGTCAAGTGATTGGACGATTTGAGTCGAGCCGTCGGGGTAGTCGGTTTATTGCTCAGGCGATCGCCCTCCAGGGACAGAACCTCCTGATTGAGGGAGAGTCGAACCCCTTGTCGGGCGATCGCCAGGTGCCCAGAGATGAACTGCTGCGAAATTCTGCCATCGGTGCAGTCGGCTTGGGACTGGTCGGCATTCTCACCGGAGGACTGGGACTGCTAGGGATCGCCGCTGGAGCCGCTGGCGGAGCTGCAACCACGTTTCTGACCGCACCTCAGCCGGCTGTGATCCAGCCCAATCAGGTGTTTGAGGTCAGGCTAACGGCAGATGTGCTAAGGGACTTCTAACCAAAGCCCTCACTGCGATCGCAGTGAGGGCTTTGGTTGCGTAGCGCAGTTTAGTCTGAACTCATGCGCTTAAACTCAAGTTAACGTCAGTTCAGGTTAGGCAGGTTTAGGGTATTGCGCCTGGCGCAATACCCTAAACCCCTTGATGTTCTGGGCACGTCGCGCCTAGAACATCAAGGGGTACAGCGCATTCCGAAGTCACGTCAAGTTAGTAACGGCTGCTGGCAGCAAGGCCAGAACCCACCAGTTCGGGCAGACCCACTAGCTTGGCGCTCAGGTCCCACATACGCTCGCCCTTGGCATCGTCGCGTGCTTGGGGAGAAACACGACGGATAAATGCCTGACCGTTTTTCTTCTGGCGGTTGCCCCAGCTAAAGTAAGCGCCTGACTGTCTAAATTCGGGGTCGGCAGTGACCTGGGCAACCCGTTCCCCGGCCAATTCCTGCGTCACGTAGCCACCCGTGATGTACTTCTGGAAGAGGGGGAAGAGTTTTTGGAAGAGTTTGTAGTGATTACGGAACAGGGGTGTATCTGCCACACAACCGGGATAGAGGGAACTAAAGGTGATGCCAGTAGAATCATGGAAACGTCGGTGCATTTCCCGCATCGTGAGGACATTGCACACCTTGCTGTCTTTGTACGCTTTGACGGGTTCAAACGCTTTGCCATCCACCATTGAAATGGGGTCTTTGAAGCCAGCTTCAAAGCCTTCAAAGTTACCCAGATCAGGCCGGGGGTAAACCTTGCCGCCCAGTTCATCAGGGTTGTGGGTGACCGTACCCAGGATCACCAGACGCTTGTCCGTCCAGGAGGAACGCTTCAGGTCATCCAGCATTAGGTTTGCCAGCAAAAAGTGCCCCAGGTGGTTGGTGGCCATGGTGAGCTCGTAGCCTTCAGGACTGCGCAGGGGAGCCTTGAGCAGGGGCATATAAATTGCAGCGTTGCAGACCAGCGCATCCAGAGGGCGCTTATTTGCGCGGAAATTCTCGACAAAAGAGCGGACGCTATCGAGCGATCCCAGGTCGATATGCATAACTGTGTAGCTATCTTTGGGGATGCCAACCGCTTGAGCAGCGGCTTCTGCTTTCTCCAAGTCGCGGCAAGCCATCACAACATGCCAGCCTCGGTTTGCCATCGCCTTTGCGGTGTATAGGCCAACGCCCGATGAAGCACCTGTAATTACAACTGTTGGTTTCTGATCTTGTGCCATTGTTAATACTTCTTTGCTAGCTGTTGATGTGTCTTCATACTCCCACATCAACTTATCTATCAGGTTTTGATTTTCCGTAGGGCTAGAGGCTTGAAAAATTCACCTTTTTTAACAAGATAGTTGTACCTTGACGAATAGTTTTGAGGATGAATCAGCGATCGCGAAAAATTGATGATTTTTTACAAAAAAGAGAGCACTGGTCAGAAATCAATGGTGCTCCTGTTGCCCTCTCCCCCTCTGTCCGCTCACTTCCCTGACTTTGGCCGGTATCAGCTTGACGACCACCCTAGAGCTATATAGGTAAAAATGCTGTAGAGCAAGACTTCTAACGTTTGTCTATTGTTCCGATTTTCTGAAAAGGGGAACAAAAAAGAACTGGGTTAGGCAGTTTTCTGGACACGCAAGGCTTAGGATGGGGAGTGTGAATTTTGGGAAGAAGTTTGCAGCGTCTGAGGGGCGAGCGCCGCATCGTCTTTAATCTGATCCAACTTCTCCGAAATTCTGCTCCATACTCCCACACCCATGGTGTTGCTGATTTGACTCATGACATTGTGATGGAGTGGTATGCGGAGTGTACTACTCCATCACAATGTCCAAAATGTCATTGTTGGACTAAGCAACGACCCATATCCATCAGCTTGATTGGGTCATCAGGTTTTCACGCTTCAGGAGAACAAATTTGTGAAACTTGCTGTATACGGAAAAGGTGGCATTGGTAAATCAACCACCAGTTGTAATATTTCAGTTGCACTGGCGCGACGCGGCAAAAAAGTCTTGCAGATTGGCTGTGACCCAAAGCACGACAGCACATTTACATTAACGGGATTTTTGATCCCCACAATTATTGATACGTTGCAGGCCAAGAGCTATCACTACGAGGATGTGTGGCCGGAGGATGTGATCTACAAAGGCTACGGCGGTGTGGATTGCGTCGAGGCGGGTGGCCCGCCAGCAGGTTCCGGTTGCGGCGGCTATGTCGTCGGCGAAACGGTGAAACTGTTGAAAGAACTGAATGCTTTCGATGAGTACGATGTGATTCTGTTTGACGTATTGGGAGATGTGGTGTGTGGCGGTTTTGCTGCACCGTTGAACTATGCTGACTATTGCATGATTGTCACCGATAACGGGTTTGATGCTCTGTTTGCGGCCAACCGCATTGCTGCCTCGGTGCGCGAAAAAGCCCGCACACATCCCCTGCGATTAGCCGGACTGATTGGTAACCGCACCTCCAAGCGAGACCTGATTGATAAGTATGTAGAAGCAGTGCCGATGCCGGTGCTAGAGATCTTGCCGTTGATCGAAGACATCCGCGTCTCGCGGGTCAAGGGCAAAACCTTGTTTGAAATGGCAGAAAAAGACCCCTCGCTGAATTATGTCTGCGACTATTACCTGAATATTGCTGACCAGATCCTGGCTCGTCCCGAAGGGGTCGTTCCCCAGGATGCCGCCGATCGCGACCTGTTTACTCTGCTGTCTGACTTCTACCTCAACCCCCAGCAACCACCCACAAAGCTAGAAGAATCGTTGGATCTGATGGTGGTTTAGCTGCCAAAATCTCTAAAATCCACCCGGTTCATTTTCGCACTTTGCCAGGTTTGCTGGAGTCATTGAGAGTAGGGAACTGAGCTTTTCGTAAAAAGCGATCTGGGGCGATCGCTCCTGTGGTTTGATGAAATGCGAACCCTTTTCTGCGAACGGCCCAAGCCCTGCCTGGTTATGAACACTGAAGAACTCAGACAATCCCTCCGAACAAAATGGTTGACCTACTACCGCGACAACCGTTCCTGGTTGACCCGTCTAGCCGTCTGGGTAGAGTGCGACGGGGAACGTCGCCCCTCCTCTGGGTTCATTCTGGCGACCCTGTCTACACTGGAACCGCAATTGCTGCAACTGTTGCCGATTGTGGTGGACTTGAGTAATAACCCCGACCGCATTGTCATGGCGCTAGGGCTGAACTTCAACCCCGACCAAGCCCTGAAAGAATGGGAAGAAGCCAACTCCCAGCCCATGCGGATGCTGCCCGAAGGCCGCTCCCCTCTGCACGAATCTGCCCCCGCCGCTCCCCTCACCACCCCCGAGAGCCAGACCTGCAAAACCGTCGCCCGCCTCGACGAAGCCTGTCAGGGTGTCAGACACGACTCTACCGCCCGCACTAGAGATCCCCTCTAAAGCTTCACCCTAAGCAGGCCAGGCGGCACCAATCCAAAGCCCAAAATCCCAACATCCAAAATCCAGAAGGGTATCTCCTATGACTGCTGCCGCCACCCCTGATACTTCCAACCTCGTCTTCGACTGCGAAACAGGCAACTATCACACCTTTTGTCCGATTAGCTGTGTCGCATGGCTCTACCAGAAAATTGAAGACAGCTTTTTCTTGGTCATCGGCACCAAAACCTGCGGTTATTTTCTGCAAAATGCCATGGGGGTGATGATCTTCGCAGAACCCCGCTACGCCATGGCGGAGTTAGAAGAAGGCGACATTTCTGCTCAGTTGAACGACTATGAGGAACTGAAACGGCTGTGTCTACAGATTAAGCGCGATCGCAACCCCTCTGTAATCGTGTGGATTGGCACCTGCACTACCGAGATCATCAAAATGGACCTAGAAGGACTAGCTCCTAAACTGGAAGCGGAAATTGGCATCCCCATTGTGGTGGCCCGCGCCAATGGTCTGGACTACGCGTTTACCCAGGGTGAGGACACAGTGCTGGCCGCAATGGCAGCCCGTTGTCCAGACAAAGCTCCTGCTACAGAAACTGAAAAGGATGAGCGAAATGCTGTGCAGAAGTTATTGAACTTTGGCCGCAAGAAAGAAGACATCCGATCCGAAGCAGCAGAATACGCCGACCATCCACCGCTGATTCTGTTTGGGTCATTGCCCGACCCGGTGGTTACCCAACTGACGCTGGAGTTGAAGAAGCAGGGCATCAAGGTATCGGGCTGGTTGCCAGCCAAGCGCTTCACTGAGTTACCCGTAATCGAAGCAGGCAGTTACGTCTGCGGGGTGAACCCATTTCTCTCACGCACTGCAACTACGCTAATGCGTCGTCGTAAGTGCAAACTGATTAGCGCACCCTTCCCAATTGGCCCCGATGGAACCCGTGCCTGGATTGAAAAGATCTGCTCTGTTTTTGCAATCGAACCGCAAGGACTGGCAGAACGAGAACAACAGGTCTGGGCAAACCTGGAAGACTACCTGCAACTTGTGCGAGGGAAATCTGTCTTTTTTATGGGTGACAACCTACTGGAAATTTCCCTCGCCCGCTTCCTGATTCGTTGCGGCATGACAGTGTCTGAAATCGGCATTCCCTATATGGACAAACGCTATCAGGCGGCAGAACTGGCCTTGTTGGAAAAGACCTGTCACGAAATGGGGGTGCCCCTGCCCAAGATTATTGAGAAGCCCGATAACTACAACCAAGTGCAACGGATTTACGCCTTACAACCCGACCTAGTGATCACGGGCATGGCTCATGCCAATCCACTCGAAGCCCGTGGCATCAACACCAAGTGGTCTGTAGAGTTTACCTTCGCCCAAATCCATGGGTTCACCAACGCCAGGGATATTCTGGAACTAGCAACCCGTCCACTGCGTCGCAATCATGCATTGAAGGATTTAGGCTGGGACAAGCTGGTTAACGTCAGTTCGGGTTAAGAGGGGTGTGGGGCACCGCGCCGGACGCGGTGCCCCAAAATCCTTGCTGTTCCGTGCGCGTCGCCCATGGAACAGCAAGGATTTCAGCTTATCCAGAATTCACATTGGGTAGGTTATCGACAACGAACTCTAACTGAAAGTTGCCAAACCGCAGGCGGGTGGGCGATCGCAACGGCACCTCGCGCTGGTGTACCAAGCACCACTGGTTGTCGTTGAGGTAGTAACTGCCGTAGCGAGAGAAGTCCCGTAGGTAGTAGGCGGGTTCGCCCTCTGCTGCTGCTGCATCTCGGTAGAAGATCTCAGCATGGCGACGGGAGATACCTGGCCCCCGCAGGATCAGGTCATTCCCCTCCATATTGCCAACGCGCATTACCCCGTAGTCAATCCGCCAGGTCTGCACCGGCGGGGTGAGGGAGCGTAGCACTGCTGGGGGAGTGTTGGGCCGGATCCAACTGCCGGAATGATCGGGGATTTCTGTCACGCCTTCGGTCAATGGCCGCACCAACTCCCCATCAAATTCCGGGTGCATGTAGAGCACTGGCAATGACCAGGTGGACTGGTTGAAGCCGTATAGCGTCAGCAGGTTTTGACGGGCGATCGCCACAGCTTCATCGATGGGCGATCGCTCTGCCAACGCCTTGGCAAACACTTGAATAAACTGGAGCGCCTCGTGGTCAGCGATTGAATCCCGCATTCCCAGCACCGCTGGCACCCCATGATGGATCAGCACCTCCGCCAGACTGCTGCGGGGAATTGCCTCCTCCCCCTGCCGTTCGGGTTGTGCCCCCCAGCAGGCATTGAAGACTGCCAGCTTGACCTGACAGCGGGTGAGCACCTGCGCCAGTTCCGTGCCATTAATTGTGGCATCTGGGCGCAGAAATAAGAGTCCGCCATCGGCTCCGGGCATACCATGTCCAGAATAGAACAGCACATTGTAGCGGCGGGTCTCTAGGTGCTCAATCAGGTCTGCGGCAGAGGGTTGCACCAGAGTCTTCACCTCACAGGGGACAGGAGCAACAAAACTATTCATTGGTGCGATAGCTGCCGACTGTTCCAGCAATTGTGGCAACGCTTCGGCCTCCTGCTGCAACTGTAGCTTGGCCTGCTCTGAACCAGCACTGCCTACATCTGCATCCTGCCCCAGCACCAGCAGAATGCGGAGGGACTGATCGCTCCGCAGTTCGGGTAGGGGCGCCACTTCACTGGTCGTGCGACTAAACAAGACTTGCTGACTCAGCGAAAGGGTCTGCATCCCCGGCTGGGGCTGCATAATCTCCCAGGGCAGGGCAATCAGTTCCGGGTCGCGAATTTCCAGTCGAAGGCGCAGAGGTTTGCCCTGGCCAAAAGCGATCCCTTGGCTTTGGGCAAAACTGTTTTGGATTGGCCCACTAAATGCCCACTGGTATAGGCTTACTCCCAGGTGTTGCATTGCCCGACTGGTATAGCTAGGACTGCCACCATTGCTGGGAGCCGGCGGCAAAAAAACAGAGGGGATGCGGGGCACCTCTGGCAATCGACGCAACGAAAACAAGCTCTGCCAGAGTTCCCACGCATCAGTCAGGTCTTGCGTCCACAAACAGTCGTGGTGGACGTGCCCTGCTTGGTGGGGAGCCTGCACAACCCAGATAGCGTAGTGATCTGGATCTGCTGACGTGAGACGGGCGATCGCCACTCGAAAGCAGGGAGACATAGAAGAGACGTGCAAAGGACGAATGGGTTAAGTTAATACCAGTCTATCTGGAATTGGGGATGCAACTGTAGGGTAACACCCCATAGGCTAGTCTTGAAACTGTCTCCTGCCGATGTGCTGGCCATGCTCAGCCCTGAGGCGTTGGAGCCGAGGGGATAGGCGAGGGACCTATCTCCCCACAGGTTTCCTGCTGCGCTGTGAGGCTAGGATTGAGTCGCACGAACGGACTTAGCTCCGATTCCTTCACCCAAACCTGCTCTCCAGGGCGCAGCTCGTTGGTAAACGTTTCCGTTGTAAAAGGCGAAGGACGGTCAGGGCCATTTTCCAGGGACCTATCGGTTTCCTGGGCCAGGCTTGTCCCCGGACTGGGCAACCCTGAGGCATCTGTCGGCATCGCTGGGCAGCGCACCAGTTGAAGCCAGCGATCGCCCCCCACCTGACGCGCATCAGTTACCTTGAGGATCGTGTTCTGGAGCAACAACCGCTGTTCTCCTGGCAGAGGACTACTCCCCCCTGGAGGCAGTTCGGCATAGAGCGTCAGGGGAATGGTTGCCGCCCCAGAGGTCGCCCGCCCAACCTGGAGCAATGCATGGACGGGCAGGGCACTCTCTTCAGGACTGGGGGATGGAGTCGGAGCGACGTCTGCTGGTGTAAACCAGTCTCGCATCAGGGGTGAACGCAACGCCCAGACGCCGCCCAGCAGCAGCAAAAATACCCCCGTTAGCACAGCCAAGAAGCGAGTAGGCGACGCCTTGTCAGCAGCGACCTTGGGGCTGGCAGGCGCAAGCACGGCAGTGGGTTGAGTTTCGTGGGCTGGCCCACCAACCAGCCGCGTCGATCCTAACAGCACGGCTTCCTGCTCCGATGGATACTCCCAGGTGGCGGGAGTGGGTGCGGCGTGGGAGATGACCTTGCAGTGCAGCAGCCCCACCGTCACGTTGTCATGTCCGTTGAGGGAATTGGCGATCGCCACTAACCGTTGCCCCACCGTCACAATATCCGTTTGTCCCTGCAGCAGCGGCAGCACCTCCACATCCCAGAACTGCTCCACCCGGTCATTATCGCTCAGCCCGTCAGTACAGAGCAGAAAAACCGCGTCCTCATCCAGCACAAACCGCTGGACAGTAGGGTGAAGCATGGCCGAGGGGTTCATTCCCAGTGCCTGTACCAGCGAACCAGAATTGGGGGTTTGCAGTGCTTCCCGGTAGAAGCTGTAGCCCAAGCGCACTTCCCGCGAGGCCACATCATCATCCAGGGTGACCTGATAACAGTTTTTTGCCGTGATCCAGTAGGCACGACTATCCCCCACATGGGTAATGTAAAGCTCGTTCCCCCGGATCACAGCCAGCACCAGTGTTGTGCCCATACGCTGGCGGTCGTAGCGTTGCTCACTATCGTTCCGCTGGCTAATCAGATCATTGGCAATACAGACCGCCACTTCCAACTCACGAGTCAGCACAGCAGGCGCTAGCGTCTCCATGCGCAAGGTCTGAAGTCGTTGTTGGATGGCCTCGATCGCCAACTGAGACGCGACATCACCGCCTTGGTGCCCCCCAATGCCATCGCACACGATCAGATAAGGCGTGGCCTGAGCAGGCTTGGAGCGATCGCCTAGGGTCTGCTGATATACCTGGGCGGCGGCGGGATAACAGGCATCTTCGTTGCGCTGACGGCTGGGTCCTTGGTCAGTGAGGGTGAGGTAGGTTAACTGAAGCGTGTCAAACTGGCTCAACCGTTCGATCTCCTGGTCGAGTTGTTGGATTAACAGGTCGGGCGTGTGGATTTGTCCTGACTGCAACTGCTGTCCCAAGCCAAGCAGGAATGGTCGTACTGTGGCATGGGCGATCGCAGCCCAGTCTGACCAACACTTGCCCAGGTTAACCAGCGAAAATTCCTCCGTGTCTTGCACCAGTTCTTGCAAATGCACAATTGGCCCCTCTACCCGCAACAGGCCGGGGGTCAGCAAACTGGCAGCCACTCGTTCTAGATCGAGCGGATGCCATAAACTCGCAATTTGCCACAGCCAATAGATCTGACGCAGCGGGGTAGCCGCAGGGAAAGCATCAGTCAGTAACGGCAATAACTGCACATCGGCAGCAACCTGAGACCGGGCATCGGCTGCGGCGTTTGCTGCAAAATTGGGAGCCTGTAGTGCCGCATTGTCCAGAAGAATCAGCACATTCTCGGCCTCTTCCTCCGACAACTTCACCAAGTCGTAGACTTGAGGGATGTGCAACCGATAGGGCGAAAGCCGTAGATAGGCATCGATGGAGAGGGGCAAATGACCAGGAGGCGCAATCGGCCCTGAGCCGGGTTGGGTATCAAGGAAAATGCGGCTAGCTTGACAGAGGTAGCGATCGCCCACCATTTCTCCTGCTGAAACCCGCTCAGCAGCAGATCCAATTGCCCAGAGGTAGCGATGGGGCAGAGGAGTGCGACACTTCTGGCAAAACTTATGGGTTTCAGGGTTTAAGGTCTGACAGGTATGGTTAGGGCAATAAAGCATTCGCCGGACGGGGTGCCTGAAGCGAGGGGGTAGCAGTCATACCAGGATAGCTTAGTCGCGCAGAACCTTAATACCCCTTTCTCTGGAGGCGGAACAATCGCCCCCACCCAAAATTATGAGGAGAGGAGTTGAGCCTCGCCTAACCCCTCTCCCCAGCAAATCTCTGTCGTGCTTAAACGCTGAGGTCTTGCTCAACTTTAGGAAGACCCAAGCTGAAGTTGCGGACGCGGCTCTGCAAGTTGTAGGAGACTTTGCCCTCTTGCAAGAGCGATCGCACAAAATACTCTAGGTCTGACCCAATGCGCCGCAGATTATAGTCGGTCAAATCTGCCCCCTCGTAGGCCGCAACCAGTTCCTCAAACTTGCGATACACCGCCTGCAAGGAGTCCTCCGGCCAGATCAACTCGTTGTCGGGGTCGACATCCAGCGTGAGCTGGTTGGTGCTGGGTTCTAGCTCGTTGTTTTTAACTTCAGCAGCAAAAATCCGGATATGCCGCGTGGTGGACTTAATTAGCATAGATACCGAGGTTAGGGGGGAAATGCCATCGCTATTGTACCGGGTTTATTGAGGGGAGTGATGCTGATAAATTCTTGCTCAAGCATCGACTATTGCCCCTGATTTCCCTCTCATGATCAACCTCTAGTTTGGTTTGAGGCCGTCTGTACAGCAAGTCCGTAAAAATTCGGTGATCGTTTTGCGACAGAAAAGGGAAAGCTAGGCACGGAAAATGGTAAACGGGGACAAAGCCATGGCACCCAACAACAACACGCCTGCAACCGCGACACGTTCTGGTCTGAACAATAATTTCCCTAACCCGTCTGTCATCTTTGAAGGGAGACTAAATCCCAATAATCAAGTTGACCACTATGCCTTTAATGTTCGTGCTGGGCAAGTGCGGAGCTTTCGTGCAGCGCTTAACTATCCCCGAGATGTCACGCCACAAGCATCCCCCAACGCTGACTTCGACTTAGAACTCCTGCGTCGAAATGTTGACGGCACGTTTACTAGCATTGGCTCCGCCGCCACTCGAGGAAGAGTGCCGGAAGTTTTGAACCAAAATTTGTCTGCTGGGGCCTACGTGATTCGGGTACAACGTGTTTCGGGTCGGGGAACCTATCGGCTCAACCTGCGTAGTTCGCTCGATCTCGTCAGTGATGATTTCTCAAACCCCTTAGTACTGCCTACCATTGGTGCTCAAGGGCTGACTACCGCGGGTGAGTTCTTGGGCGGCAGGGGTGGAGACCGAGACTTCTACCGCTTCACCGTTGACCGCCCAGTGAACCTTACTTTGCAAGTTTTGCAACCTGTCAACGGGGTCTTGCGGGTTGCCAACAATGCATCTGTGAATGTTGCGCTTTTAGGTGCCTCCGAAACCCGGGTGCTCGCCACCTCAAGCCTCGCTCCGACCGGCTCTGGTGGGTCGCTACAAAACCGTCTGAACCGCATCCTGGGGCCTGGCACCTACACAATTCGAGTCACCTCGAATGTTGGCACCAATGGTCGCTATGCCTTGCGACTGTTTGCTCCTGAAGCACCAGACACGGGGGGGAGTGAGGATGCACCCATTGATGTTGGGCAAGTTGCCTTTGGCAGGCCCCTCCGCCGCGAAGAATACGTCGGCCAAATGTCCACCGGGGTGGATGAGACCGATGCCTATCGCTTTACCGCTGGCACAACTGGGAAGCTGACTGCTAGGCTAACAGACCTGAGTAGCGATGCGGATTTAGAACTGTATGACGAGAGCAGTGTCCTCCAAATTCCTATCCTCGGCACGCCAACAAGCGACGGCAAGGAACTGACATTTGATGTAACCTCAGGAAGCAGCTACAAGCTTGTGGTGCGCCGTACTGATGCCAACAATTCTGGCTTCACCCTGTCTGCTTCGATCAAGCCTCTTGATCGCGTTGGCGACACCTTTGCAACAGCAACCTCCCTCAACACCCCACCGTCAGAGTCCGGTTTTCCTCCTATCAGCAGAAATACTCAAGAGTATTCTGACTTTGCTGGTACGGTAGGCGAAGAATCCGATGTGGATATCTTCAGACTGGATCTCAACCAACGCCGTAACTTCCTGCGCTTAAACCTCACAGGTTTGTCTTCTAATCTAGATGTCCGCCTCTGGCAGGAAAATCCCTCGACCCCTGGCCAACCTCGACTCGTTCTGGCTTCGACTACACCAGGAACGGCAAATGAGTTCTTAGCAGGAAATTTGAGTCGGGGAACCTATTACATTGAAATCCTGCCGGGCAGTGATAGCTCAGAATCGCTCTACAACCTTGAGCTTTCGGTCAAGTCTGGTGGCACCGTGCCGACCATTACCCGCGATATCTTCGCGGATGCAGGAGACGCTCAGGCACAGAACTTGACTAACGTTAATGGGATCCTCTTCTTTACGGCGCTGGATGGCACACGGGATCTCTCTGGCAACGACCTCCGTGGCCTCTGGCGCAGCGATGGCACTCTGAATGGAACGCTGCGTCTGGCCCAATTCCGTGACATCAGCAATCTGAGAGCCGTCAACGGATCGCTCTACTTTACGGCTACAGAAGCGGGAGGCACCCCAAGTCTCTATCGCTGGCAGAGTAGCGATGATAACGAAACAGGTGTGGTCACCAGGATCACAGGACAGTCAGGGGCACCTCAGTTCTCTAATCCTAGGAACTTGCAGGTAGTTGGGGAGAATATCTTCTTTGAAGCAGATGCTCCGACGGAAGGTCTGGATCCAGATGTTCAACTCTACTGGACAAATGGCACAGCCATTCGAGTGATTGCCAACTCAGGCGGTTTCCGAAGCAACTTTACCGTTGTAGACCGTGACCCATTGAACGCCACAACGGCAGATTCTGACTTGTTCTACACTGCCTTCGCAGACGGGATTTCCGGCGGCACAGTCCTACACCGCATTGAAAATGCAGGCTCTGCATCTGCCGATAATTTAGTGGCCACTCCACTGCCAACCTTGGGGGCTCGAGACTTGCGTGGTGCCTTCAGGCTCTTCGCTGTCCAAAATCCTGGCGGCGGCTCTAGTCTGTTCTTTGCGGCGAGAGAACTATCGGCGACTGCAAATCAGTTGTTCCGCTTTGACTTAACACAGCCTGACGGCGTGACGTCATACACTATTAATAGCGGGGGAGACTCTATTCAAAGCTCTACCAGTCAAGGAGATCCCTTTGTGCGCGCCCAGTTTGGTGGTCAAGAATTCCTCTTCTTTGCAGCAACTGGCAACGATATGCAAGGGAATGAACTATGGCAGGTTAACCTGACTACAAATGCAGCTAGCTTAGTCCAGGATATCTGGACTGACAGTTTCTACAGCTCTAACCCCAGCAATTTTGTGGTTAGCTCCATCGCTGGTAGCGATCGCATCTTCTTCATTGCCGACGCTGGTAGTGGCCCACGCATCTACACCTACAATGGCACCACTACTACGGCCTTGCCGGGTGGCTTCTTTGATCCCGAAAACTTGGTGATTGCTGGTGGTAGCCTCTACTTTACAGCTAGCACCCATGGAACTGGTCGAGAGTTGTGGGAACTCAACCTGCTAGACCCAGCGGCTCAACCAGAACTAGTTGAAGATATTCGCTCCGGTAGTGCGAGTTCAGAACCAAACGGATTAGTCAATATTCAGGGACAGCTTTACTTCATCGCTAACGATGGTTTGACTGGCAACGAAGTCTGGACTGTGGGCGGCACCGATGATGACGACTAATCGACTTCCTGCAGAAAGACCGATTTGAGGGTGAATTCGACATCCTCTGAAACCCTTGATTTTCCGGGCGCGGCACGCCCGGAAAATCAAGGGTTTCAGCGTATCCAGAATGCACGTTAATTAACGTCAGTTCGGATTAAGAGGGTTTCAGCCTATCCCGAATTCACGTTAATTACTAGAGTTGTTGGGTAATAAGCTTAGAAAGCCTTGAAACGCTGACTAGGTATGCGTTTCGGCGATTTTCCAGCAACATCCTTGAAATCCAGTCTGTACAACCGCTTTGGCAATTTTTCTTGCTGTTTCCCAATAGGTCTATTTCATATATCAGTCCATCTCAGTAAAACAATTATTTTGTTGCCAAATACAGAATGTTAAATTAATCCCAACTGCTAAAAACCTAAAGGATACTTGAGGTAGGTACATTTACTGTAGTGTTCGTTTAACTTGACAGCACTTCAAGCGTCTATATAAATCAGGGGTTCCAAAACTCGAAAATACACTGCTTCTAAATCGCTTCATTAAAGAAGGAGTATTTTATGGTTGCGGCAATTTTATCGTCCCATCTGACTCAAGAACTTTCTTTCACTACTAAGATTCAGCGCAATCAGCTTGGAAGCTCAGTGAAACGAGTCCAAGAGTGGTTGTATTTCCATAAATTTGCAACAGCGATCGATGGTGATTTTGGCCCTGCAACTGAGAAATGCGTTAGAGATTTTCAGGCGGCGAGAGCTTTACCGGTGACAGGGGTTGTTGATCGAGCGACCTACATGAAGTTAGTAGAACCGCTTGCAAAAGCGGTGAAGGAGATTCAACCTGCTCCTGGTGAGACTTTGGCAAGCATGGTCCTTAAGTATGCCAAACAGCATCTTGCCCAGCATCCGATTGAGCTAGGAGGACAAAATCGAGGACCGTGGGTGCGTGCTTATATGCAGGGAAATGAAGGACAAGGATGGCCCTGGTGTGCTGGTTTTGTCACTTTTGTTCTGAAACAAGCTTGTGCAACCCTAAACCTCCCAATGCCGATTGCAGGTTCATTTAGTTGCGATCAGTTGGCTACTCAAGCTAGGCAGAAGAGTCGACTTGTTAGTGATAGTGATATCCTCAACAACCCGGCTTCTTGGTCTGCCTTAAAGCCCTGTTGCATTTTCCTTGTCCGCAAGCAGAACGGTGACTGGACTCATACTGGATTTGCATTTGAAAGAAACGGAGATATCTTTGCAACGATTGAAGGTAACACAAACGATAATGGCAGCGCTGAAGGATATGAAGTCTGCAAACGAGTTCGAGGGCTTAGCCAAAAAGACTTTATCCGTCTTGCATAGCCAGTTTAGCTAGCAGAGCAGCATTTCTTTTGCTGCGCTAACGGTGAAGTGCAGCGGCGGCAGAGATGAACGAAACGAAGCGCGAAGACTCTGTACGTCCGCTGCATTAGGATTTATGCCGCCGTTAGTTCTGCTATCACACATTCTCCTCAAGGGTTTATTAACTGGTGAAGAGAGGCTTTTAATGAAACAAGATCTTCTTGAATGGTTTGCCAGACAATGGACAGATTCACCTGAAAATACTCGTGAATTACAACATTTCTCATCCCGCGCACATCGTCCCAGGGAATCTCAGGATGTAAGGCCTCCAACGCTGGTGGAATACCACGAACCACTTCGCCAATAATTGCAAGGTTATACAGAACTGCCCTGATTGTCTTGCGATCGCCTTGAAACGCATCGAACGTGATGTTGTCTGTGAACTCTCGAATCTCTGCGATCGCGGCTAGTACATCTCTTACTCTATTTTGCCAATCTCTAGAAGGCACGAATCGCCTCCCGGAAAACAGGTTCTCGTAGATAAGGTTTGAGGGAGTCGGGTGTACCCAGATCAACCGAACTCTCTAAAACCTCCTCCAAGTATCGTTTCAACCGTACAAAGGTGAACAACCCGACCGGGCGATCGAACTCTACAAGCAAATCGACATCGCTGTCTGTTCGCGCTTCATCCCTTGCCACTGAACCAAACAGAATCAGGGACTTTACGCCAAAACCCTTCAGCGTGTTTTGGTGCTTTGCCAGTAATGTAATGTAAGGACTTCCTGTTTTCGCACTACCTAACCTGCAATGAAGAGAAAAACCTATTGAGAATTGTAGCCCACCAGTCACCTCCCAATCACGTCTCAATCAAAGATTCACAGCTGCTTGGACATCGCGTCCCACAGATAGCCTGCCGCTTGTGCTCCCACCGATAACTCAGGCAGCATAACGGCTCAAATCATCGGTGGCAGATCAATCTTGCTCCCCTATAGCCAGAACTCACCAATCCGTTGCAACAGCGTTGTTACAGTGTTTTGCAGAACTAATTGGCACAGTAACAGCAGTGAGCCAAGTAGTTGCGCAATTCCCTACTTAAACAGCGACTG
>DVEB01000114.1 GCA_015295905.1 Synechococcales cyanobacterium M55_K2018_004
CGGGCCCTGGACCACATCTTCAATCCGCAGAACCGGCTCCTCGCTGCGGCGTGAGAGTTTTGCAGGGAGGACTCTGGAGTTTTGTCGGAAGTCGGATCCATCGCGCGTGGAAGGCCCGCATCCTGGCGTTGCAGTGGCTCACTCCCAAAATTCCAAAACAGGCCCCGGCAATAGAGTTCAATCTTTCGGGTCCGACTCCCCTCCACCCACGAAGGGATTTCGTAGACCCAAAATCGGTTGACCGAGCAACACACACGCAGATATACAGTGCCGATGATGTGCTCGACTATTTATCCTTGATGCGGCAGTTTTTCATCACCCTTTATGCCTGATCTTCCAACGTTCTCGAAGTGATGTGATCGGATGCTCAAAATACAAAAATATTACTGTTGAAATCCCAATGCTTAAGCCTAAAAACGCGAGAATGGAATAAGCTACATCGCTCTCCCTGAAAATCCGAACAGAAATTGGAAGCGCTAACGAAAGATGTGCTAGGTACAGCGAGTATGAGATCTTACTGAAAGCCGCAACGAATACCGCCAAGCTATTCGATGGCGAGCGATACCGAAGGGCAAGAGGAATCGTCAGGGCATATCCTAGCGAAGTAATTGAGAAGATCGCCCCACCCCTAAGTATTTTCTGAGCTGCAGATAGTTCGACTGAATATTCTCTACTCACAATGAATGCGCTGCACACAATAAGGGCGCACCCTATAAGAAACGCTGGGATCGAATAGTGCTCGACTTCTGCGCGCCGTTTCGCATAGATCCAAGCCACGAAAACGCCGAAAAAGATCGCATCCAAGCGGAAAATGACAACCTTTTTAATCTGGCTATCCCAATCTATGTCAATACCAAAGTTTGCATAAAGAAACACAAAGCGCGGCATCGTCAAAGCTAGCAAAATTAGTGCGAGATGCCATGTGCGAATCTTTCCTGACACAGCACTAATGCCCCCGAGAATAATTGGGCACAGCAAGTAGAACCACTCTTCTACTGCAAGACTCCAACTCTCAGGCATGTGTGGTGGTGGCGCCCACGCGAGGTTCTGAGAGAAAATGAAATATTTCCAGGAAGGCATAGTTGCGCGATGAACAAGAACCTCCACAAAGATTGCCAACATGAGAAATAAGAGATAATTGGGGATGGTCCGAATCCACCTGCGTCGCCAGAAATCAAAAATCGATCGAGGAGTCAATGGGGATGTCTCTATCTGACGTATCAAAATGCCGCCAATCAAAAAACCACTTAGCACAAAGAAAAGCTCTACTCCAAAAAATCCAGCCTTCGCCAACGGAAGATGCTCCCAAGTCCCGCTTGGAAGCACGGCAAGAGAATGGGCGGCGAGCACCAGCCCAATCGCGGTGCTGCGTAGCAAATCCAAGCCTTGGTTCCTGCCTTCAAAATCCGAAATAATTCGCCATTTCCTCCCGAAATGACACTTTACAATATTCGCAATTTCTTGTATTCGCACACTTATCCTCGTGATTGCTGTTCCAGCCTTCTGAAACTTACGGTAATCTTAGAAAACTGATATTTAATCCGAAAGCCATCACCAATCTGGGAGGAACATGCTCCTTGTAGGTGGTCTAGCAGGTCGTTGCAAAACTCGCTTTGCGCCCCCGGAATCTCTTTCGGTTTGATTCCGTCTCTGCCTCTTGTCTTCGTGGCGGATCTTGTCTGTGGTTGCCAGCTTCATGCTGACCGCTCGATTTGAGGTATAGGACCTTCTATATGCCCGCTATCCACCTCGTCACACTCATATCGGCCTCGGTTCGGCCATGAGCGTGTTGATCCGCACCAAGTTGTAGGCGGCGAAAGCCATCAGGGTCAGCGCTTCCACAGCCCTTTTACCTCGCACCTTCACCTGCCTCAAGCCTGCGCTTTGCTTGATCCACCCAAACACTTCCTCGATGCGTTTGCGCACCCGGATGCTTTTGGAGTACCCCGCCGACCTCGACACTCGATCCGGCACCGACGAGGAGCGGTACGCGTTGCAGTTCTGTGCCACGTGAGGACACACGTTCATGCGTTCCAGCGACTCGATGAAATCCTTGGTGTCGTAGCCCTTGTCTGCTCCCAACGTGATGCGATGGGTGCCACCCTTGCGGTACAGCATCGATTCGGCAGCAGCCGTTTCGCCTCCATCCCCACTGGCCAAGCGGACTTCGCCGTCGACCACCAGACCGCTTCGGTTCTCCATCAGGGCATTGGCCAGGTACGACATCTTCGCTCCCACCTTGTCCCCTTTGCGGGCAAGGCGGGCGTCAGGATCCGTCACCGAGCGATGCGTCTGGTTGCCAAATGTCTGCCCACGGAAATTCCTCAATGCGTCGCGGCCAACAGGGCGAGACTCCTGGATTCCCGAGCCTGATCCAGCATCAGGTGGATCGTCGGGATCCTTGAGCGGCTCGAGGCTTTTCGTGCTCGCCCAGGCCTGAAGCAAAGTCCCGTCGACGCTGAAGTGATCCTTGGACACGAAGCCGTGCTTGCGAGCCTGGGACACCACCTCGCCCAAAAATTGACGGGCGATCTCGCGGTTCAAGAGCCGATCGCGGTTGCGCGTGTAGACCGAATGGTCCCAAGCCGATTCGTCCAGGCCCATCCCCAGAAACCAGCGGTAGAGCATGTTGTATTCGATCTGTTCGCACAGCTGGCGTTCGCTGCGCACGCCGTACATGATCTGCAGAATGCAGCCTTTGAGAAGCTGCTCCGGCGGCACGGAAGGGCGACCCGACGACTCATAAACCGCCGTGAGCTGAGAATCCATCCGACGAAGAGCCGTATCGCAAATGTTCCTGATCCGCCGAAGAGGATGGGTTGAAGGAACCTTCGACTCAAGGTCAACGTAGGCGAATAGGCTGGATTGAACGTCAACTCGACCGCGCATGCTCCAATCTATGCCGGATCTCCGAAAATCGCTCGACCCTCGAGCTTTTGCAACAACCTGCTAGGTTTCGTGGTTGCATGGGCCCTGTTGACCGTCACATTTTGGTGCGGCAAA
>DVEB01000148.1 GCA_015295905.1 Synechococcales cyanobacterium M55_K2018_004
TTGCTGTTCCGGGCGCGTCGCGCCCGGAACAGCAAGGGTTTCAGCTTATCCTGAATTCACGTTAGTGAGATGTTGAGTCATGCACTCAATGCTGGACTTTGGACTCATTGCACTACGTGTACTGTGAGTGCGAAAAGGCGTGAAGTGCCTGCAATGAAAGCACTTCACGCCTTTTCGCATAATTGAGTTCCAACTCCAACGATACAGCGCTACACGACTAGATTAGGACAGACGTTTTGTAGAACCCCCAGCAGCGGGGGGACCACAAAACGCGCTTGACATAATGAGCGCACAGCGCCATGAATGCTGCCTAGTTCATGCGCCCTGTCGTGGGAATTGTATCAACTAGGCAACGTGACGTATTTACCCAAGCCACCCAAGCAAGGTTAGGTGTTTGGGGCTAGCGATCGACCGACCCCATGATGATGTCGATGCTGCCTAGAATTGCCACAATGTCTGCAACCTTTACGCCCTTCAGAATGTGCGGGAAGATTTGCAGGTTGTTGAAGTCGGCAGCACGGATTTTGAACCGCCAGGGAAAGACGTTATCGTCGCCAATGATGTAAATCCCTAATTCGCCCTTGCCACTTTCAACCCGGACATAGTGTTCGCCCTTGGGGATCTTAAAGGTAGGGGCAATCTTTTTACCGATGAACTGGTAGTCAAAACTGTTCCACTCTGACTTGGGGCCTTCTGCCATACGCTTGGCCTCTAGGTTCTCGAAGGGGCCACCGGGCAAGCCCTTGAGTGCCTGACGAATGATCTTGATGGACTCACGCATTTCACGAATGCGCACTAGGTAGCGGGCAAAGCAGTCGCCAGCAGTTTCCCACTGCACTTCCCAGTCAAAATCGTCATAACACTCGTAGTGGTCTACCTTGCGTAGATCCCACTTCACGCCGGAAGCCCGCAGCATCGGCCCCGACAGGCTCCAGTTAATTGCCTCTTCACGGGTAATGATGCCGACACCTTCGACCCGCCGCCGGAAGATGGGGTTGTTGGTGATCAGCTTCTCGTACTCATCAACCTTGGGCAGAAAGTAATCGCAGAAATCAGCACACTTATCTACCCAGCCGTAGGGCAGGTCAGCCGCGACGCCTCCAATGCGCCAGTAGTTGTTGTTGACCATGCGGTAGCCTGTTGCGGCTTCCCATAGGTCGTAGATCATTTCACGTTCGCGGAAGATATAGAAGAAGGGAGTCTGTGCGCCCACGTCTGCTAGGAAGGGGCCAAGCCAGAGCAGGTGATTGGCAATGCGATTGAGTTCCAGCATAATCACCCGGATGTACTGGGCACGCTTCGGAACGGGGATATCTGCCAGTTTTTCAGGGGCGTTGACGGTGACTGCTTCGTTGAACATCCCTGCTGCGTAGTCCCACCGACTCACATAAGGGACGTACATGACACTGGTGCGGTTCTCTGCAATTTTCTCCATCCCCCGGTGCAGATAGCCAATCACCGGTTCGCAGTCCACCACATCTTCCCCATCCAAGGTGACAATGAGGCGCAGCACCCCGTGCATGGAGGGGTGGTGTGGCCCCATGTTAATCACCATGGGTTCGGTTTTCGTTTCGATCATTGTCATGGATGCAGGTCTCCTCGTCAGCAGGTTGGGGTTAGGAACTGACCTTCAGGAAGGATAGGCCAAACCGGAGTGTACCGGGGAGCATTGAGCAACTGAAGGCAAAAATTACTTTTTGTTGCGGTTACTCTGCTCATTATAAGGGTTTGCTTCCTTGCAGGATGGTTTTGCGATCGCCCTTTCTATCGAAAAAGCTATTGTCTATCTATAGGGGGCCACCCCACTACATCCAACTAATACCGACTCTGTCGGTTATTGGGTCGGGTTGTCGTGGTGTCAGCGCACGTTTTACACCACGACAACCAGCTACTCGACAGACAGATTCCGTAGAAACTACACCCAACTCTGGGAGTCCACCAAATGGAGTCCACCAAATGAACCCTACGTCAGTTCGAGACCCAAACATCGAGGCGAAGTGTGCTTGATGAGCGATTTAGTGGAAACTCATCCGCAATCGACGCTGCCGCAGGGTGCGACGTGGATGGGGCGAAGCCCAGCAGAGTACCTGCTCTACAAGGCGTGGCGCAAGACGGTTTGCCCAAACCGCAAGGCGGCTCTGCCAGCCTACCAGAATCTCCGGAGATTCTTGCCTCAGTCCACGAATGAGGGCGTGGGCGACCTGCCGGGGGGTCATGGGGATCACCCATCTAAACCATTGCAAGTCTCGCACCATATCTGTCTCCGTCAGGGAAGGCAGCAGGGCAACAACCTGAACGTTGTGGGGGGCGAGTTCACCACGTAATGCCTGCGTGAAACCTAGGATGGCAAACTTGGTCGCCGAATAGGTCGCCATTGTCGGAGCCGCGAGTTTTCCCATCAGACTAGAGACATTGACAATGCGGCCTTCTCGTTTGGTTGCCATGCGGCGGGCAAGCAAACGAGTGATGGTGTACATTCCCACCAGGTTAACGGCAATTTCTTCCTGAACCTGGGTTAACTGGGCGTCGAGAAAAGGAGTCTGGTAGGCCACACCTGCACAGTTAATTAGTAAGTGAATGGGACCGTGGGTTCGCCATGCCTGAGCGATCGCCACATTCACTTCTACGGTCTGCGTCAGATCTAGGGGCAAAACGACAGCCTCTGCGCCCAGGCTCTCCACTTCTCTGGCCACGTCTGCCAGCCGTTGAGCATCGCGGGCAACCAACAGTAGGCGACGTGCTCCCTGTCTTGCCAGTTCAATGGCGATCGCTCGTCCGATCCCTTTAGATGCTCCGGTGATGAGAGCAATTTTTCCTTGAATTTTCATTGCTAGTCCCTCCAGAATGAGACCTAACTGCATCTTGAATCTGCCTGGAAAGTCCTCTGAAATTTACAGCGATTACCGTACGTGCAAAGTGCACACAGAAATGACAAAATTCCTGACATGAAATTCCTGCTGTCATTCAAGCAAACTTCATCAATGCGGCTCTCCTACGGTTAATAGGCAAGCCGATGCTTGCAGAGTCTCAAAGCCTTGCCGTTGTCTGGGGGCATTGCGTACTCCACGCAAAGTCAAAAAGGCCACCCATTCGGACAATATCGGACAATATAATGGCAGCAAAATACAAGCTGCAAAACACAATAGATGAGATGGGAGTGGTGGAGAATTTAAGCAATGGCTTGTTGACAACACTTGCGTTCAGGGAAATTTGAGGATAAGCGATTTTCCCGATAGGAACGACCTATCTTGCAGAAGAAGCACAAGGCAGAAAATATTTCTGTCCAATTTGCTAAATGAATTATTTGCACTGATGCTTCTCCAGTAAACGCAGAAGTAGTTTGCAATTTATCGGAACTCAATGACGAACTGTTGGCGATCGCGTATCGATTGTGTGTCTGTGCATGAATGTTTTTACCAATCGAAGCTTCAATCCGTGCCATTGGAAGCTCCTCCTTTAGATGCAAGCGTGCAACTGTAAGTTCAATCTCCTCTGCTTCGCTGACCTGCACACTTTAACAAAGGGATCAATAATCTGCAATATAATTCTCAACAAATTATTTTGGTTCTCCACCAATTTGTCTGAGTTCATGCAGTGCAACCCCACAAAGTCAAGGATTTCAGGCATTGTGGTGTGGAGCTTTCACAAACATCCAAGGCTCCCCACGGATGTTTGAAAGAAAAGCAGTCTAATGTGTAGACTGGGAATTTGTAGACTGGGGATATTCGAACCATCAATTGAGCAATTCGCTTACGAATGTCAGACGAACTTCTGGAACGAGCCAGTGTCACCTTTGCCCATACTCCTGTGTTGCCGCAGGCCGTGATTGAGGGATTGGCGATCAAAATGGGGGGCACTTACCTGGATGCGACCTTGGGCGGAGGGGGGCACAGTCGGCTGATCTTGGAGGCAGCGGACGACGTGCGACTAGTGGGGATCGACCAAGATGAGATGGCGTTAACCGCAGCCCAGCAGAATTTGAGGGAGTTTGGCGATCGCACCTCCTTTTGGCATGGCAATTTCTCGGACTACAATCCAGGAGAAACTCGCTTTGATGGCATCTTGGCAGACTTAGGCGTGAGTTCTGCCCAGTTTGATATTCCAGAACGAGGCTTTAGTTTCCGCCATGAAGCGCCCCTTGATATGCGGATGAATCCTCAGCAAGACATCACCGCTGCCGATCTGATCAATACCTGGGACGAAGCCGAACTCGCTCACATCTTCTACACCTACGGCGAAGAGCGGCTCTCTCGCAAACTTGCCCGCCGCATCGTTGAGCAACGCCCGCTGCACACCACAACAGAACTGGCAGAGACGATTTTTCATAGCGTACCGCCTGCCTATCGGTATGGACGCATTCACCCGGCTACGCGAGTGTTTCAGGCCTTGCGGATTGCCGTAAACCGAGAACTTGAGGTGCTAGAGCAATTTCTGACAAAAGCACCCACCTGGTTAAAACCACGCGGCAGGATTGCGGTCATTAGCTTCCATAGCTTGGAAGATCGGCTAGTTAAGCACGCCCTTAAGGAAAACCCTGACCTGCGAGTGCTGACCAAAAAGCCGATTGTGGCAACGGCAGAAGAGATTCGGCAAAATCCGCGTGCCCGTTCTGCGAAGCTGAGAGTTGCCGAAAAGCAAGAAACGCCGAACCATTCCCGACAATGAACTGCTGGGCATTGCTGCATCCAAATCGGGTTGCTGAAATCAGCAGGGCCAATTTCTGATCTTGCCCCTCTGCTGGCCTAGTGCTTGCAATGCATGTACTTCAGATTTTGCGCACAATTTACTCCAACGTGAATTCCAGATACGCTGAAACCTTTGATGTCTAGGCACGACGCGCCCAGAACATCGAGAGTTTTGGGGCACCGCGTCGGGCACAGTGCCCCAAAACTCGCTTAACCAGAACCGACGCTACGCCAAACTCGAGTATTTTACGAGGAGGCTTAAAATGATACAATTAGTCTCATTCTGAAATAACAGTCTTCTCAAGGTGTGCTTATTCCCCATGAATTACGAAATTTCGACCAATCCCCAGGGATTGATGACAATCGAGGCGGTCCAAAAAGTGTTGAACCGCTCTCGCGCTTCAGTCTATCGGTATGCCAACACTGACCCCAAGGGTAAAGAATTGAATCTCCCTTTCGACGCACAACGACTTAATCCAGAGTTACGTCAGAGCCTAGAAGAACCCCTCCTGTTTCATCCCAACGAAGTTGCCCGATTCGCCCAAGATATCCTAGGCATTCGCCCAGTCACAATTCATGTGCAACAACCCCCTGATAGTGTGACTCAAGAACTTCTGCGGGCAATTCTGGCAGAACTGAAAGCTATTCGTGAAGGGTTGGAAGCCCGCTCATCGACTCACTCATCGACCAATTCTTCGAGTCTTTGATTGGATTTAGCCGCAGGAGGTTGCAAATCGAAGTCATTATGAGTATGATTTAAGAGTAGCAATTGAAGGGAGGCTGCCCCGTGAGAATTGAAGAACTGCCGATTACCAAGATTCGTCGCCCGTTGTTCCGTCAGAATGACCAGACCAAAGTGGCCGAGCTGATGGCATCGATCCAGCAAATTGGCTTGCAAGAACCCATTGATGTGTTGGAAGTAGACGGCGAATACTATGGCTTCTCGGGCTGTCACCGGTTTGAAGCCTGCACCCGTCTAGGGCACGAAACCATCCGCTGCAAAGTCCGTCGTGCTCCTAAATCAATTCTAAAGATGCATCTGGCATAGCTCGCTGATTTGCGGATTTGACGGCATGATTGGTAACGGTGCAGGTCTAGGTTGAGGTGCCAACTGCGCCAAGCCTAAGCAAAGTTTTTGGGCTAAGCTTTAGCCTCCCAGTTGTTCGTTGAGGTGAAACAAATGAACGCACAAGCTCCTGCAATTAATGTTGGAATTAGTGAAAGCGATCGCCAAGCGATCGCTGAAGGTCTCTCCAAACTCTTGGCAGACACCTACACCCTCTACCTGAAGACCCACAATTTCCACTGGAATGTGACTGGTCCGATGTTCCAAACGCTGCACCAAATGTTTATGGAGCAATATACGGAACTGGGTGTTGCCGTCGATGATATTGCTGAGCGGATCCGCTCTCTCGGCTTTCCAGCGCCTGGCACCTACAGCGAATATGCTAAGCTCAGTTCCATCCCCGAAACGCTGGGGGTGCCTTCGGCAGAAGAGATGGTGCGTCTGCTGATCGAAGGCAATGAAACAGTGGTTCGGACTGCGCGCGCTGCTTTCCCAGTGGCGGAAAAGGCAGGCGACGAAGCGACGGCTGACCTGCTGACTGAACGGATGCGTCTGCACGAAAAAACAGCCTGGATGTTGCGGAGTTTGTTGCAATAGTCCGGCTCAATCAGAACATGATGACGCGACAACTGCGCCATCGTGTTCTGGCTCAATTAAATCATCGTTTCCAGATGTGTTTTGATTTCAGGCGTCACTACTCAGGCCGTTCTCTGAGTCACAAGTCGCTCTCATCCCCAACCCCCGTCTCTCAAGTTTGGGAGCAGGGGAGCCAGATTCTAAGTATGCGCTAGAAGAGTACGATACGGAATCCGTCTATAAAATCCCAGGTTGTTGTGATGTAAACGTGTGCACAGCGGACGGTTTACATCACAACAACCCGACTCAATCACCGACGGAGTTAGGATGAGATAGAAAATTATCTGTATTGCCTAGAAAATATTCTCTAGAAAATGAGTCAATCGACTTTGGAATTTACGCAGCGGTTGCGATCGCTCATGCAACGGGTAAATCTTTCCAGCTTTAAGTCTCTTGCTCAAAAAGCAGGCGTGTCTGAATGGCAAATCGAGCAACTGCGAAATGGTAGGGCAAAGCAGATGCGAGTCGAAAATTTATTAAAAGTTGGTGAGGTCTTACACGTATCAATTAATAAGCTAATACAGCAGTTTTCTGATACAGATACTATTCCAAATATTTCAAAGATTGCTCAAGAAAAAAACGAAGAGATCCTTACACTTCAACAGGAATACGAACGCCTAAAACAGCAGCTAGATGAACAGCAGCAAGAACTCTTTCAGCAGTTTCAACAATCGACTTTACAAACGTTAGAAACCCTGCTAATTCAGCTTCCTACGGCGACTCACGCGGTTCAACAGAACCCCGATCTGCCAGCGAGTCGGCTTTTGCCGTTGTTGCGTCCCATTGACCAACTGCTCAATGCTTGGGGAATTGAGGCGATCGCTCCAGTCGGTAGTGAAGTGCCCTATGATCCTCACTATCATCAACTGATGGATGGGACAGCCCAACCAGGTGATCAGGTGCGGGTTCGTTATACTGGCTATCGACAGAGGGAACGGTTATTGTATCGGGCAAAGGTCAGCCCTAAATGAGTGAAACATGGCTTACGAAGTTGAAGCAAAACTCGCCCTCTCTGCCCTCGCAACTGCCGCCCAATTTTGCGAGCAGATTCGCCTGACTCAGCAATATACAACGCTGGAGAAATCGGATAACAGTCCTGTCACAGTCGCAGATTTTGGCGCACAGGCGATTATTTGTCGTGCGATCGCCCAGATCTTCCCCAATGATTCCATCGTTGGTGAGGAGAATGCCAGTGGGTTACGCCAACCAGACATGGCAGCACTGTTAGCAGCGATCGCCCATCCCTTACAAGCATTCATTCCGGAAGCAACGCCTGCTCTTGTTGCAGACTGGATTGACCGGGGCAATGGACCGGTGAGCCAGCGCTTCTGGACCCTCGACCCCATCGATGGCACAAAAGGGTTTTTACGTAATAACCAGTATGCGATCGCACTTGCCCTGATTGAGGCAGGAGCGGTGCAGTTGGGAGCGATCGCCTGCCCACAACTACCCGTTGATGCCAATCACCCAGACCGAGCAAAAGGTGTTTTTTTTCTAGCGATTCGAGGGCAGGGAGCCCAGCAGATTGCGATGGTTGGTCATGAGGTGCGATCGATCCACGTCAATACTGACCTGCATTCTGTCAATTTTCGTCAGATTGAAAGCGTAGAGTCAGGACATGGCAATCGTCCGCTCCAGAGGCAAATTGCCCAAGCAGTCGGGCTGCCCGCAGAAACGCAGCAGATGGATAGTTTGGCAAAATATGGGGCGATCGCCCGTGGCGAAGCTGCTCTCTATCTACGACTCCCCTGGCGCGAACGACCAACCTATCAGGAAAATATCTGGGACCATGCTGCGGGAGCTCTGCTTGTGGAAGAGGCCGGTGGTAAAGTCACTGATATTGATGGCAAGCCGCTGGATTTTGCCAGTCACGTCAAACTCATCCACAATCGCGGCATCATTGCAAGTAATGGCGTGATCCATGCAGCAGTGTTGAAGATGTGTGGCATGGCTTAAGCCATCATCGTCTATAGGGCTACACCTATAGGTTAGGACAATGCATATTGTGGGCAACCCCGCGGCGCGGGGTTGCCCACAACACGCGTTTTCCATCATGAGCGCGTCGCGCCATAATGCGGAATCTGCCTATAAGGTCACGTCAGTTCTGGTTAAGCAGGTTTTGGGACACCGCGCATAGTGCGGTGCCCCAAAACCCCTGACGTTTCAATCCACCAAGCCCAAAATTCTCACGCAAAGAGGGTGACGCAACCCGCCACCCTCTGAATGAATCCGACACAGATTGACTGACCGCAAACCGCTGCCTAGAAACGATAGGCTGCCCCCAGTTGCAGCGCAACGGCAGAGTCAGAGCTGTTCCTAAACGCATCAATGCCCAGTTTTACATCACCGTAGATGACGATGTTACGAGCAACGGCAGTTTCAGCGCCAGCAGACAGCACTACCGAGTTCCGGTTACCTAGTTGGGTGAGGCTGCCTTCGTCCGTCACAAAGGAGTAGCCCACACCCGCATAGAGGTTGGTGTTGGGAGCAATGGGCAGGTCCGCAGTCACAGAAGGAACGATCGAAACGGCATCGCCACCAAACAGAAGGGCACCCCGCACAGAAACTGGAGCGAGGGGCAGGTCAAATCGACCCTGAACATTACCACCAAACTGGCCATCTTCACCATTGTGGCTGGTGACCCCTGCAGAAATTCCAGCACCAACGTAGCTGCCACTCATTCCCACAGGCTGGGCAGCAGCAGGAGAGACACCTAGGAACAAAGGGGCGATCGCTGCCAAAGAAACAGCAGACAGCATAGCAATCATGGACTTTAGATTCAACGTTTTCATGGCTCAATTCCTCGGGCAAATGAGTTGCAGTTTTTTGTGGGTTGAGCAGGTATTTCTCTAGGGCATAGCGTGGCTTTCTTGGATTTGTATGACAGGACTATACACCCTTGATAAAAGCAGTATTCTTTGGAGAATCGGGGTGTCCCACAAAGCCTGAGAAAGCTTATCTCTCTTCAGTTTTATTGTTCCAGAGCATAGATTTCTGTCTCTAGCTTGAGAGGAGAAATTTACTGAAAAGAGTGATACTCTGACTAGACAATGCTTCACGATCAAGTCGATCAGTGCAGCAGAATTTTGATTCAAGTCACGCTTCACAACATCAATTAAAAGAGTGATTGCGAGATCTTTTAACTGATGTTAATTGTGTTTTCCAGAGACCTTTTCAACTCAACTTAATTCTGTTGTAGCGTAGTGAGAAATCGGATAAGTTTTATCGAGAGTCTCTTTCAAAAGTGTCACACAATTCCTCAAAACCAGGAACTAAAATTCGTGGAATCTCTTCTCTATATTTGGATTAAGCAACGCCCTTAATTCAACATATCTAGAAACTTTTGACAGCCCATTGAGGAGTCGAGCAGGTGAAGGCCGAAGTGTTGCGAGAGGGCTTCACAGACAGCCACCCCTCGGACACTATTGCCGCGTTTATCCAAGGGAGGAGAAAAGACGGCAATCCCAATTTGATTAGGTACGACGGCAATGATGCCACCACTGACACCACTTTTTGCAGGAATTCCCACACGATAGGCCCATTCACCAGCGTAGTTATACATCCCACAGGTATACATAACGCTGAGGATATCGCGGATATAGCACTCAGAAATTGCGCGATCGCCCGTTAATGGATTAATCCCATGATTCGCCAAGGTTGCTGCCATGACCGCCAAGTCACGACAGTTTACCATCAGCGAACACTGTTGAAAATACAAATCCAACGCCTCATCGACACGACTGTCAATCATGCCGAAGTGTTGCATGAGATAGGCCATTGCCTTGTTGCGAAGTCCTGTTGTGCGTTCGCTCATGAACGTGGCAATGTCCACAAAAATATCGTGACCAATGTAGCGACGAAACATATCCAGCATCCGGTTCAGCCGCTCTGTCGGGCAACTGCCTTTGATCAGGCTGGTGGTGGCGATCGCCCCTGCGTTTACCATGGGGTTGTAGGGACGTTTTGAGACCTCATCCAAAATAATGGCGTTAAAGGCATCGCCCGTCGGCTCTACGCCAACCTTGGTCAGCAGAAAATCACGTCCGTGTTCCTCCAGGGCTAAGCCATGGACAAAAACTTTGGAAATGGACTGGATAGTAAACAGTTGATCCGCATCTCCCACTTCAAAAATACGCCCATCGGTGGTGACGATGCAGATAGCAAACCAGTTGGGGTCAGCCTTCGCCAGTTCAGGGATATAGTCTGCCACCTTACCATCCCGCAGGGGTTGAAAGCGGTTGTGCAGGTCATTCAAAAAGGTCTGCAATAATGAGGCCCCAGTACTGTGGGCGATCGCCTCGGCTCGCCATTCGTCCGTTGCTGTCATGACCCTACACTCACCGGGTTAGAGGGAACTGCTGCGCTAGACCACCTTGATTGACAGGTGATACTCCAGGGTAGTCTTGGCCCCAATCCCCGTTTTCAGTGCCCCGGAAATTGGGGCTGCCTGCGGGGAAGATGGACTGGAGGCCAAGGCAATGTGGCGATCGCTCACCACTAACCCCTGAGTAGGATCATAGCCTCGCCATCCAGCACCGGGCAAATACACCTCTGCCCAGGCGTGCAAGTGGCGATCATCCGAGTCGGGGTCGCCCTCCTGATAGCCGCTGACAAACCGTGCTGCCAGCCCAATTGCGCGACACACCTCCATAAACAACACTGCCACATCCCGACAGGACCCTGTCTTCCCGGTCCAGGTGATTCCTGGCGGCAGCGGATCACCCGTATCACGCACCATGTGCTTGCAGCGATGATAAATTTTCTGGTTGAGTTCCCACAAAAAACTGATGGGGTTGCCGCCGGACGTATGCCATAGCTCGTGGGCCAGTTGGACGGCCACCGGGTCAGGGTGAGGAAAATTGGTCGCGCCGCCCAGCAGGTAGGGTTGGAGTTGGGCTTCTAGAGCAGCAGGGTAATTGATGGGCAAGTGGGTGGCCCAGGGTTCCAGCAGGTAGGCAAAGGGGTTGCTGCGAAAAGTCTCCACCACCGACACCACATCCACTGAAAACAGATCAATGGGCAGGTCAGAAAAGTAGGCCACCAGCAAGTTATTTCCATCTAAATCGACGGTCTCGAAGAGTTGACTGGGCTGGGGCGTGATTTCAACGGAAAAGGACTGGAGTGACTGCGTAACATCGCAACGGGGCCGTAGGCGAATGATGTGGGGGGCGAGGGTGACGGGGCGGTTGTAGGTGTAGGTTGTGGTGTGGTGAATTTTGTAGCGCATGGGTTCAAAGTCCGAGTTGAAAACCGGCCTGTTGGGGGGGCGATCGCTCCTGTCAGAAGCAGATTACCGCAAAGGTTCTAGGGCAAAAAATAACTCAAACATCTTGGTGCCAATGTCGTTAAGGCTGATCTCAAGCTGGTCTAGAAACTCATGCAAGCCTTGCTGGTTGATCTCCTCAATCGTGATGTAGTCTAGTTCTGCGCGCAGCTTCCCGAGGGCACGCTCCACCGGGTTACGCCAGATGCCAGGAGTGCCGCCAGTGATGCGATGCAGCGATCGCTCAGCGTGGATCAGGCAGGACTGGATAGAGCGGGGAAACTCCCGATCCAGAATCAGAAATGAGGCGATCCCTTGGGGAGTAATGCGATGCTGACACTTGCGATACATCTCGTAGCCACTCGTAGATTTTAGTAACGCGATCCACTGCAACTCATCTAGGGGGGTGCCCACATCCTTCACCGAGGGCAGCAGGATGAAATACTTCACGTCCAGGATGCGAGCCGTCTTGTCGGCTCGTTCCAGCATGCGCCCAATGTGCCCAAAATGCCAGCCCTCGTTGTGCGACATGGTGGAGTCCATCACGCCTGCAAACAGGTGACTAGCAAGTTTCACCTTGGCAAAAAAGTCAGATAGCGCCGAAAGGTGGGGCCCTTGGGAGGCATCCTTCACCATGAAATAAAAGTCGTTAATCTGTTCCCACATTTCTGAGGAGATAATTTCGCGCACCGAGCGGGCGTTTTCTCGCGCTGCCGTCACACAGGAAATAATTGAGTTGGGATAGGTGCGATCAAACGTCAGAAACTGGATCACATTATCAGCAGTGGGTTCTCCATAATGCTGCTGAAAAAAGTGCTGGTCTCCAGTGGTGTAGACCAATGGCTCCCACTGTTGGGCTGCAATGGGTGAATCCAACAACAGGTTAATGTTGACATCCACAAACCGGGCAACATTTTCAGCCCGTTCAACGTAACGGTTAAGCCAGTAGATTGAATCAGCAACGCGACTGAGCATAGAAAAGAGAATGAAGAACTTGACAACGGAGATAACTTGATAATGGAGATGAATGGGTTGCGGAGAGGGCGATCGCTCTCCTAAAAAACAATCGCAACGCAACCCGCAAGCCTACTGTTGCGCCCCCTCGGCAATCACCCAGGTATCCTTGCCGCCTCCCCCTTGGGAGGAGTTGACCACCAATGATCCCCGCCGTAAGGCCACACGAGTAAAGCCCCCCGGACTAACGTAGATATCTTTGCCATAGAGGATGTAGGGGCGCAAATCAACATGACATCCTTCAAAAGCACCATCGATCAGCGTGGGGACTCGCGATAGACACAGGGTTGGCTGAGCGATATAGTTGCGGGGATTGGCAGTAATGCGATGGGCAAAGTCTTCCCGTTGCTCTGGGGTGGCATGGGGGCCAACCAACATCCCATACCCACCCGATTCATTGGCAG
Source organism: Synechococcales cyanobacterium M55_K2018_004 (assembly GCA_015295905.1). Classification (GTDB taxonomy): domain Bacteria; phylum Cyanobacteriota; class Cyanobacteriia; order Elainellales; family Elainellaceae; genus DVEB01. Next base: position 13,069 of record DVEB01000148.1, read on the forward strand.
CCTTGACCACCAACTTATCCAGGTTTTCCAGCACATACTTCTGGTCGTGCTCTTCCCAGCACAGGTAGGTTGGCACGTTAGGGATGATCTGGTCTTCACCCAGGTAATACTTAACCATCTTGGGCACGTAGGCATAAATCACCTTATCGTCTGCCACTCCCGTACCGGGAGCGTTAGCCAACGCTAGGCGTCCATTTTTGTAGACCTCCATCAGACCAGGAATGCCCAGCATCGAGTCGGGGCGGAACGCAAGCGGATCTAGAAAGTCATCGTCAATCCGTCGGTACAACACATCGACTCGCTTCAATCCCTTGGTTGTCCGCATCTGCAAGTAGCCGTCAGCAACAACGAGGTCACGGCCTTCTACCAGTTCCACCCCCATCTGCTGAGCCAAGAAGGAATGCTCAAAGTAGGCGGAGTTATACATTCCCGGTGTGAGGACGGCTACAGTAGGGTCGGGTAGGCCAGAGGGAGCAACGTTGAGCAGCGTTTCCAGCAGTTGTCCAGGGTAGTCATCCACTGGCAGAATAGACATCTGGTTAAACACCATGGGGAAGGTGCTTTTCATCACGCGCCGATTTTCTAGCACGTAGGAAATGCCGGAAGGACAGCGCATATTGTCCTCCAAGACGTACCACTGACCATCGCGATCGCGCACAAGATCAATACCGCTGATGTGACACCAGATTCCCTTCGGCGGTTGCAGCCCCAAACAAGGGTGGAGAAATCCCTTTGAGGAGGAGATGACATTTTCGGGGATGACCCCGTCTTTCAAAATCTTCTGCTCGTTGTAAATGTCTGTCAAAAAGAGGTTAAGTGCGTGGATGCGTTGCTTCAACCCCTGCTCAAGCCAGCGCCAGTCAGCAGCCGAGACGATACGGGGGATGATATCAAAGGGCAGAATTCGCTCAGTGCCTTGGTTGTCGCTGTAGACATTGAACGTTGCCCCTAGCTTAAATAGCGCTTGCTGGGCTGCTTTCTGACGCTGCATCAATTCCTCCATGGTGAGGGAATTGATCCGCTCAACCAGCAGAACGGCATCCGGTCGCGGCTGGCTTTTAGCCAGAAACAGTTCATCGTAAAAGTCTCCGGGGTCGTAGTTGTCGAAGTTCACGGCTGTATTGGCTGTAGGGTGAGCGAACAAAATAGGGTAGCCACTGGGCGGGAAAGAGCCTAAGGCTGCGAGGAGCAGCAAAGACCAGAGGGACGTGCCCTGTCAGGAAACAGTCTGTAGTGCTGACCTCAGTCATCCCACGCAAGTGGGGATTACAAACTGAAAGGTAACGAGCTGATGCGGTATAGCTTGGGTCATACCAAATTCGGGCGCGCCTTTTGTGCCTGCTGTTACGCAATACCGCTGTCAACATGGACAGTGCGAATGCCCTCCCGCCATCCTGCTATCCTCTAATGTCTGTTGATGATATCAATGCTTCTCTCTGAGGGAGGATGGATACAGAAAAGATTAAGCAATCCCGCCCGTCCCGGTAGCAGGCGTGGGTAGATACCAGTCGCCCCCTCATCCCCCAACTCTTGCCGCCAAGTTTACAGCAGGAGAACTAATGCAAGGCAAGGCGCAAACTTGCCTTAGCCCCAAGTTTCACTAGACAAGTTTCACTAGAAGTGTTGTGGGGTGCATGTCACGTTTGCCCTCACCCTAGATCCTTCTCCCAAGCTGAGGAAGGGAGTTTGAGATGCTCGGCTCCCCTGCTCCCAAGTTGGGAGCAGGAGCTTGGGGGATGAGGGCCTGCGAAGGTGACATGCGCTCCGTTTTGTGTCGTTTGAATCATCCAAAAATCCTCCAGTCGACCAGCCGAATCAAGGGTGATTTTTATTAAGAAATCTATCAAGCTTGGCAGACTATCAGGGGCGATTGCCTTGCTTTTTATATGTACTTTTTTCAAGTAAAACAACAAAAACTTTATAGAAAAACTCTGGAATAAATGCGTGAAAGTCTTGATTGACTTGGCTTTTGAGTTTTTATTGAGTGGCGTAAATCACAGCAACAGGATTAAATCTTCTTGCAGCTTTTCTAGGGGGGTGATCGAACTACGCTTGAATTGAAATTAAGAGGTGAGAGCATCCAGTTTGCTTCAATCCTCGGCACAATATTACATTTCTTTACTGCTCTTCCTGTTGCCCAATCAATTTATCTTGAAAGCCATTCTCTTCTCGATGTTGATTTTCAGACAGTTAATTCGTGTGAAGGATTACTTCGTTAAAAGTTTTGAGCGTGTAGCAGCAGCACTACAAGGGACAGCGGCTATGAACTGGTATTCTCAACTCACCCATTTGATCATGGACTTCTATCGGGAAGACCCAACTGAGCTTGGAGCGCTGCAACCCCTTCAAGCATGCAAATTGTCACGCCGGTGGGGCGTTTTGCGAGTTGAGTGTCCCGATCGCCAAACGGCTGACCGTCTGGCACAGGTTGGCGACCTACTGCGCGAGCCAGTGGCAGAGATGCGGCTGTCGCAATACATCAACATCTTGGTGCGGGGCACGCTAGTTGCTTCACTGCCAGTCCACGTCCCCAAGCTGAAGACCTAAAGCGACGAGCCGCCCCTTGAACGTCGGTAATGTAGGGAAATACTTGCGTAGGGAAATACTGTAAATTCAAAACCCGCTGCTTGAGGGGGGTGCGCCGTGTGCGCTGCTCCTCAAGCAGCGGGTTTCTTTCATGAATTGAATGATCGCCGCAGTTCTCATCTTGGGCGTCTAGGGCGGCTTTAACTCACTCGTGGCGGGCTAAAACCAGACGACCAGTTGAAGGGTTTCATCCTGAGAATTGCTGGAATTTTCACCTATTCAACCTGAATTCTGGATACGCTAAATCTCTTGCTATTCTGTGCGCGTTGCGCATAGAACATCGAGGGTTTTGGGGCACCGCGCCGGGCGCAGTGCCCCAAAACCCAATGAACCCGAGCTGACGTTATTCATCTATTGAGAGACTTTTTCAGCGATCGCCTCCTCCTGCTTCGACAGACTGGAAGTCATCGCTGTGCGGGGTTGGTTCGCCAGCAATGCACTCATCCAACCAGCAGCGATCGCATCGATTGAAAAGAGACCAGCCCCATTCACCAGGAAGAACAGGAAGCAGGCGGCATAGATCGCAGAAAGCTCTAAATAGGGAATGCTGAAGCCCGCCACCTTAATGTGGTGATACATGGCAACCAGCATGGTGGAAAACAGACCCAATGCCGCAGGCCGCGTCATCAAGCCGAGCGCGAGCAGGGGCGCACCAATTAGCTCAGTGAAGGCAGCAACATAACTAAAGAAGATGGGGAACGGTAGGCCGATCACTCGGACGTACGCATCGGCAAAGCTCTCAATATTAGAGAGTTTGTCGAGGCCGTTATGAATCATCATGATTCCGACAACAATTCGCAATACAGTCCAGGCACTCTGGGACGCATAGTTGGGCGCCAGATTGGGCTGTAACAGCAGTTGAATGAACCGGGTGGACTGCATCATAGGAGGTACTTGATAAAGCTGAATCGTTAAATCATTGTAACCTTGTTAAAAATTATAACAATTATTAACGTTTATAATATTCCCCTATAACACATTTATCTCTGATCGCTGGCTAGGAGATGATTGGTTTAGCACCCTAAGCGACCCATAGAGTGCTGACGATTGGTCAGCTTAGGATCACGAATTGAATAACTTTGGTTATTGGATGGTCATTGGATGGTCATTGGATATACTTCTAAGCCCTCTCTCCCAAGTTTGGGAGAGAGACGTTGAGATGCTTGGCTCCCCTGCTCCCAAGTTGGGAGCAGGGGCTGGGGGATAAGGGCCTGCAACGGTGATATGCTCTCGCACAAGTCTCCTAGATTATTTAACGTGAATTCGGGATAAGCTGAACCCCTTGCTTTTCCGTGCGCGACGCGCACGGAAAAGCAAGGGGTTTAGGTCACCGCGCCCAGCGCGGTGACCTAAACCCCTCTTAACCAGAACTGACCTTAGTTAATTCCTGTTCCTTAGGATGGGAAC
>DVEB01000236.1 GCA_015295905.1 Synechococcales cyanobacterium M55_K2018_004
GTAAAGTAGCAGTTTGTCGTAGTGTAAACCGTGCGCGCAGCGCACGGTTTACACTACGACAAACCAACTCAATCACCGACGGAGTCGGTATGACAGGGCCAATATAATCGCTTTCAGTCGTGTGGTCACAGGCCACACCACTCACCTCCCTCACCAGTCGGGTCTTGTGCTACGTGACAGTCTTTCACAACTATGAAAACCGCTATACCTTGGTATCAGCTTGTTGCCGATGATGTTTCGACCGGATCTTGACTAGTCGTTGCGATCGCCTCTCCCCTGCAATTCAAAATCCATATGGCTTTCCTAGCAACCACTACCGACCCTATCAACGGACTGACCGAACAAGAAGCAGCCTCTCGCCGTGCCACTGGACAGGGCAACGAGATGCCGCTACAAAGTAGCCGTACCTATGCAGATATCTTTCGAGATAATCTGTTTACTTTCATCAATATTGTTCTCTTTTTCATCTCTCTGGTCTTAATTCTCTTGGGCCGAGTCAGTGATGTGTGGGTGATTGCATTTGTCATTTCTGCCAATGCAATCGTCAATATTTATCAGGAAATTCGGGCGAAGAGGAAGCTAGACCAGATTGCTTTGCTCACTCGTCCGAAGGTCACCCTGATTCGTGAAGGCAGGGAGCGCATTGTCGATCCAAACGATATTGTGGTAGGCGACCTGCTGGTCATTTATCCGGGTGACCAAGTGGTTGTGGATGGGGTGGCTGTGGGGGATGGCGAATTCAACATGGATGAGTCTCTGTTGACGGGAGAGTCTGACCTGATTCCAAAGAAAGCAGGAGACCCCATCTACTCCGGCAGTTTTTGTGTGAGTGGAGCGGGAGTTTACATTGCTGAAAAGGTGGGCCAGGAGAGTTATGCCAACAAGCTGACGGCTGGGGCAAAAACCTTTCGTCGCGTCTCCTGGCTGAATTTCAAGATAAGCTCTATGCGCAGAATACCTATGCCCTGTTGTGTGTGTTTCAGGCGATGGACGCCGCTGGCAAAGACGGTACGATCAAGCACGTCATGTCTGGCCTGAACCCCCAGGGATGTCAGGTGTTTAGCTTTAAGCAACCCTCAGCAGAAGAACTCGACCATGACTATCTCCGGCGTTATGCTAAAGCGGTGCCAGAGCGTGGTCGAATTGGGATCTTTAATCGTTCTTACTACGAAGAGGTGCTCGTGGTCAGAGTCCATCAGGAACTCCTGGAGCGTCAGCAGTTGCCGCAGAGCCTGAAGCAGAGTAAAGACATCTGGAAACAGCGATTTGAGGAAATTAACAACTTTGAGAAATACTGAGAGAACAATGGGATCATTGTGCTGAAGTTTTTTCTCAACATCTCGAAGCAAGAACAAAAGAAGCGCTTCATGGAGCGATTAGACAGACCAGAAAAGAACTGGAAGTTTTCTGCGGCTGATGTTCGAGAACGACAACTCTGGGATGACTATATGGCTGCCTATGAGGATGCTTTTAGGCATACCAGCACAGCATGGGCACCCTGGTACATTATCCCCGCTGACCGAAAGTCGTATACCCGGCTGGTGGTGGCAGGAATTATCTATGAGACCCTTGAAGGACTAGGGCTGGCCTACCCAGAAGTGACTGATGCGCAACGGGCGACCTTGGCAGAAGCAAGACGGCTGCTGGAGCAAGAGGAATAGCTGCTGCCCGTGCGGCACTCGAAGCAGAATGTTCAAAAGCTGTACTCAAAGAAAAGGTAGCACTCGGCAATATGTCTCAGACTAAGTAAGCAGTATTGCTCGAATGCTACGCCTCATTATCCCGGTGTGTGTGATAGCTTTCGCTACCCTCTACAGTGGCTAGATTAGAGAAAAGTTGTAAGGATTTTGTAAAAGTGGTTCCATCGTTGTTCATTTGGCACCATACCAAATTCTAAAAACCATGTGAGTTCGATGGCTGAGAAGGCAGCAGGAGGGAGAGCAGACCAGCCTTTGTCCTCCAGTCTTTGTCCTCCAGGTCAAGGGCAGGAGGTTGGGGCTGGTGGGTGTAGGCTGTTAACGCCGCCAACAGGCTCACCAGGAAGGTGACCAGGCGGTGCAAACGCTCTGTGTGCGGAGCACTGAGCCGAGTCTGGTTAATTTAACGTGAATTCCGGATCCGCTGAACCCCTTTTGCGGGTGTGCAAACAGCAGCACAGCACCCTCAAGCACCAAGGCATCTGTTCAGCCCAGCGGGTGATGAAACGTAAGGTTCTGTAAAGCATTCGTGGATTATCTGGTTCGTCGTATGACAATATTTGCTACAGATGCTACAGACGTGAGGCGACCGCTATGCAGACCTTCCATCGTCAGCCTCCTACTGAAGGCGAAACCAAACAAAAGATTTTGAAGGCAGCACAGCGATTGTTCGCTCGCAAAGGGTATGATGGCACCACCACTCATGAACTGGCAGAGGCTGCAGGATTAGCGGAAGGTACTCTGTTCCGACATTTTGAGACCAAAAAAGCGATCCTAGTGGAGGTCGTCACCCAGGGTTGGGTAGAACTGCTCACTGATTTGCTCACCGAACTGAGTGAGATGGGCAGCTATAAGGCGATCGCCCAGGTGATGCGCAAGCGGATGCTGAACCTACACCAGAATGCCGACCTGTTGCGAGTGTGCTTTATGGAAGCCCAGTTCCATCCCGACTTGCGCGATCGCATCCAAAGTGAAGTCATCGCCAAAATGACCGACGTTGCCGTTGCCTTTTTCCAGACTGCAATGGAGCGGGGCATCTACCGCAAAATGGATCCCTACATCGTCGCTCAAGTCTTTTTGGGCATGTTCACCGTTGCTGGGTTCAGCCGCGATACCATTATGCCCGCAGACGCTTCTCCCCAGGCCATGCAGGCAATGGCGGAAGGGATTGCGGATATTTTTCTGAATGGAGTCTTGGTGAAGGATGAAGAGTAGAGCGGTGGATGAGGTGAGTCAGGTAGCGCTAGTCGTCGGTGTGCTCGGCGCTAGCCGCAACGCAGCGCAGAGATTGTAGTGTCTTTTAGTGTCACGCGAGTCCCTCCTGTGAGTTTTACAGGATGTAAAGCCGCATTTTCTCAAAGGGAAGAACCCTTTGCCAGCACCTAGGTTTCTGGTACATTAGCCGTTGTATTGTTTCAAACGGCTTGCCAGATGGCAGGCCCCTTCAAGGTATTGCTAATTCCTTACAGGCAAACAAAGGCAGACCCAAATGGTTTTGATTCACTTGATTCAGGATGTTGCTCCCTCGCTGGCTCACTTTACCCCCTGGAGTGCTGGTGACGGCTGGCTGTGGCACGTCAATCTTGACTGGGGCATCCTGGCGCAGCAGTTTGATACCGACGTTTTTGCGGGATTTCGCAATGCCTGGAACTACTTTATTAAGTCTGGGCAAGTCTGGGCACTGATTATTGGCATCGTCCTCGGTTATCTGATCCGAGGCCTGACGACCTACGGTTAAGCCTGCAACTGAGTGTGAATTTGACTGGCGACTGCCATACTGTGTACGTTCAAGTGCGCTCGTCAGTGCCTTAAACATCCCCCTTTCCATTGCCCCCCTACGTTGATTGAGGAGTTCTCTTGGGAAACGCATCGTCGCCACAACAGACCTGGAGCCAGCGGTTTGAGGCCGCTCTGCATCCGGCGATCGCCCGCTTCAATGCCAGTATTGATTTTGATATCGAACTGATTGAGTTTGACATCACCGGATCTCAGGCCCACGCGCGGATGCTAGCGAAGACTGGCATCATTTCGGCGGCAGAAGGCGAACAACTGGTTAAGGGGCTGGAGCAGGTACGGCAGGAGTATCGAGCTGGTCAGTTTAACCCCGGCATTGACGAAGAGGACGTCCACTTTGCTGTGGAGCGGCGACTGACGGAATTAGTCGGTGATGTCGGCAAAAAGCTACACACAGCGCGATCGCGCAATGACCAAGTGGGCACCGATACCCGCCTTTACCTGCGGCACCAGATCGGCCAACTTCGTCAACAGATTCGAGAGTTCCAGTCTGTTCTGCTAGACCAGGCTACCCAACACATCGAAACCCTGATCCCCGGATACACTCACCTGCAACGGGCACAACCCCTCAGCTTGGCTCACCACCTGCTGGCCTACGTGGAAATGACCCAGCGGGACTGGGAGCGCTTGGGCGATGTCTACAAACGAGTGGATATTTCGCCCCTAGGATCGGGCGCCCTAGCGGGAACGACCTTTCCCATCGATCGCCACTATGCCGCAGAGCTACTGGGTTTCAGCCGGGTCTACGAGAACAGCCTAGACGGGGTGAGCGATCGCGACTTTGCAATCGAGTTTGCCTGTGCAGCGAGTCTGATCATGGTGCATCTCTCACGTCTGGCGGAGGAGGTCATCCTGTGGGCCTCGGAAGAGTTTCGCTTTGTGACGCTGAAGGATAGCTGCGCAACGGGTTCCAGCATCATGCCGCAAAAGAAAAACCCCGATGTGCCAGAACTGGTGCGCGGCAAGACGGGGCGGGTCTTCGGACATCTGCAAGCGCTGCTGGTGCTGATGAAGGGCCTCCCCCTCGCCTATAACAAAGATCTCCAGGAGGACAAGGAAGCCTTGTTCGATACGGTGAAGACGGTGCAGGGCTGTCTGGAAGCAATGACCATCCTGATGCGGGAGGGGCTAGAGTTTCGCACGGAACGTCTCAACCAGGCCGTCAACGAAGATTTCTCGAATGCCACCGACGTGGCTGATTACCTGGCTGCCAAGGGGGTGCCCTTCCGCGAAGCCTATAACCTGGTGGGCAAGGTTGTCAAAACATCCCTCGCGGCTGGAAAACTTCTGAAGGATTTAACACTTGACGAGTGGAAGCAGATCCACCCTGCCTTTGAGGTTGATATTTACGAGGCGATCGCTCCCCGTCGGGTGGTCGCTGCGCGGAATAGTTTTGGTGGCACTGGCTTTGACCAGGTGAGGCAGGCATTAGAGCGGGCGCGATCGCGGCTTAAACAAGACGCTTAAGGGGTTGGTGGTATAGCGTCGCTGCACTACCGAACTACTGGGGGATGAGGGTCTGCACAGGTGATATGCTCTCAACCACCGTTGCCGTGTTGCTGATCATTCTGCTGTGATGGCGCTACACGCCTAGGTTAGGACAATGCATTTTGTGGGAAACCCGGCGCAGCGGGGTTTGCCACAAAACGCGTTTGACAGCATGAGCGCGTAGCGCCATAACGCGGCGTCAGTTCATGTTGAGAGCAGTTTTTTCAGGCTGCGGATCTGGACTGCTCGACTGGCGATCGCCGCTTCCTGGCCTTCGACCGTCACAAACACCCGCCCCGACAGATACTTACTCAACCCCGATCGCTGATAGACGCGCACCCCATCCTCCTCAGCCGTCTGGATGTAGCCCAGTTTGGTGAGCGTCTCTTCAACCGATTTCCAGAACTTCTTTTCACTGTTGACCGGCAGGGTATACAACATCGTGCGATTGAAGTAAGCGCCGACCAATCCACCCAACAGTCCGCCGACCAACCCCACCTCCTGAGGCAGACCACTGGCAAGGCTAGCCCCCGTCGCTGCCATCATGACCAGGGCAAACACCAGCCCCGTACTGGAAAAGTAGTAGAGAAACGTTGGAAAAAAGCCGGGGCCAAACTGCATAGACCTGCTCATTGACTGGGTAAAACTCCTGAGACAACGTTGCTTCCTTGCCTACTGTTTGGAGTGTGGCGGGTAGTTTGCATCCACCACACTCTAAATTCACGTTACTAGAGACTCATAATCTAGAGACTCATAATATAGCAGGCAGTGTTTAGGTTTAGGACTAAGGAGTATGGCAGGCCAAGCACGCCACTGCCTCCAATAGCGGCGTGTAGCAGCAAATGCCCACGTTCGCTGACCCCAACGGCGAGTTGCATTCGTGTTCCACAGTGTCTGCTCGCGCTCTGGAGGAGCAGATCATAATGGGAGTAGAGCATCGTCAACGGTGGAAAGACAGCCAGGGCTGAGACGCATGGAATGGATTGGGCAAATAATCGGCGATCGCTACCAAGTTCAACACCAGTTAGGCAAGAAATCTGGCCGCTGCACCTTGCTGGCCACAGACCTGCAAACGGGGGAAGCCGTTGTCCTCAAGGTACTCACCTTCGGGCATGACTTCGAGTGGGCAGACCTACGTCTATTCGAGCGCGAGGCCGAAACGTTGCAGTCCCTTGCTCACCCCGCCATTCCCACCTACTTACGCCACTTTGAGCTAGACACGCCCGACTGCAAGGGGTTTGTCCTGGTGCAGAGCTACATCAGCGCCACATCTCTAGAAGAGCAGGTCAAGTCGGGTCGCACCTTCAGCGAGGCAGATTTGAAGGAACTGGCGATCGCGCTCCTGAATATTCTCGACTACCTACACAACCGCCAGCCACCCGTGGTTCACCGCGACATCAAACCCAGCAATGTGCTGCTGGGCGATCGCACTGGCAACTCCATCGGTCAGGTTTACCTAGTGGACTTTGGTTCAGTGCAAACCTTGGCCTCACGAGAAGGCGGCACCATGACCATCGTGGGCACCTACGGCTATATGCCACCGGAACAGTTTGGTAGTCGGACTGTTCCGGCCTCTGACCTATATAGCCTAGGAGCGACGCTGATTTATCTAGCAACAGGACAGCACCCAGCAGACCTTCCCCAGACCGACCTGCGGATTGACTTTGCCAGGGCAGCGCACCTCAGTCCGGCCATGACTCGCTGGCTGAAGGCTATGACTGAACCCAGCCTCAATCGTCGCTTTAGCTCGGCTCAGGAAGCCCTGGTTGCCCTCGACCAACCCCTGCGGGCAGGCGGGCTAGCGCTAAACCAGCCACCTCCCGGCAGTCGTGTAGTGCTAAAGCGCGATGCGGCAGCTCTGGAGATTGTCATTCCGCCACCAGGATGGAGTTCCGAGGTAGTGCTTTTGCTACCCTTTGCGATCGCCTGGAATGCCTTTGTGCTGCTGTGGTCTCGCGTAGTCTTCTTCGGTGGCTCTCTGGGTGTCTTACTTTTTCTGTTTTCGCTTCCCTTCTGGGCGGTCGGGGCAGGTATGGTCTGGCGATTGCTCTCTGCCCTGCTTTGCCGCACTCACCTGCACCTCACCGCAGACCAAGTTGCCGTTTCCTATGCATTGCTAGGACTTGAGTTTTCACCCCAAGCCCCTCTTCCCAGTGCTGCCGTCCACAAGATTCTGCGGACAGGCGGAAGGGACTGGGCAAATGCGCATATTCGGCCTGCTTTGACCCTGATGGTGGGTACCCGCAAGATCCAGGTGGGGCAATCGCTGAGTGAAGTGGAGTTAGATTGGCTCGCTCACGAAATCAGTGAATGGTTGGGGATTGTGGTCACCCGAGAGCCTTAGTGGCAAGAACGTTAAGTTGGTATGTTGTGCTGTAAAACGTGCTGTGTGCAGATTTTATGGCGCTATGTGCTCATGCTGTAAAAGCGTGTTGTGGGAAACCCCGCGCAACGGAGTTTCCCACAGGAAGCGTTGTCCTCACCTATGTGCATAGCGCTATATCACAACGAAATATCACAACAAACGCCGACTTTACAGACGGGTGTCGCTTCATTCAAATGTATTTTTTTGAGTGAGGGGCGCACGGAGTGCGCCCCTCACTCAAAAAAGCATTGGTTAAATCAGCAACGCCTACAGACGGATTCCACATCAAACGTTGACAGGGGTCTTTTCAGCGGAGGTTGTTGTGGTTTCCTGAGGGGGAGCGATCGCCCCCTCCAGCAGCAAATCTTCTCCCGTAATCAGGCGAGCGCCTCGGTTGCGGGTAAAGTAGTTCCACGCCCACTGCACCATCACCACCAGTTTGTTGTCAAACTCAATTAAGTAGTAAATGTGGACAAAGATCCAAGTCAACCAGGCGAGGATGCCAGAGAACTTGACGAAGCCCAGATCAACCACCGCTGCATTGTGGCCAATCACGGCTAGACTGCCCTTGTCTCGATAGGTAAATGCAGGCGTTGGGATGTTCCGTAGACGATTCTGCACCAATTTAGCGACATACTTGCCTTCCTGCATAGCAACCGGAGCAACACCGGGCAAGGGCTTGTCGCCTTGGTGGGCAAAGTGAGACAAGTCGCCGACCACAAAAATGTTGGGGTAGTTGGGGAGGCTTAAGTCAGGCTCTACAATCACACGACCGACGCGGTCTAGACTAGCCCCCGTTCTTTCCGCCAGCACCTTGCCCATACTAGAAGCTTTCACCCCAGCGGCCCACAGGACGGTCTTGGCAGGGATATGTTCAATCCTATCGCCCTGTTTAGTGGTCACGATATCGTCTTCAATGTTAGTAACGAGGGTGCTAGTGCAAACAGTAACGCCTAGTTTCGTCAGAGCACCCTGCGCTTCGGCAGAGAGTTCGGGGGCATAGGGGGGTAGGACTCGATCGAGTCCCTCTAGCAGGAGAATGCGGGCTTCCGCAGTGTTAACGTGGCGAAAGTCATTCTTCAATGTGTGAAAGGCCAGTTCAGCGATCGCCCCTGCAAGTTCTACCCCGGTGGGACCACCCCCAACAATGACAAACGTCAGCCATGCCTTGCGTTTTTCAGGATCGGTTTCTTTCTCAGCCGCTTCAAAGGCCGAGAAGATGCGACGACGCATTTCCAGAGCATCTTCAACAGTCTTAAGGCCAGGAGCCACATCCCGCCACTGGTCATTCCCGAAGTAATGGTGGCTAACGCCTGTTGCAACAATCAGCGTGTCGTAGGGAACGTCGCCGCCGTTTAGTTGAACTGTTTGACGCTCAGGGTCGATATCAATGACTTCATCCAGCAAGACGCGGGTGTTTTTGTTGCGGCTGAGAATCCCTCGCAGGGGCGACGAAATATCGGCAGGGGAAAGACTTCCTGTAGCAACTTGGTAGAGCAGCGGTTGAAACAGATGAAAATTTCGTTTGTCAATTAATGTAACGTCTACTGGCGCACGCCCTAGCTCCTTGGCAGCATACAATCCACCAAACCCACCCCCCACGATCACAACGCGATGGGGCGGAAGCGACTCACTGCTGATATTTGACATGGCTCGTCCTTTGTGTTTACAGCACATCCCACCTCTATTGAACGAAAGCTCTCCAGGAAAAAATGTGTGGATTGCTGCAAGATTTCTTTACATTATGGTAAATCCGATGAAGATTTCTTAAATTAACGTCAGTTCGGGCCAAGCGGGTTTCCCTCTGAGCCCAAAGTCACGGTATAGCGCTACACGCATAGGTTAGGACAACGCATTTTGTGGGAACTCCCGCTGCACTGGATTCCTACAAACTGCTTTTTACATCACGACAAACTGACTCATTAACCGACGGAGTTGGTATAAAGGGCGACTAAAAGGCTGTGCAGAGTTGATTCAAAGTTGGTTGGATGAGGGGCTGAGACCCCTCGATTCCCCAGAAAACACCGAAGACACTGGCCTATTTCGGGAACTAAGCTTTACACATTCTTTAAGAAAAAACCGGAACTCCTGCTGCTCAGCAGAGTCAAGGCAACCAACAACACAAACAGCACCATTTGAGGACGGTCTTTTTCAGAAAGTCCAACAATGCGCTGCTGAAATTTGTGTTGTCGATTTGCGCTCTGATTTTTTCTGCAATTCACCTTGAGCAATACACCCTATGAACAACGCCAGCCAGACCCGATCCGGACAAAATTGTTCGATGTTGTCGAAGGTTTCTCGGAAAGCTGCGATCGCCCTCATTGCTGCCCCCATGCTGTGGAGTACATCGCCGTTCGCTTTAGTGGCAACTGCTGCAGCCAGCGAAGATATCCAACGCGGCGGGGGTCAACGTCAACTCACCCCCAGCCTCGTTGCTCAACGCCAGCAGGACTGGGATTGCAACTTGCGGATGGCCCGTCTGGTCGATGAGCGGCAACGTGTCACGGCGCTGGTCTTGCAACTAGATGTGTTAGATAAGCCAGAGACAACCTACGCAAATGTCATCTACCAAGTGTTTGGCAAGGTTAATGGACGCTGGAAGGAGATTTTCACCAACACTGGAGCACGTCTAATCACGAACAATCGCGGTCGGCTGACCCTGGCTCCTGAAGTCATTCGCATTAACGATTTGCGGGATGCATTAGTCAATGATCGAGTAGATCTAGAAACCATCGAACTCAAAGTTGTTGCGATGATCCGGTATGACCAGCGGCGGGGAGGGCGCGATCGCCGAGTTTCCTGGGAGTCGGTTGGTTTCTTTAACCAAATTGCCACCACTCGTACCACCCAACTGGTGGCCACTCGTACCACCACAACTACTACACGCAACACAACCCAGGTAACCAACCGTGTCACCGCCGGACACTTCAGCCTTGCAATTCGTCAAGCGCGGGTTACCTTACCAGAAGTCATTGCACGAGTATCACTCAAGCCTCGTCGCGGCAATACGTTCCTAAATGAGCAGTTTATCGGCGATTTTCGCTATCGGATGAACCAACGGGCAGAGTTTGTGCGCGGCTTAAGTGAGGGCGATCGCGTTGTCGTGCGATTATTTACGCTCAACAATCGACTGATTGGCTACAGCGAATTTGAATTGCTGTCAAACCATGCTGCCGTGACACTAGTGTTGCCAGAAGATGCACGCAATTTTGGCACAGTGCGGACAGTTTATGGACTCGATGTGGATCGCGATGCAGCGATTGACAACAATACCGCAGTTTACGACTATTTCACCCAAGTGAGTGGCACCACACTGCGGGAAACTCGCGTGACGTTCCTGGAAAATACTCGCACGATTAACACACGCCTCTTCCAACTTCAAGGTCTGCCCACACCACCCAGCATTTGCACATATACCACCAGTTTTCAGCGGGGCAGTTTCGCTTTGGTGAGCCGCACCATCAGCATCTTTAGCCGCAGCACATCGGCCATCCTCACCTCGCTACCAGGAACGCTGGTGGATTTGATTAGTCTCAGCGCTACAAGAGTCTCTGTTTTTCGAGTGGTTCGTCAAATTACTACCTACGAACGCTACCAAGAGCGAGATGGTTATGTTTTGATTGTCGATCGAGACCGTCAAAGCTGCAACAGGGGTTGTGACGACGATGACGATGATGATAATCGGCGGCGGCGGCATTGTAACCAGGGCATTGGCAACGGTGCAGAAGGATGTGACCCTGGCAACTCCCGGCCTCATGGTGGCAGCAACGACGAAGATGGGCGACGCCCCAGAAGAAGACGCTAAACAAGCGTGAATTCGGGATAAGCTGAAACCCTTGCTGTTCCGTGCGCGTCGCGCACGGAACAGCAAGGGTTTTGGGACATCGTGTATCGCGCGGTGTGCCAAAACCTGCTGAACTCAAACTGACGTCATTCAGCATAGAGTCTCACCAGCTTCAGGGCATTTTCCTGATGCTGTTTTGCTAGATATTCTGGAGTCAGAAATTTGGCGTGGTGCATAAACCGATTGACCCAACGGCAAAATTCACTGAGCGATCGCTCTGGCAAACGCACCCTAAAATCAACAAAGCGTTTGCCATCGTGTTGGCCTTTGCGAAGTTTCTGTGTGGGGTGACGGCGATCGCCCTCCAAGATAAAGGCATCCACCGGCTCAAAAAAGCGCACTTTAACCTCAACCAATTTGCCCTGGCCAGCTAGTTCTAGCTGCTGCTGTTGTGGTGTCCCTAAATACAGCCCCCAGCCATCCTGCAATAGCTTCTGCGCTACCTGCAATCGTTGGTGTTGCAGCGCTATTTCTCGTTGATTGACCTCTAGGCGTTGAACGTTGTCCCCAAACCGATCGACCCGTTCAATTTCGAGGTGTTGATTGGGTAAATGCTCAAACAGCAGATACCAAGCGGGTTCTGAGTAGATCAACTGGAGGGGATAGACTTGAATCCTCCCGACGCCAGCCGTACCAAAGGGGTCGGCTAGTCGGTGTAACTGTATCGGTTGCCCTTGCACAATTGCCGTCTCTACGTCTCCGATGCAATGAAACAGGGTGTGGCGGTACTGTCCCTTGGCCATCATTTCCTCTGGGTCAGAATAAACAATGGTGCGATTGAGGTGCGAGCGCACCGGATAAAACAACTGTCCCTGCAACTCCAGGTCTAACCCCCGCAGTCGCTTCTCCAACTGGCGGCAGACCTGTCGAGTTTGAGGGTCGCCCTGCGCCTGTGCCTGTGATCGAGCAGCCTGCAAAATAATCCGCAATTCTTCAAGGTTCATTGCTCCTGTTCCCACGTAGTAGCCCCAGCGATACATCCGCTGGTTGAGCACTCCATAGCGGCGCAAGGTCACCAAATCTTTACGCAGGGTATGGGTCGAGTATTGTGGCAGCGCTAAACCCAACTCATTTGCCACTTTTTGCAGGTAGTGTTGCACCTCTAGCAGGGCATCATGAGTTTGTGCCGCAGCCTCATCGTAGGTAAATCCTCCCACCCCCGGATAGCGAATCAGGGTGGCCAAGAGCACTAAAAGCCGCTCAAACGCGGATGGATCGGAGTAGGGGTGAGGGCTAGGAGGTCTTGGCATCGATGTCAACAAAAAGACGATATTTAATAAGCCACCTATAGAATGCCCCAGAAATAGCCTGTGGTCTCATCTATGAAAATTAGAAAAAACCTTGATGAAATATTGGTAGTTGCTTCGTAAAAACTGGGCAGTCTGGTTAAAGTTGAACAGAAATAATTCCATCTGGCATTGCAAGGGAGAAGCGATCGTGTCTGAGAAGTTCTGGCAAGCCAAAATCTGGGGACTGTTGCATGATCCAGTACTGAAAGCACTTCACAACAACACCGGACGTGGGGGTGAAAGCTATTGGCAAGAACTCAACGTAATGGCTTCCTGGCTAAACGCGCTGAGAACGGATCAGCAGGAAGACGCAACTAACCAGACTCAAATATCTCCTAAACAAAGTGGCAAAACCATCTTTAAGTGGATTGCAGATTCTGATCTGATTACCTCTGCTAGCGATCGCTCCGCCATTGGTAGCCTCAACAACTCCATAGACTATGGAGAAAACGGACTGGAAATTAGTCATCTACTATCCGGTGCAAAAATTCCAAGCTGGAAACTGCCAGAGCCTAATCATCAAACGTTGGTTCAAGGTGCCAATCGTGCCCAATACATTAAAGATCAGGAAAACCAGCTATTTCCTAATTGGCTAAAGCAAGAAGCAGATCCCAAGAAAGTCTTCTGGTGGCTCTGGCGATGTTTACCCGAAGCGGCTTGCAAAGCCTTTAATGCCCCATCTCTACTCTTAATGCCCGCCGAAACCCGCATTCCCGATGGGTCGATCTGGAGCCATACCAGTATTACTGCTGCTCTTTGTGGCGCATTAGCGGGCTACAACCTAACGGAGGAAGACATTACAGAACGATGGTCAAAAGATAAGCCACTATCCCGCGCTTATCTCGCAGCCTTTAGCTTTACCCCCGTCCAAGAACTGATTAAGGCCAGCCGCAAAATGCGGGATTTTTGGGCTGGCTCCTGGATTTTGCACTATCTCTCGGCCAAAGTCTGTTGGAACTTAGCCCAAATCTATGGCCCCGACAGTTTCTTGTATCCCAGCTTATTTCAGCAACCCCTGATTGACTATTGGCTTCGAGAAGAGTGGTCAGAGTTTCAGGATCTCATCGATCGTCCCAAAGGCCAGCAACTGCTGACAGCAGGCTTTCCCAATGTGTTGGTGATGATTTTGCCCAAGGATAAGGTTGCGGCTGCCATGCAAACCGCCAAGCAATCCCTGAAAGCAGAATGGCGGCGCTTGGGGCGAGAAGTGTTGACTTTATTGCAACAGGAACGACGGTGGATGCCCGGTTTGCAGGAAACCGACACCACCTGGAATGGCTGGCTAGATGCTTACTGGCAGACCTATTGGTCGGCGGTGGCGATTGGCAAGGAGGGAGCAGACTTAAAAGATACAGGTATTTTGCGAAATCAGGAATCCGATCGCGATCCCTGGGTCGATATGCAAAACACTGCCTACAACCTAACCGAGGAGACCCGGCTGTTCCTGGAAAAGGAGTTAGCCTTTCTGCGAGCCACCTTTGGCCCCAAGAAACCAGGAGTAAATGTTGGTTCCTGGTGGCCCTACATTTTCGATCAAACTCGCTTTGCGCTAACGGCTGTTAAAAACGCTCGGACTTGGCAAATGCCAACTGCGTTTGGACCACGATCGACCATTTCTGGCATTGGCCCCGTGGTTCACCCAGACAACCATGCGGGTCAGCAAGATTGGCTCACCGAAGGCCATACTGCCAACCTTTGGGACAACCATGCGGGACTGTTTGACGGCATTGAAGAACTTAATGCCACAGAAGTCGTGAAGCGAGGCTTGCATCGCATTTTATCTAAAGCAGTGCTGCCCCATTTTCCCGAACAATGGCGCGAAGCCTCTTACTCCCCCGACTTGACCTCTGGCGTAGCAGGCTGGTTGCGCCAACAGGAGCAAAAGGCAAACCAGGGAGATCAAAAAGCGCAAGGAAGAATCGACTATTTCCTAGATGCCTGTGCTGACCTGAGTCGGTTCTTGAGTCGGTTCTTTCCCTGGACAACCCAGGGTGACGATGCCCCCGCCAACTTGCCCTGGGGCATTCCCTGGGTCAGAAAACACCATGAGGATTGGCCCAATCCCCGTTTGCTGAATGTGGGCTGGCTCATTGATGACTATGAACCACCCAGCGACCTATCCCATGAAGAGCAAATCAAGGCACGCAATCGCGAACTGAAACGTCTAAAGGAGCATATTTCAACCTGGTTTCCAGCCGGGAATAATCCCACCGATTGGTATGTGCTGGCAGCGGGGGATGGCGATAGTATGAGCGAGTGGCTCAAGGGCAGTTTGCTCCAGCCTTACGATGACTATGTACCCAACGTTTTGAAGGAAAAGGTGCAGCAATCCTCCAGGGAAGCAGCGGGTGTTGCTGAGGCATTTGCTGAGTTCTTGCAGCAGAAAAAACGCATGGGGCCTGCAACTCATGCGGCGCTCTCCCGCGCATTGCTGGATTTCTCCAATCAATTGGTTCCTTATCTGACAGAGCAACGCTATGCCGGACGGCTGATCTACAGCGGCGGGGATGATGTGTTGGCCTACACGAACCTGTGGGAATGGGATAGCTGGCTGTGGGATGTGCGGCAGTGTTTCAAAGGGAGTAACGATCCTCATGAGGAGTTTGATAATACGGGGGATTATTGGCGTTGGAAAAATGGTGAACCACCTGAAAATGTGTCGCCTCGTCCGCTGTTTACGATGGGGAGTAAGGCTTCCATTAGCTTTGGTATCGTGATTGCCCATCATTCGGTGCCGCTGGCGATCGCCCTGGAAAACCTCTGGGAAGCCGAAGCGGAAGCCAAAGAGTATGTTTATTTGAAGGACGGTAAAAGGCAAGAGAAAGATGCAGTGCAAGTCCGTGTGCTGTATGGCAACGGCAATATCCTGAAATCTACAGCGAAATTTGACACATTTAATGAATGGCGATCGCTGCTGGCTTCAGTTCAAGATCTAGAACCTGCCTTATTTGAACAGGCTGCTCAGATTTGGGAACAGCATCCTGTACCCCTTGAAGATGCGATTCAACCGTGGGTAAATGCCTTTTGCGATCGGCGCGACTTTTTCAAGGGCGATGAGGATAGCAGGAAGAGTTTCAATGAGTGTTTGGTCAAGTTTCTCAAAAAAATTTGGGAAACAACTCTAGAAGCTGATCGCGAACGCGATCGCCAGATTCAAAACTGGCTGAAACTCGCCGCCTTTGTGCTGCGAAAACGAGACATCAAAATTGGAGGTGTTGAATGATTGCAGTGGTATCAGAACCTCAAGCCTCAAATGTCAAATCTCAAACCCTGTACTGGCACACCATCACTCCATTGGATGTGCTGATGTTTCGGGATGCCAAGCCCTTCACCCCAGGGGAACGCGCCTGGGCAGGCAGCACCTTTCCGCCCAATGGACATGCGATCGCAGGAGCATTACGGGGACTGCTCAGCAAAACAGCTACGGAGAAGCTGTCTTTTGAGATGAAGGGGCCATTTCTCTGTCACAATCAAACCCTCTATTTTCCACGCCCATTAAACTATGTCGGAAGTACTCCCCTAGTACCGTTAAAGTGGGATGAGCAGCATCCGTTGCGAGGGCAGATGATCTATGACCAAAGCAAGCCCTGTCCATTAGTTAAGCCATTCTGGAGTAATAAGAATTTAGATGATCCGCATGAAAATAATGAGGATAAGGAAAAACCATTGGCGGATTACTTACCCTGTGAAGTCATCAAGAACTACGTACAGGAGGGCAACATTACACCAGATGACTGGAAAAAAGGGTTTGCCAAGCCCTGGACGGTAGAAGTGCGATCGCACAATGCCCTGGAAACGGGAACGCGCCAGGTCAAAGAGGCTGATGGTTACTTCGTGGAGAAAGCAATTCGGTTAAAGGATGGGTGGAGTCTGGCGATCGGGCTAGATGAGAAAACCCACCAGGCGCTGCTCAGCCATACGAAGGAGAATGCAACCGTCCTGCGGCTGGGGGGAGAAGGACACCGAGCCATGCTGGAACGCTGTGAGGCTCTAGAGGAAGCATGGAGCGAACTCCAGGAAGCTTCGGACACCCGTCGCCAGCAATCAAAGCGATGTATGGCTTATCTCATCACACCGGGCATCTTTGAACGAATTCAGCGAGAGGAAACGAAAGCGGGAAGCTACCGAGATATTGCTCGCTGCCGAGCCTATCCCTGGGAATGGAAATCAGACAACTTGGTGAGTGTTGCGACGGATAAACCTGTTCCCATTAGTTGTCGTATCCAAGATCGAGATGGTTCCGGTCAGAGCATTCCGGCTCCCCAGGTGTTTGCCGCTCCGCCAGGTAGTGTCTATTATTTGGAACGCCCACAGCCTTTGTATGCAGACGACCCCAACGCAAAACCAGGCAAAGCTTTGGAACGGGCAAAACGCATGAGGCACCTGGGTTACTCAGAACTTCTCTGGCTTCCTTATTCGCCCCACAACAAGGAGGGTTCCGTATGATTTTTGCTCCAACTACTGAAACTGAACGATTAACGCTTTATGACATGAGTTGGGAGAGTTATGAAGCGCTGCTTAATTTGTTGGGCGATCGC